>CAVHGF010000010.1:0-48150 GCA_963635625.1 Treponemataceae bacterium | reverse complement strand
AATAGGGTATATGCTGAAATCAGGGAAGATGGTAAAGATGTCGGGAAAATTGCCAAATATGGCTCTGACGGAAAAAAGGTTTGGGAGATTCATACGACTCCTCACCATAATTTGAAAGATCACTATCATGAATGGGAAAATGGTAAACCCGTGGGAGAGCCCAAACCGCTAACTAACGAGATGCAAGCTGTCTTGAGAAGAGTAAGAGATTTTATTGATTGAAATTATGAGAGATTACATTTTGGAGGATTCGGACGGTTATCAGTATAACTCCGAATTCAAGCCGGATTATGTAAAGAACGGAGATAAGTATCACGGTTATAAAACAAACAATCAGGAGGCGTTCTTCTATTATTTTGCAGTACAGGGTTACGATTTGACGTTCTCGTACAATGGTATGAAATATTATTTCCTTTCTGCCGAGGACTATGTTGCCCGTTCAGACCAGGATTTCAGTGTGGATTTGGAAGTATTTTCAAATGCGAATGAAATGATCAGATCATTCAAAATTGACGATACACCACTTATGGATATCATTGATTCTCTTGATGATGTTGATATTCTTTGACAGTGATAAACAGGGAAATCCATGCACCCGAAACCAACAAATGCCTGTTCTATCAGCAGATGTCCATCGTGAACGGATGGAGTGTGCGCCAGCTTCGTAGTCAAGAGGAGGCGATGGTCTATGAACGGACGCTTATTGCGGCAAAAGCCGACCCTCCGAATGAAGGACCGGCTTTTGCAACGCGTGCGCGCTGACAGGGTTATATCATAATCGCAGCTACGAGCGAAAGAATGGCGTAGAATTCAGGAAGGGCGGCGTAGATCATAGTGTTGGTCTGAACGTCGTGTCCCTGGCTGATACCTACTATGCCATTGGCACAGATCTGTCCCTGACGGATGGCCGAGATGAGCAGAACTATTCCCACTGACAAGCCTACGCCGAAACGCAGTGCGCCTTCTGCGGCGAAATCAGTTCCCATCCACATAAGGAATGCCACGAATCCGTAGAGACCCTGTGTGGCAGGCATAGCGGAGAGAATCATATAACTTGAAGATTTGTCAGGGTTCTTCTTGAGTGCGCCTTCCGCAGCGTTACCTGCGATGGTGGTTCCGATTGAAGATCCGACTGCGGCAAGGCCGAACATAAGGCCAAATCCGAGATAACCTAAAATTGTGTTTAGCATTTTGAATGATTATTTATTGTTTATTATTTCAATGGATTGTATTTCAGTCCTTTGCCTTCGTATCCGCTGTTCTTGAAGTACTCCACGAAGGTAAGACGCAGAGGGTGTACGAACGCACCGAGGCAGGACATCAGAAGATTGAGTATGTGTCCGAATAGAAGTATCAGGATGGCGGCCGCCCACTGCCAGGTGGGGTGGGATCCGAGCACCATTACTGAGAGGTCATTGAACGCACCTCCAAGCATTCCTCCGGCAAGTCCGAGGGCATAGAGTCGTATGTAGCTGAGCACGTCTCCCATAAGTCCCGTGGCCATATTGTATGTGTCCCAAAGGCCTGACCCTATGTTGAGAAGGGGATTGCGACCCGGCTTGTTGAAGATGAATATCCCGAGCGAAGACACGGCCGCTATGGCTATGATGACGGTCTTGGTCGTCTGTTCCGAGAGCCCAGTGAACATAGCCACGGCAAGCGTAAGTATCACTCCCACTATAAGCAGGGTCCATCCGCACGTACTGATGCTCTCCTTGAATCCGAATCTTCGCAGATAGCAGGCTGTCTTTATGAGCATCGCCAGGCAGATATGGAACACGCCGATTCCCAGCGCGAGCACCATCTGTATGTCGTAGTTTCCGACTTTGCCCACTATCATCAGCCTCTTGAGAGAGTCCGGCACCCACGACGCTTCGTGAAGCGAGATGCCGAATGCCGTTCCCAGGAACAGGCCCACCACCAGAGTGGCAGCACCCAGGAACGAGATCAGAGGGCCAATGTTCTTGAACATATCTATCTGCACCCATTTCTTGCTTACCGCTATGCCGAAGAGTATTAGGATAAGTCCGTATCCGGCATCGCCCATACACATCGCGAAGAACAACATAAAGAACACCGACAGGACCGGAGTAGGGTCAAACTCGTCGTAGACAGGCATACCGTACATACCGGTGAGCCCTTCGAAGAGACGGGCGAAACGGTTGTTATGCAGCTTGATAGGCGGGTTGTCTTCCACCGTGGCTTTCTCGCTTACGTAGTAGACGCATTCGCTGTCGAGGAGCTGCTGCACCTTGGCGTCACATTCTGCGGGCGCGAAGCCCTCGAAGCAGCAGAGCATATTCTCCGCGGCGCTGTCAGCTTTCGTGCCTGCAAGGTAGCGGTCGAGATCCCTTCCCAGAGAGTCCATCTGCGCCCTGAGCGAAGGGATGTCGCCTTTCTGCGCGCTCAGACTCTTCTGATATTCTTTTATCTCACGGTCAAGCTTTTCGATGTGAGCCTTTATCTCGCTTGGGCTCTTCTTGGGAGCTTGGACCTCTTTGAGAGGGAAGCCTTCGGGATTGACTATGGTAAAGTAGGTCGTGCCTTCCTTCTCGCAGATAACCTGCAGGGCGAACTCCTGTTCCCACTGAGGGTCGTATTTCTTGGAAGGTACGGTATAGAAGTGTATGCCAAGACCTTTTTCGGCAAGATCGTCTATCGCCTTGCGGTCAAATTCTCCCCACGGTAGAGTGTCGTGAAGCTGTTTTTCCGCTTCGCTCCTTTGGCTCAGAAGGCTCTGAAGATGAGCGTCGCTTCCCTTTTCTATCTCCTCTATCCTCTTTTTCAGAGCGCTGATCTTATCGAGAATGGAGGCGGAATGCTCGTCTATAGGCTTGCTTGAACGGGTGATGTCCACCACGCCTATCCCTTGAAGGCTTTCAAGGAACTGTTCCTTATCTGCGCTGAGCAGGATGAAGGAATATTTGGTCATTTTAGCTATCATAGGCTTTCCTCCTCTTCTTCTGCGTGTCGTGTCTTGACTATCTTGGATGAAGCCTTGGTCAGGTTCTCTTCATCTTCCATATATCTCTTTATCTTGCGGATAGCCTCCTGATACCCCGGAATCTGGACTTTTTCGTAGAGGTTGACCTTCTGAGTGGTCTTCTTGCGGTTGAAATCCAGTATGCGGCGTCTCTGCTGATATACTTCGGATTCTATTCCCAGACGCGTTATGTCTTTGAGAATGCGCACCCCGTCGGCATACCAGGCCGGTTTGGTGAAGGCGTTGAAAGGCTTGAGCTCATAGATTATCTCGTCGAGCTGGGGAATCTTCACGCCCGCCACTTTCACCGTTCTGAGCTTCACGTCCGTTATGCTTATCAGACCGGGCTCGAATTCGTTCCACAGGGCGGCGAGGTAATCATAGTCCTTGAGCGCCTGCGTGACCTGCTGTTCAAGCCTTTCCGCTTCCGTTTTAGCCGAGGCTACGCTCACTCTGAGCGCCGACTCTTTGTTCTTTAGAGTGGGAAGCGCGTTCTGACGCACTTTCAGCTGCTTTCCTAAAAGTGTAAGAGATGTCTTGTTATATTGAAACTTTATGGCCATCAGGCTTTCCAGTATTTATCTATAAGTGCTTTCTTGATACCGGTCTCTTCCGGTTTGAAGTGTTTTGCGAAAAGTTCCCACGCCGTGTCGAGCATCTCGTCTATCTTGATGTTGACGTCTATGCTCAGAAGGCGCGTAGCGTATTCTTTGGCATAGTCGAGACAGCGGAGGTCGTAGTCCGACAGATCGAAACCGTTCTCAAGCTTGGTTTTGGCGTTCTGCGCATCGGCATACAGACGTACGCCGGCGTTCATCACCTGCGAATGGTCTTCACGTGTCTTTTTGCCCTGTACGAGCTGTTTCAGACGGGAAAGCGAGCGGAACGGGTCCACTATGACCTTGCCGGAGTCGGTGTCGGCACGAAGATACAGCTGACCTTCAGTGATATAACCTGTATTGTCCGGAATGGCGTGGGTGATGTCTCCGTCGTTGAGGGTGGTGACCGCTATGATAGTGATGGAGCCTCCGTCAGGAAGCTGGACAGCTTTCTCGTAGATCTTGGCCAGGTCGGAATAGAGTGAACCGGGCATCGAGTCTTTCGAAGGAATCTGATCCATACGGTTGGACACGATACTCAGGGCGTCGGCGTAAAGGGTCATATCGGTAAGGAGCACGAGCACCTTTTCGTTCTTGTCCACTGCGAAATATTCCGCTGCGGTGAGCGCCATATCCGGGATGAGAAGACGCTCTACAGGCGGCTCTTCAGTGGTGTTCACGAAGCTCACGATCTTGTCCAGGGCTCCGGCGTTCTCGAATGCGTGACGGAAGAACAGGTAGTCGTCGTTCGTGAGGCCCATTCCGCCGAGCACTATCTTGTCCACGTCCGCACGCAGAGCCACGTCCGCCATCACCTGGTTGTATGGCTGGTCAGGGTCGGCGAAGAACGGAATCTTCTGTCCTGAGACGAGCGTGTTGTTGAGGTCTATTCCTGCGATACCTGTAGGAATCAATTGGCTTGGCTGACGGCGTTTATAAGGGTTCACGGAAGGACCTCCGATCTCCCTTTCTTCACCTTCCACCTCAGGTCCGCCGTCGATGGCGTGTCCGTAGGCGTCAAAGAATCGTCCCGAGAGCTGGTCGCTCACTTTAAGCGTAGGCGGCGCTCCGAAGAAGGACACTTCCGCGTTCGTAGGGATACCTTCAGTTCCCGCAAATACCTGCAGGGTAACCAGATCGCCCTTGGTCTTCACCACCTGGGCCAATCTTCCGGCCACTGTGGCCAATTCGTCATTGGATGCCCCTGGCGCCTTGAGAGACACCGTCGCTTTGGTTATGGCCTCAAGGTGAGTATAGATTTTCTGATATGCTTTATTTGCCATTTGTCTCAAGAAGATTAAAGAGTTGTTTCTGATTATCCTGGAACTCCTGTGAACCGAACTCGGAGTAGTTCATCTGGCGCAGGGCGTTGATGACTTTCTTGAAGAACTCGCGGCATTTCTGATAGTCGTCGAATTCGAATTCCCTGTCGCAGATGTCCATTATGGTGCCAAGCATATATTTCTGACGCTCGAGAGGGCAGAGCGCATCTATGGCGTCGAATGCATCCTGCTGAAGGAAGGCGAAATCTATCATCTCGCTCTTCCAGAAGGATATATGGTAGCTCATAGGCACGCCGTCATCTCCCAGAATGTCTATCTGGTCTTTCATCTCACGGCCGCGGCGGACGAGGTTCTTGGCCTTGTTCACTTTCTCTACCCAGCCTTTTTCTATGGTCTGGTCCAGATATTCCGCTATCTCCGGGTACTCCAGATACTTGGAGTAGGAATCTATAGGGTTTACTGCCGGATATCTCTTCTGGTCCGCGCGGTTCTGCTCGAGAGCATAGAAGCAGCGGGCCGCCTTTTTCGTACTTTCCGTCACAGGTTCCTTGAGGTTACCGCCGGCAGGGGATACTGTACCTATGAAGGTTACAGAACCCTTCTGTCCGTTAGGAAGAATGACCATTCCGGCGCGTGCGTAGAAGTTGGATATGATGGCCGAAAGGTCCACAGGGAATGCGTCAGCTCCCGGAAGCTCCTCCATACGGTTCGACATCTCGCGCAGAGCCTGTGCCCAACGTGATGTGGAGTCGGCCAGAAGAAGGCATCTCAGCCCCATAGCCCTGTAGTATTCGCAGATGGTCATAGCCGTGTAGACTGAGGCTTCACGTGCGGCTACAGGCATATTGGAAGTGTTGCAGATGATGGTGGTTCTTTCCATCAGGTGGCGTCCGGTATGCGGGTCTATCAGTTCCGGGAATTCGGTGAAGATCTCCACCACTTCATTGGCACGTTCTCCGCAGGCTGCCATCACTATCACGTCCGCTTCGCCCTGCTTGGCTATGGCGTGCTGAAGGACGGTCTTGCCGCAGCCGAAAGGTCCCGGAATGAATCCCGTACCGCCTTCCGCGATGGGATTGAAAGTGTCTATCACTCTCACGCCAGTCTCCATTATCTTCTCGGGACGCGGTTTTTCCTTATAGCTCTTGACGGCGACTTTCACAGGCCATTTCTGAACCATCGTGACGGGAACATCCTCGCCCTTTTCGTCAGTCAGCACGGCAATTACGGTGTCTATGTTGAACGAACCGGCATCGGATATGCTTTTGATCGTGTATTGGCCCTTGAAACTGAAAGGAACCATTATCTTATGTGAGAGCCAGCCTTCTTTCACTTCGCCGAGCCACGAACCGGCCTGAACTTTATCAAGCGCGTGGGCGAGGGGAGTGAAGTCCCATTTCTTCTCGTGGTCGAGAGGGTCGGTGTATTCTCCTCTTTTGAGAAATACTCCGGTCATAGTGGTGAGGTCGTTCTGCAGTCCGTCATAGACGCTTGACAGCAGTCCGGGGCCAAGCGAGACTTCAAGCATACGGCCCAGGAATTCGACGGCGTCTCCTCCTTTCAGGCCGCGGGTGCTTTCGAACACCTGTACTGAGGCTTTGTCGCCATTGACTTTGATGACTTCGGCAAGAAGCCTGGTCTGTTTGGTCGAAATGTAGCAAAGTTCGTTTTCTGCTACCGGGCCGTCTACTTGCACGGTAACGAGGTTGGAAACGATACCTGTTACTTTTCCAGTTGTACTCATTATTGTATCGGTTTTTTATTGTTTCTTATTTCTTCTACCAGTTTTTTGAACAGGGCGCGTCCGCTTTCCGGATCGAGACGAAGCCAGCGGGATACGATCTGAAGCTTGGCCGTGAAGGCGAAGATGACATCTGCGCTGAATACCTGAAGCCCGCACAGGCGTTCCGTTTCAGCCCACATAAGATCGTCCAGCGCACGTTCCCTTTCCAGAATGTCGGTCTTCTCGAGCGCTTCGTTCACTTTTTCCGTGTCTTCGAACTCGAACTCTTCTGAGAGGATGTTCAGCGTGTCCTGTTCGGGGCTGCGTCCCAGCTGACGGTTCAGATATTCGACTCTGAGATTCCTTACGCACAGATCGTAAAGGAAATAGCCGCGTATGAACGCACTGCGGCTTTTCAGCGCTTCCCGATAGAAGTCTTCGCATAGCTTGTCTGCACGGAAGCCGTCGAGAAGAAGGTCGAAACGTGAGACGTCTTTCCCGTCGAGTTGGCTGCGGATCTGTTCAAGGATGCTTTCGCTGTCCAGTTCTCCGCGGAAATCGCTGGTGAGAACCGGAAGGGAAGCGACGATATATTCGTAATTATTCACCGAAAAGAAGTTTTTTGGTTATCGGACGGAGGTATTCGCAGATAAGTTCGTCGAAAGTCTGCTCTGTCAGGGATACGAAGTAGCTTCCGTCTGCAGGTCCGATGGTGAATCCTCCTGAGATGTTTTTCGAGAATTCGGCCTTGACTTCTTTGCCGAGCGCCTTTTTTAACTCTTTTTCAAGCCAAGGCTCCACTTCGGCCTTGACTTTTTCCGGAAGGACGAGGGCGATGTCCACGCTTTCTGCGGCGGTGAAATTCTTGGCGACGGAGAGAATGATGTCTTTAAGAAGGTCGGTTTCGCAGAGTTTCTTTTCTACGCCCGGTTTTACGACAGAGCCCAGAAGAAGGTCCTCTATGTCTTTTTTTGTGGCCTGAAGAGCTTGTGAGGAAGCCATCTTGATGTCGGAGGCGGCTTTGGTCTTGAGATCCTGCGCCTGCTTTTCAGCCTGCTCCACAATGCTTTGCGCCTCGGCCTTGGCTTTCGCGATAATGTCGTCCGCTTGTGCCTGCGCTTCACTCAAGAGCTTGGCACCGTCTTCTTTACCCTTGGACAGGCCTTCCTGATAGAGCTTGTCTGTGAGTTCCTGGAGTTTGTTCTGCATATTATTGTCGATGTTATTAGTATTCTTACAAATTCAAGTTTTGCAACTTAAATTACAAATGGGCTCTGAAATCTTACAAATTTACTGAAAACATCGCAATAAATCAAAAAAAAGGAAGTTGCCCTGTACGTTTTGAACAACTTCCATTACAATTGATTTATCCGATGATGATCAGAGGGTCATCTTCCTGGACGGAGTCGCCTTTCGTCACAAGGATTTCTTTTACGATGCCGTCCTGCGCGGCGGTGATGTCGTTCTCGATTTTCATCGATTCCAGAACCAGCACGCGCTCTCCTTTCCTGACGCTTTGGCCAATCCGGACCAATACGTTCGTGATGGTTCCGGGAAGCGGGGCGGGAATGCCCGTCTGACCCGCCTGTACGGTCGGACCGGAAGGGCCGAGCGGCCTTGCCGAATCCACCTGCCTGGCAGAACTTGTAGGAGCAGACTCACTTGCTTGAATGCCAATGCCTTCGGCTGGTTTGACGCTGCGGCTGACCTGCGCCGGGACACCGCCTTCAATCACGACCTCGTAGTCCTGTCCGTTGACACAGACATTTGCCTTGCCGTCCTGTATGTTTCCCACTTCAACCAGATACGGATGGGAATTGATGGTGAAATTATATTTTATCATCGTCAGTCTTTATTGGGGTTTCTGAAATATCTGTCGGCCCGGTTCCATTCGCTGCCCTTTACGGCAGAGAATGTTATGCGGCGCAGAGGTTCTTTCCTGGAGAGGGTCATCTTGATGGCGAGTGTTATGGCGGCCACCACCTCGTTATCTGCAGCGTTTTGTGCTGCATGGATGTCCTTTATCATAATGGCAGATTATCGTGTTTCTTGGCCGGAAGGCTCTGTCTCTTGCTTGAAAGCGAACGCAGTGCGCGTATCACGCGGAAGCGCGTCTCGCCCGGCTGTATAATGTCTTCTATATATCCTCTTTCCGCAGCACGGTATGGCGTGCAGAAAAGGTCCTCGTATTCCTGCTCGGAGACGTCCTTGAGTATGCCTGTGGCGCCCTTGGCCCCCATCACCGCTATCTCGGCGCTAGGCCAGGCGTAGTTGACGTCCGAACGCAGGTGCTTGCTGCTCATTACGATATATGCGCCGCCGTAGGCTTTTCTGAGGGTGACCGTAACTTTAGGTACGGTGGCTTCTCCGTAGGCGAAGAGAAGCTTGGCTCCGTTCGAGATGACGGCGCCGTATTCCTGCTGCGTGCCCGGAAGGAAGCCCGGTACATCGACGAGCGTTACGAGTGGAATGCCGAACGCATCGCAGAAGCGCACGAACCTGGAGGCCTTGCGGCTGGCGTTGATGTCCAGCACGCCCGCCATTACCGCTGGTTGATTGGCTACTATCCCCACGCTCTCTCCGTCCAGATGGGCGAATCCCACGATGATGTTTCGCGCAAATCCCTTGTGCACTTCGAAAAACTCTCCGTCGTCCACGATTTCGCGTATCACCTCGTACATATCATAGGCCTTGTTATCCTGTTCAGGTATAATGTTTTCCAGTGAAGTGTTCACTCTTCCTGCAGGATCGGAGCTCTCTTTGCGCGGAGCGGTGCTCAGATTGTTAGACGGGAGGTAGCTCAGAAGCGTGCGTATGGAGATCAGCGCGTCAGTCTCGTCTTCGCAGGCGAACTGGGCCACCCCGCTTTTGGTGGTGTGCACGCGCGCTCCGCCCAGGCTTTCCTGATCCACGGTCTCACCGGTCACGCTCTTTACGACTGCTGGGCCGGTAAGAAACATATAGGAAGTGCCCTCGGTCATAAAGATGAAATCTGTCAGAGCGGGGGAGTACACCGCTCCTCCGGCGCACGGGCCCATAATGGCTGATATCTGTGGGATGACCCCGCTGGAGAGTATGTTTCTCTCGAAGATGTCACCGTATCCGGCGAGCGCGTCTATCCCCTCCTGTATGCGCGCACCTCCCGAATCGTTGAGCCCTATGCACGGGGCGCCAGTTTTCAGGGCCAGGTCCATCACTTTGCAGATTTTCTCGGACATAGTCTTGCTCAGAGACCCTCCGCTTACGGTAAAGTCCTGAGCATAAATATAAACCACTCTTCCGTCTATGGTACCGCGTCCTGTAATCACGCCGTCTCCGTCGAAGTGGTGATCCTGCATCCCGAAATCAGTGCAGCGGTGACGCAGGAACATATCGAACTCTTCGAACGAATCCTCGTCCAGAAGTTTTGCGATCCTCTCTCTTGCGGTCAGTTTACCCTTCGCGTGCTGGGCCTCGATTCTTTTCTCCCCGCCTCCGAGAAGGGCGGCCTTCCGCCGTTGCTCCAGATTCTGTATTTTCTCGTTGTTTGTCATATTTTCAGTCAAGTTAATTCTGATGTGCAGGTTTGAGCAGGTCGAGAACCACCTTTACCGGGTTGAAGGTCTCCACCGGCACTTCCATAAAGGCCGTAAGCCAATCCGACATCGCGCCGTTCCAAAGTCCGGGGAGCTCGAGGGCTTTCAATTCGCGCCCCTGATAGCTCTTGCTGCTTATGAATCCAGTCTGAGGATCAATGAATTGGGTAAGGTCGAATTTCTCACCGTTACTGTCGCGCAGAAGGCACACCAGATCCACGGGGTTGAAATGAGTGGACTCCTTCATCTTGGAAGGGTCGTTTATCTGCACGCTTTCAAGTATCTGCAGCGATGTGCAGCCTTTCTTGTCCTTTATGATGAAAGGCCCGCCTCCCGGTTCCCCTTCATTTTTCACCATTCCGCACACGCGTATAGGCCGTTTCAATTTCTCAATAAGCGTAAGAGCTCTCTGTTTGCAGTCCTTCTGCTCAGGTATGGTGATGCAGAATTCTGTCCTGAGGAATTCTTCGATCTCGTTGCAGAGCATCTGGCAGGCAGGCGTGGCGTAAGGATCCTCCGGTATGGTGTTGTATCCCGGAATGTAGTTCACGAGAGGGCTTGCGGTCAGGACGGCCGTGAGCTGATTGAACTCCGTGATATATCCGTACACCTGATCGCGCAGCATAAGTGCCTTTCCCATAAGTGCTTTTTTGTAACGTGCGGTGGTAGGCAGCAGCCTTTCAACAGCCACGTTGTCTATGTTCTTTATGCTCACGAGCTCTTCTTTCAGGGAGTTGAGGTTATAGATCAGCGCACCGTGTCCGGCAGGTCGTGTAAGGATGCTGCCGTCTTCTTTGAGGAAAGGCTTGTTGTCAGGCGTTACGGCTATGGTGTCAGTCTGCGGATCCTGGAAAGTGAACTCTATATTATAATGTACGTCGTAGCGTTTTTCATATTCTTCACGTACGTCTTCGAGAGCCTTTTTGAAAAGATCGAGATGTTCGGGCGAGACAGTAAAGCAGATATTCACGGAACCGTCCTCATTTTTCATATATTCTTTCCCTTCCACCAGATGTTCCGCCAGGGCCGTGCGGACCTCGCTCTCGTATTTGTGGAAAAGGAGCACTCCTTTAGGCTTCTTGCCATATCCCAGACCGGTGTCCTCCAGAAGCAGGTCGGCCGTCTTGGTCGGGTCGTAAGGATCTTTTCCGAACACGGCCGGGTCATAGAAAGCGAATTTCTCCAGATTCTCAGCCAATTGGCCAATAGCCTCGCTCTTGTGGGCGAAGATGTCCTTGAACATTCTGGAAGCCGCACCGGAAGCCGGCACGAATTTGCACCTGCCGTCCACGCTGGCGGCCTCGTTGTATTCTATGTATTCGTCGATTTCCTCCTCTGTGGGGCAATCTATCCCTTTGCCGGCGGAAGCGGCTTCCACTATGTCGAGCTGCGGAAAGCCTGTTTTGAAAATATTAATCTGTTCTTCGCGTGTCATAGTGCTGTGCTTTTTATAAAATGTGAAACTCTCTGCGGTATCTGTATTTGATTCTCAATTCGTTGAATGACTCGGGTGCCATTCTGAAGAGAAAATCGTCCGTAAATATAGGATAATTGTATTGAAAAATGCTCGCTATCTCTCCCTGGCTCTTGCCGATGACGTCCACGTGTATGGCTTCCATATTGTCGATGTCAGGCTTAGGGAAGAATTCGTACAAGGCGCTGTAGGAGAAAAACCGCGCTACGCTGCGCACGACGGAGCGTGTTGCGGCAAGTTTGCTCTGGTATGAATATCCGGCGATGTGCGGTGTGCCGATGTCCACTTTATCAAGCAGCCGGGTGTTTATGTTCGGCTCGTTGTCCCAGCAGTCTATGATGACCGGCCCGAGCTTCGGGATGGCCTTGATGAGGTCATCTTCCACCACTACGCCTCCGCCTGCAGTGTTGATCAGGAACGCTCCGTATTTCATCTTGTCGAAGAATGCGGTGTTGACCTTGCCGCGCGTGTTGTCATTGATGGGGATATGCAGCGTGACTATGTCGGAATTGGTCAGAAGGTGGTCTATGTCGCAGAAGGCGCTCGTGAGCGAAGTCTGCATACTTTCCTTCGGCGGGTCTTCGATAAGTATCTTGAATCCGAGTGCCCTGGCCACGGCTTCCACTTTCTGACCCACTGTGCCATAGCCTATTATGCCAATTGTCGCTCCGCTCAGGTTGATGCTCCTTTTCGCCGCGCAACCGTAGATCGCCGAAAAGATATAGTTGCAGATGGCTCCGGAATTGGTGCCTTTCGCGTTCTGTACATATATTCCGGCACGGTCGCAGTATGCGGTGTCTATATGCGAAATGCTCACGAGTGTGGTGGCTATCATCTTGACGGAGGTGTCTTTGAGAAGATCCTCGTTACAGATGGTGTGCCCCTTGATTATCAGGGCGTCCGCATCTTTGATGATGTCACGGGTGATGTCCGGACCGTTCTGATATATGACTTCCCCGTAGGGTTCGAAAACCCCTTTTATGAAAGGTATCTCGGTGTCTATTACAAATTTCATCTCAGTATGATCTCCTCTACGTATCCGACAGTATCGTCGTCTTTGATAAAAAGAGTGTCCTCTTTTAGTTTTTCATTGATTTTCAGACGTATGGCTTCTGTCTGATTCTTCATTGCGACTCTTGCCGCGGCCGAATTCATAGTCACGAAGAGGCGTCCGTCCTTAAAGAACAATCTCAGAGTGTAGGCTTTCATCCCGCTGACCTGATACCAGGTCTCGAAGATGCGGTGCGTGTTGAGTGCCGGTCCCGCCTTGAGGTATTTTATATATGCCAATGCCAGATCGCCGGCTCCCTGTGCAGTTTTTTTCTCAATTTTCATCCTCTGAACACTCCTTTTTCCACTTCATAGTAGCGGCTTTCCGCCGTGAATTTGCCAATTATGTTCTGGACCCTTTCGCGGTTGGTGTCGGACAGGAAAATCTGTCCGAAATCTTCTCCGGCGACCATTTCCAGCAGGTGCTCCGTGCGATGCAGGTCAAGTTTGTCGAACAGGTCGTCAAGCAGAAGTATGGGAGGGAATCCGTAAATCTCCTTCATCAGGGCATATTGTGCGAATTTGAGCGCTACCAGAAAACATTTCTGCTGCCCCTGTGAGCCGGTCTTCCGTATGGGGTCGCCGTTCATAAGGAACAGAAAATCATCTCTCTGTATGCCTGTGGAGGTGAACTGGAGAATCTTGTCTTTCTGTCTTGATGAGATAAGTATGTCTTTGAAAGGGCCTTTTTCGAGATCTGACCGATAGACGATGTCAACTTTCTCTTTACTTGAGCTGAGCCTGTCGTAAAATGTCTGTATCAGAGGGCGCAGCTGCGCTGTGAATTGGCTTCTGGTCTCGAAGATGCGCTGAGCATAAAGGTCGAGCGGATGGTCCAGACTCTCGAGCATGTCGTCCGAGAATGAAGGCATCTTGAGAAGCGCATTCCTGTGGGCGAGCAGCTTGTTGTAGTTCTGCAGGTCGGACAGGTGCGAGGCTTTTGTCTGGGACAGTACGGAAGAGACGAAGCGTCTTCTCTGTTCGCTGCCTTCGCTTATGAGACATCCGTCCGCGGGGCACACCATCACTATGGGTATCAGGCCTATATGTTCGCTTATCTTGTCGTACTGCTTGCCGTCTTTCAGCACTTTCTTCTCTCCCGTGACGCCGGATGCTATGCTTATCTTCGTATGTTTTCCTTCGCCGAAATCGTAAATCCCACACAGAGACAGGGAGTCTTCTCCTTTTCTGAAATTGAACTTGTCCGAGGTGGAAAAAGCGCTTTTGGTCATAGAAAGGTAATAGATGGCGTCCAGAAGGTTGGTCTTCCCTTCACCGTTGTCGCCGCAGATGCAGTTCATCTCGGGGCAGAAATCCAATTCCTGCAGGGCGATGTTTCTCCAGTTCTGTATTATCGCTTTTTCGAGCCTTGGCATAATGGATGTGCGCTAATGTAGGTATTCTTGAGTTTTTCTATGGAGTTGTGGGTGTAAACCTGCGTGGCGGCAAGTGAGGCGTGTCCGAGCATCTCTTTGATGCTGTTGAGCTGCGCTCCGTCGTCCAGCAGCTCGGTGGCTATCGTGTGCCGCAGCACGTGCGGCGATTTTCTGCAGGTGATGCTCTCTTCTTCTCCAAGTTCTTTTTTTACAGCTCTGTCTACGTATTCGGGGTAGAGAGGATTGCCTTTCGCCGTCAGCAGAAGGTTCTCTCTGTCTGATTCTATCCCTATCGCAGATTGCGAGCGTAAATATAGTGAAATTTCACTTATCAGTTCGCCCACTGCCGGCACCTGACGCTGCTTGTCGCCCTTGCCGTGAATGGTGATCAGGCCTCTGGAACGGTCCAGCGAGTCTTTTTTGAGGGATATGAGTTCGCTCCGCCTTATGCCGGTAAGATAAAGTATGCGGATAATAAGACGTCTGAGGATATGATCGTATTCCTTGGCCGCGTTCTTTCCGCTCAGAAGGCACAGGGCGTCTTCACTTCCGTAAAGGGCGGTGCGGGAGAAATAGGATTCCATCGATTCCTCCCGGTAGAAGACGGGAAGGAGTTTTTCCGTTTTGGGCCTGCTCACTCCTTTGACGGGGTTGTCTGCCAATATGCCTTGCTTGTTGAGGTATTTGGCAAAACTGCTCAGTGCGCTGACGTGCAGGCCGACAGTCCTTTTCCCCAGTTTTCTCTTGTCCAGGAGGTACACTTCGTAATTCCTGATTATCAGTGGCTTCAGTCCGTCCGGAATGCTCGTTTCCTCCGCCTTGAGGTATTGGCGGAATTCCTCGAGTATCTTGCGATACAGCTCCGATGTGCGGGAGGAGTATCGTTTTACACCCGTAATGTAATCTATGTAAGAATCCACAAGATCCATCCTGAATTTTCGGTTTGGCTGTTGCGACAAAAATAGTTAATTTTGTAAGTTATGCAAATGATTTGGGACCCGCTTCGTAAAAAAGAAGTCGCTCTTACCGCTGAAGAAAAAGTGCGTCAGAGTTTTATCGCTTTTCTTCACGGAAAGTGCGGGGTTCCTTTTCCCCTTATGAACAGCGAAGTGGCCTTCGATTACGGGAGGAAACATTTCAGGGCCGACATAGTGGTTTTCGGACATAAGGGTGAACCTTTGATGGTGGTGGAATGTAAGAATGAGCAGGTGCGCCTCGGTGCTCTGACCGCCCGGCAGGCTTTGCGTTACCACGCCGTGCTGAATGTTGAGTATATAGTTTTGACTAACGGAAAATCGGTATACATTTATCGGAAAGGTTCCGACGGGGCGTTTTCGCAGATGGACCATTTCCCCGTATATGAAGAGATGTTATTATGTGCAGATACCCCGAACATTTGAACAGGGAGATTTTCGCCATTGTGGCCGATGTGGCGCAGAAGAGGGGCGTAAGGGCCTTTGCGATAGGTGGATATGTGAGAGACTGCTTTCTGGGAAGGCCGTGTAACGATATAGATATAGTGGTGGAAGGCAGCGGGATAGAATTTGCCCGTGCAGTGGGGGAGGTGACAGGCAGCTATGTGTCTTATTTCAAGAATTTCGGGACGGCGATGCTCCATTATAAGGGAGATGAAGTGGAATTCGTGGGCGCGAGAAAGGAATCGTACCGCAGGGAATCCAGAAAACCTATCGTGGAGGACGGCACCCTGGAAGACGATCAGATGCGACGTGACTTCACCATCAATGCGATGGCATTTTCCCTTCAGAAGGAGAATTTCGGGGAGCTCGTGGATCCTTTCGGCGGGCTCGATGACCTTAAAGCGGGCATAATCCGCACTCCGCTCGATCCTATAACCACTTATTCCGACGATCCTCTGCGTATGCTAAGGGCCGTCCGCTTCGCCACCAAGCTCAGTACGCCGGAACTCCAGTTCAGCATAGTTCCCGAGTCGCTCCAGGCTATGAAGACACTTTCCGACAGGCTTTCCATCCTGTCTATGGAGAGAATAACTGAAGAGATTGACAAGATGCTCGTGAGCGCGCATCCTTCCAAGGCATTCTATCTTCTGGAACAGACCTCTCTTCTGGAACGCATACTTCCCGAACTTTGCGCTCTGAAGGGCGTGGAGACGGTGGAGGGGAGAGGCCATAAGGAGAATTTTTCGCATACCCTTATGGTGCTTGACAATGTCGCTGCGACAGACGGACCGGAGCCTAAATTATGGCTCCGCTGGGCCGCTCTTCTGCACGATATAGGTAAACCGGCGTCGAAGCGCTATGACCCGTCCATAGGATGGACTTTCCACGGGCACGACGTCATAGGTTCCAAAATGGTTCCCGGGATATTCAACCGTCTCAAACTTCCTATTGACGCGTCCAAGTATGTGCGCAAGCTGGTTTGGCTTCATCTGCGTCCCATCGCTCTGGTGGATGACGGGGTTACCGATTCGGCCGTGCGCCGCCTGCTTTTCGATGCGGGTGACGACATAGAGGATCTTATGATTCTCTGCAAGGCCGATGTCACATCGAAGAATCCCGCCAAGGTGGCGCGCATCCGGGCCAATTTCTCCCTGGTTGAAGAGAAACTGGTGGAGGTGGAGGAGAAGGACAAACTCCGTAATTTCAAGAATCCCATTACAGGCGAGTATGTTATGAAGGTTTACGGCATTCCGCCGTGCTCTCAGATTGGCTCTCTGAAGGAAAGGGTGAAGGAAGCCATCCTGGATGGTGTGATAGAGAACGAGTTTGCTGCGGCGGACAAGTATATGCGTCAGATAGCGCCGGAATACGGTCTTAAAGAAGTTTAGATATGCGTTCATCCATTTTGCTCATATACACGGGAGGAACTATAGGTATGAAAGCCGGGGAGGACGGCGTTCTGCATCCTTTCGATTTTTCACAAATTCTTTCACAGGTGCCCGAATTGGGCAGGTTTGCCTGCAAGATTGATTATAAGGTCTTCAGCCCGCTGATAGATTCGTCCGACGTGGAGCCGGGGCTGTGGAGCGAATTGGCCCGTGTAGTGGAGGAGAATTATGACGATTACGACGGATTTGTGGTTCTTCACGGAACGGATACTATGGCGTATTCGGCTTCTGCTCTGAGCTTTATGCTCGAGAATCTGTCCAAGCCGGTGATTTTCACGGGAAGCCAGCTCCCGATCGGAGCTACGCGTACGGACGGTAAGGAAAATCTGGTTTCAGCCGTGGAGATAGCCTCTGCCAAGCGCGCGGATGGTTCACCGGTGGTCAGCGAGGTGGCGATTTACTTCGGGTCCAAACTTCTGCGTGCCAACAGGAGCACCAAGGTCAATTCTGAAAATTTCGAGGCCTTCAGCTCGCCAAATTTTGAACCTCTTGCGCAGGTGGGCATCAACATAAGATATAACGACGCTCTTCTGCTGCCTCCTTCAAGAGAACCGCTGAAGGTTCATACTCAGCTGGATACGCGGGTTAATATCTTGAAGATTCATCCGGGTATCACCCCGGCGGTGGTGCGTGACATCCTCCTGGGCAAGGACACCCGTGCAGTCATCATAGAAACTTACGGGGCAGGCAACGCTCCTTCCAAGCCGTGGTTCCTGGACATCGTAAGGCAGGCTTGTGAACAGGGCAAGATACTTGTCAATGTGTCTCAGTGCCTTTCGGGAGAGGTCAATATGGATCTATATGCGACCGGACGGAGTATGAAACTGTGCGGTGTGGTCTCCGGGCACGATGCCACCACGGAAGCGATGCTTGCCAAACTTTTCTTCCTGCTTGGCGAAGGACTTCCGGAGGTTGATATTAAAGCGCTGTTGGAGAAACCTTTGAGAGGGGAGATCCTATAGGATGTTCATAGACTGCTCACGCATCTTCTCCAGTTCGTCCTTCATCTTTACGACCAGGGCCTGTATCTGTGCGTGATTGGCCTTCGAGCCTGTGGTGTTGATCTCGCGTCCCATCTCCTGGATTATGAAGCCGAGCTTCTTGCCGGGGCAGGCTTCGGAGTCTATGGTTTCCATAAAATATCTGCAATGCTGGCGCAGGCGTACCTTTTCTTCGTTGATGTCCAGTTTTTCGAGATAGAATATCATCTCCTGCTCATAGCGCTCCTTGTCCAGTTTTATCTGAAGTTCCTGCGAGGCTTTCAGGATCTTCTCCCTTATGGCCTGCACCCTCTGAGGTTCAATGGCTTCCACTTCTTCGTAGTAGTTCAGTATCCTGGCCACCCTCGAAGTGACGTCTTTATAGAGTATCTCGCCCTCTCTGCTGCGGTAGTCGTTGACCTTCTCCAGACATTCGTTCAGGGCTTTCTCTATTTCGGGCCAATCCTCGTCCGTGATGACATCGGCTTTCTGCGTGTCCACCACCTCGGGGAGCTTGAGAACGGATGAGAGAAGTATGGCGTCAGCTTCTTCGCTCAGGCCTTTCTTGGAAAGTACGCCCCGGAGTTGATCCATATAGGCTTTGGCTGTCTCGGCGTTGATGGTCTTCGCGCCGTTGCCTTCACCCGACTCCCAGGTAAGGAACACGTCTATCGTTCCTCTCTGCAGGGAGGATGCTATGATCTGCCTGAAAAGAAGGTCCTTGTCCTTGGGGAGAAGGGATGACTTTATGTTTATGTCCGCGCTCTTTCCGTTGAGGGTGCGGATCTCTATGGTCAGTTTTCCTGCCGGAAGGGTGGCTGTGGCTTTGCCGTAGCCTGTCATTGATTTAATCATAAGCGAGTCAATATTGCGGTGCAAATTTACATAAAAAAGAGTATCTTTGTCGCTCGTGTAAATATTTAGATTCATTTGATATGGAAGAAGCAACAAAAAAACTGAATTTCCTGGAGGAGATTATCGAGGATGACCTCAAGAGCGGTAAGGTGGACAGCATTCTAACCCGTTTTCCTCCGGAGCCAAACGGATATCTGCATCTCGGACACGCAAAGAGTCTGTGCATCAATTTCGGATTGGCCCAGAAATATGGCGGAAAGACTAATCTCCGTTATGACGACACGAATCCTACCAAGGAGGATACCGAATATGTGGACGCCATAAAGGAAGATATCAAATGGCTCGGTTTCCAGTGGGAGAAGGAACTCTATGCTTCTGATTACTTCGACCAGCTGTACCAGTGGGCAGAGGAGATGATAAAGAGAGGATTGGCATATGTCGACGACCAGAGCCAGGAGGAGATTTCCGCAGGTCGTGGAACAGTGGACAAACCGGGTGTCGAGAGCCCCTACCGTAACCGCAGCGTGGAGGAGAATCTCCGTCTTTTCCGCGAGATGCGTGACGGCAAGTACGCCGACGGCGAGAAAGTCCTCCGTGCCAAGATAGATATGGCTCACCCTAATATGATGTTCCGTGACCCTCTGATGTACAGAATCAAACATGCCCATCATCACCGGACGGGGGACAAGTGGTGCATATATCCTATGTATGACTATACCCACGGACAGTGTGATTCCATAGAGCACATAACGCATTCCATCTGTACTCTCGAATTTGACGTGCATCGTCCTCTGTATGACTGGTTCATACAGACTTTGGGCATCTATCCTTCACATCAGTACGAATTTGCGCGTCTTAATCTGACATACACTCTTATGTCCAAGCGCAAGCTGCTTGAACTGGTGCAGAAAGGCTTTGTAAGCGGATGGGACGATCCCCGTATGCCTACGCTTTGCGGTGTAAGGCGCAGGGGTTATACTGCTGAGGCTCTCAAGATGTTCTGCGACAAGATAGGTGTCACGAAGCGTGATCAGCTTATGGACATACAGCTTCTGGAGTGGTGTGTAAGGCAGGATCTCAACGCCCGTTCGAACAGATATATGGTAGTGGGTGCGGATAATATCAAGGTGACTCTTACCAATTGGCCTGAAGGGCAGGTGGAATGGTTTGACGCCCCTCTTAATCCGGCCGAGCCGGAAGGTGCGACGCGCAGGGTGCCTTTCACGGGAGAGCTGCTCATTGACAGGGCTGACTTTATGGAGGATGCTCCGAAGAAGTTTTTCCGTCTCAAGCCTGACGGAGAGGTACGTCTCAAATACACCTATATAATAAAGTGTAATGAGGTGGTCAAGGATGACGAAGGCAGAGTGATCGAACTCAAATGTACTTATGACCCTTCTACGAAGCCGGGTGCAGGTGAGTGGAGATCAGTCAAGGGTACTATTCATTGGGTGTCCGCAGCGTATGCCAAGCAGGTGGAGCTCCGTCAGTATGACAAGCTTTTCACGCTCGCTGATATGAGCCAGGTCCCTGAAGACAGGGATTACAAGGATTACCTTAATCCGGACAGTCTTATCGTGGGGGACGGATACGCCGAGCCGGCTCTTCTGGAGGATGAGTCAGGTCTTGCCGTTCAGTTCGAAAGGGTGGGATACTATAAGAAGGACAAGGACAGCACTCCGGAGAAAGCGGTCTTCAACAAGACCACGGCTTTGAAGGACTCTTTCAAGATCGACGCATAACATAACATAATTTTATTTGCGTGCAAGTGAATTTTTACTTGCACGCTTATTTTTTTTGCCGTACACTTGTAATCCGAAAAGTAAAATTTCTTATGTCAAAATCACAAACCTCTCAACAACCGGTTTTTGACGCAAGGACATTGGGTAAGCCAAAGATGTTTACTCTCGGATTGCAACATATGTTTGCAATGTTCGGCGCCACTGTTTTAGTTCCTGCCATTACAGGTCTTCCTGTTTCTACCACTCTTCTTTTCGCCGGTCTCGGCACACTTCTGTTCCATCTTGTCACCAAACTTAAGGTTCCGGCATTCTTAGGGTCCTCGTTCGCTTTCATCGGAGGGTATCTGTCTATAGTGGAAATGGGAGCGTCTTACGGACTTACAGCCACACAATCACTTCCTTATGCCTGCATCGGCGTCGCCAGTGCAGGTTTTTTGTATTTCATCCTCGCCGCCTTCTTCTACTTCTTCGGCGCCAAGAAAGTGATGCGTTATTTCCCTCCGGTGGTGACAGGTCCCATAATCATCTGCATTGGCCTGATCCTGTCAGGGTCAGCCATACAGAACTGCAGTACGAATCGCGGAATAGCCGTTCTCGCTATGGCGATAATCATAGTCTGCAACATCTGGGGCCGCGGAATGATAAGGATTGTACCGATCCTTATGGGTGTCGCAGGGTCGTATCTTGTGGCGGCAGTGTGCGGACTGTGTGATTTCTCGTCTGTCCGGCAGGCCGCCTGGATAGGCCTTCCAATCGCTCGCGAGGGGACTGTGTTCGCCATAAAGGATACTATGAATTCGTCTCTTCTGATAAGTTCCATAATAATCATAATGCCTATAGCTCTTGCCACGATGATAGAACATATAGGGGATATGTGCGCCATATCTTCCACTACGGGCAAGAATTACCTTGAGGATCCGGGTCTTCACCGTACGCTCATAGGTGACGGTCTCGCCACCGTGATGGCCTCGCTTTTCGGAGCACCTGCCAATACTACATACGGAGAGAACACCGGAGTGCTTAATCTTACAAAGGTGTATGACCCGAGGGTTATCCGCATAGCGGCCGTATTGGCCATAGTGTGCTCGTTCTGCCCTAAATTCGCCGCATTGATATCTGCTATGCCGTCCGCTACGATAGGCGGCGTGTCTCTCATACTTTACGGTATGATATCGGCTGTCGGTGTGCGTAACGTGGTGGAGAACAGGGTGGATTTCACTTCGTCCAGAAACGTGATAATAGCGGCGGTGATTCTTGTACTCGGAATCGGCATCAATTACGGACTTCCAGGAGGATGCATAGAACTGCATTTCACCAAACTGTCAGGTCTCGCCACGGCGGCGCTTGTGGGAATATTCCTCAATGCGGTGCTTCCGGGAAAGGATTATGAGTTCGGAACGAACCATCAGGGTGATACGTCAGTCAATTTTGACGTATTGGCAAACAGAATTGAAAATAAAGAAAACACTCTTTAATTTATATTTTAATTTCAAGTATGAAGAAATTACTTATCGTGAGCGCTTTCGCTCTTCTGACAGTGGGTGCATTCGCACAGGATGTCCAACTTCACTATGATTTCGGTCACAATCTCTACAAAAGCGGAGACAAGGACCTCAGTTCACGCGGTCATATCACTACGACCGTGGAAAATTTCAAGGCTGACAAATGGGGCAGCTCTTACTATTTTGTGGATATGGACTACAAGAGCACAGGTGCGGTGAAGAATTCTAACTGTCTGGGAGCTTATTGGGAGATTTCCCGTGAATTCTGCTTCTGGCAGGACACGAAACTGAATTGGCTTTCAGTTCACGTGGAGTATGACGGGGGATTGAACAATGCCGTGGGTTCGTTCAACAACAGTTTCCTGACGGGTCTTACATATAGCGGTCACAGTGCGGATTATAGCAAAACCTGGTCTTTGAGCGCTATGTACAAGCTCATTCCGGGTTGCAAGGATGCCGCAGATAATGATGCAAAACATAATTTTCAGGTGACGGGCGTCTGGGGAATAAATTTCGCCGGCGGATGGTGTACTTTTTCCGGCTTCATCGATTTCTGGAGGGAGAACCGCACTAATCAGAATACTGAATACATACTTCTTTCAGAACCTCAGTTCTGGGTCAATCTCAATAAGATAGAGGCTCTGAGCGATGTTAATCTGAGTCTTGGCGGAGAGGTCGAAATCTCCAACAACTTCGCTGGCAAGGGCTTCTACTGCATCCCTACGCTTGCTGCCAAGTGGACATTCTAAACTAGAAAAGTCCTTATAATATTCTTATAAGTCCAGCTTGCCTCGGCAGGCTGGATGTGGTTTTCGTTTTTTTATTTCAATTAGATAATATGACCAGTTTTATACAGAAAGCTTTCGGCTTCGATCCTAAGGTAAGCACAGTAAAGAAAGAAATTTTTGCGGGTATCACGACATTCCTTACGATGTCTTATATCCTAGCTGTCAATCCGAGCATTTTCGCGGCTCTTCCGGGAATGCCTGTCGGTTCAGTATTCACCGCCACCGCCCTTGCGGCTCTTATCGGTACTCTCGTAATGGCTTTTTATGCCAAGAAGCCTTTCGCTCTCGCTCCGGGAATGGGTCTTAATGCGTTTTTCGTCTTTACCGTCTGTCTTGGAATGGGATACAGCTGGCAGTTCGCCCTTACCGCCGTATTCCTCGAGGGTATAATATTCATCATCCTCACAGCCACCAATATCCGTAAGCTTATCGTGGATTCCATTCCGGCTTCGCTGAAAAAGGCTATAGGATGCGGAATAGGACTTTTCATCGCATTCATAGGACTCAAGAACGCTGGTGTGGTGGTGCCTAATGACGCCACAATCGTGTCTCTCGGGGACATTACTCAGGGTCCGGCTCTTCTTGCAGTAATCGGCATCGGTATCACGGGTGTGCTTGTGGCCAGAAATGTTCCGGGATCGCTTCTTATAGGTATGATTGCCACCGCGCTTCTCGGACTCATTATCAAGGACCCGCAGACAGGGGAGCATATCACCAGATTCAGCGGCGTGGTATCTATGCCGGCATCTGTCAAGCCTATTTTCTGCCAATTCGAATGGAGTCACGTCTTTTCTCTGGATATGTTCGTGGTGGTGTTCACCTTTATGTTCATAGATATGTTCGACACTATAGGCACTGTGGTCGGTGTGAGCACTAAAGCCAAGATGGTGGACAAGGACGGCAACATAGAAGGCATCAACAAGACCCTTATGGCCGATGCCATAGCCACGGTGGCAGGTGCCTGTCTGGGAACATCCACGACCACCACTTATGTGGAGAGTGCTTCGGGTATAGCTCAGGGAGGAAGAAGCGGTCTTACCGCGTTTTCCGCTGCAGTCTGCTTTATCATCGCTCTTTTCTTCTCCCCGCTCTTCCTCGCTATTCCAGGTGCTGCCACGGCTCCTGTTCTGGTGGTAGTGGGAGTGTTTATGATGTCTCCTATAAGGGAGATAGATTTCGAGGACTATTCGGAAGCTGTTCCTGCATTCGTCACCTTGATAGGTATGCCTCTTTGTTATTCCATCTCGGATGGCATTATGCTTGGCATCATCGCTTATGTAGCCATCAATCTTCTCAGCCTTAATTTTAAGAAGGTCTCTCCGGCCACACTCATCCTGGCCCTTATCTTTGTGGCCAAGTATCTGGTCTTGTAGTTTAGAAAATAACTATTATTAGCTATAGCCCCGATTTAGGAACTGAAGGGATTTTTCCCTATTTTTGCGCTGCAAAATTTACGTTGAATGAATTTTACAGGATTAATAATCGGGGCTGTAGCTTTTTTCTGCATAGGCCTGTTTCATCCGCTGGTCATAAAGGCGGAATATTATCTGGGGGTCAAGAGTTGGTGGCTTTTTGCCGTGTCCGGTCTGGTTTCGGCTGTCGCCGCACTTCTGGTGGAGTCTTTTCTCTGGTCTACCTTGCTGGGAGTTTTCGCATTTTCATGCTTCTGGAGCGTGATAGAGGTGTTTGAACAGAAAAAGAGGGTGGAGAAAGGCTGGTTTCCAAAGAATCCCAAGCGGAATAACTGATTTTCCTTATGAAGGCTAGATTTCTGGTTTGGCTAGCGGCTTTGCTTTTTTCTGTGGCCGGAGATCTGGTGCACCCGTCTTCCCGTGGTGAGAAGACGCAGCAGCTTTATAATATGAGCTTTGACGATTGGTCTATGGTCGCCAATGCCTGGTGCCCGTATTCTGAAGGCGCTTCCGCAGGGGATAAGGGAACTTGGACCTCTTCCAATATCATATCGGCCGCTTCTTTGAAACGTAACGCATCTCTTCCTGAAGATCAGAAGGTCTTTTCATCCGGTAAGGCGGCAAAGCTTATGAGCCAGTATATGGTCGTCAAGTTCGCCGCAGGTAATCTTTTTACCGGAGAGATTCACGGAGCCTTGAAACATAACCATATAGTGGTGGATATGGCTTGGGGCGTGCCTTACTCTGACCGTCCGTCAAGCCTTCACGGAGCTTATTGCTATCAGCCTGTGGCTATCGATTGCGTCGATGCGCCTCACAAGGATCTGAAGGGAAAGATGGACACGGGTCAGATACAGGTGTTCCTGGCGGACTGGGATAAGGACACTGTCTGGGAAGGGTATGAGCCCGGTACTGTTGATGATAAGGGCCGTTTTCACGTCAGGAGCTTTTCGTCTCAGAGGATAGATGTGAACAATGATCCGGCAGTCATCGGTTATGGATGTTTTGAGTTTGATCGGTGGATGGATTCGTACGAGGAATTCGACATTCCCATACTGTATAAGAGTGACAGAACGCCTAAAGTGATAGCAATAGTATGCACTTCAAGCAAATACGGCGACAGTTTCACCGGTGGGGCGGGGACAGTTCTTTATCTTGACGATTTCGAATTGAGAAAATAGTGCGATTGCTGTTCGCCAATCACGAAATAATGACTATATTTGCAACGGGAAAGTCGTACACGACCAGCTCCCTCTGAATTCCCCCAGGACCGGAAGGTAGCAAGGGCAGGAGGTTGTAGCGGTGCGATGTGCTAAGCTTTCCCTTTTTTCGTGTCCTGCGCAGACAATCAGAATCTTATCTGAAAATCGGAAGATCGCTCATCACTCTGTTCGAAACGGCTGGAACTAGTCCTCGGCTTATTCGAACTTATAGACGTTAAGACCGATTTCGCTGCTGTATTCGCGCTCTATCTCGCCTCCGAAGTCTTCCACGAAGAATTCTCCGGCTCCGCTAAGACGGGCGGAGAGCAGGTGACCTCCGATGGTGGAGTAGTCGCTTCGTCCTGCCACTATATGAAGGTGCAGGTAGGTCGTCCCGTCCAATGTGGAGACATTGCCCAGAAGGCTCGCTATCTCCATCTGTTCGCAGAACTCGCGGTCTTCATATTTTTTGGTCGAAGGATTGAAGAAACGCAGTGTCATCCTGTCTATGGCCCCTATACCGGAGATGCTCCCTGACTTTATGTTCTTTTCCGAACAGAAAGCGAGGAGAGCATCCACGATCTCACAGTGATTGTCCACACTGAGAGTGTATTTGTTTGCATTTTGTCTGTACTTGTACATACAGACAAAAGTAGTAAAAATAATCTTACTTCGTATTCTTTATGCAGCGCAGCTGCTGGCCGCACTCTTCGTGTACGTAGGTAAGGGACAGTCTTCCGTCCAAGTAAGTTGAAGAGAACGTGGTCATCAATCCGAAGAACTGAAGGCTTGGATTTGCGGTCGCATTATATTGATATACCGTTGAAGTGGCGCAGTAAGTTATGCTTGGCAGTCCTACGAAGGAGGCGTCACTGGTCTTGTCGGCAGCGACGGTGGCTTTAAAGTATTGTCCCGCTGCGTTATAATTGGTTTTCAGTCGATATCCGCTGAAAACGAAGTTCCAGCCGACTTCATTGGCCTTCTTTATGGAGCCGTAGTTAACATCGCTGTCCCAGAAAACAGCCCCGTCGTTGGCCTGGTAAGTGTCTTCGCCTACCGCTTTGTTCGAGTATCCGCACAGGTTGAGGTACTCGGCTCTCGTAGGAACGTGCCATCCGTTAGGGCAGATACCCTGAGCGCCTTCGAACGACGCTGCGTTGTCCTTGGTTACGTCCGCTCCGAAGATGGCCTGCTGATCATAGAGATAGCCGTTTGACTCTGCCAGAGCAGCGTCCGTGGAAGGGGTGGCTACGCCGTCAACTATGCTGTAAGGAGCCCAGATGTGGGCGCCCGTGTCGGCAGGATCTGTAGAAACGCTGTATCCTTCAGGGACGTAACGCATAGGCTGTGTCATCCAGGTGGTCCCGTCAGAGAAGGTCTTGGTGGTGTACTTCTCGTTCTTGTAGATGAAGTATCCGTCATATTCGGCGAAATCGATGTATGTCGGCTGATCGGGAGCGATAACTCCCTTGTCCGTCCAGTTCTCTATGTCTCCGGAGATGGTGACGGTCAGATCGCCCGGAAGAACTTTGGCGTTCACGGTGTATTGGCCTCCGCTCACAAGTTCTGTGGCAAGCAGTTTTTGAGACAGCTTGTCTCCTGATCCAAGTGTCACGTTGAGTGTGAAGGCTACCGTCTGCGGCACTACGATAAGTGCATATTCGGAATTGGCGGTGACAGGGCAGGCTTTGACAGCTGTCGCAGCGGAAGTCTCGTCCACGCTGACGCCGAGAGTCGGAAGATCGATTACGGCGGTGGATTTGGCTCCTTCGAGGATGACCTCAGCTATGTCCGCACCGCTCTGGTTGTCGACAGTGAGCACTATCTTGCTCAAAAGGTGCTTGAACGGCACTACGACTGCTTCTGATGAAGGGGTCACGTCCTGCTTGATGCCGGCGATGAAATCTGACGAGCTGACTCCAGCGCTCTGGTCTTCCTGCACGGTGAATGAAGTAGGTACTCCGGCATCCGTGTAAGGATGGTATGCTGTGATAGAGCAGGTCGTAAGTGCCTCAGAATACCATTTGAGGGTGCCTTTGAACACACCGTCAGCGTAGGTGAACAATTCGTTGTCGGCGTATGATTCGCTTGAGAGTGTGATGTTTACGCCAATTCTGTCACCGTTTTCGAAGTTGGTGTCGGTGGCTTTGGTGATGACAGGGGAGATCTGTACGAATCCCGGATCTGTCTGTGCGTTGTTCTTGTTCTGCGTGCAGGATGCCAATAGAAGCGCTCCCGCGGCGATAAATAAGATTTTTTTCATATCTGTTGTTTTAAAAATTATAACCTATTGCCAATGTATTTGTCATCTGCCCGTTCTTGTGAGCTATGAATGTGAAGGCGTATTTCGCGTAAAGACCGTTTCCAAACGAATATCTTGCGCCCAAACATACCGGCAGTTTGAAATCTGTCTGCCAACGGATCATCTCCGCGTACAGGTCTTCGGCCCTTTGGGGAGTGGCGCTTGCCTGTGTGTCGCTTACGCAGCGTGACCTGTCATCCAAATAACCTTTCTGAGCGCGAAGGTGTACAAGCGCTTCGAGACGCCTGTTTACCCTGAATATGGCGGACAGTCCCAAATCTACGGACAGAAGATCGGATGAGCCCACATAAGGATATATCAAAGACGCTTCGCCACGCTCGCGCGATACTGACGCATAAGCCGTTATGAGCGTGCCCTTGTCCCTGTTGCACAACACGTGTTCATAGCCCAGGAGCGAAGTGGCCTTCGCAAGGACAGGGAGTGAACCATAATTATAGGTGGTGGTGATGCCGTTCACGGTCACATCTTCCAGTATGTTCTCGTAATTTTTCAGATAGAGGCAGCTGTATTTCACCCTGAATATATGCTCCCAATCGTCTTTGTGCAGGCGGAAGGCAAGAGAAGCGCTGCAGCCGGAGCGGTCATAGTCGTACCATATCTTCTGCTTTTCTCCGATTTTTCCCTTGCCGGCAAGCACGGCCAATTCAGCATAAAGCCCGTGGTAAAGACCCTGCAGCGACAGACTGTGCAGATTCTCCTGAACAGGGAAACGGTCGAGGCCGGACTCTTTGAGATGCACGGCCGAATTGTCCCATATATCCCTGACGCCATAGAAAAGCCCCTTGTCCAGGAAGGCGTAATATACGCCTGAATTTATGCCAATCTCTTCGGCCACAATACTTTGCGTGTTTCTTTTGAAGCTGTACGCACCGCCCGCGCTCCACTCGTCGCCCTTATAAAGGACGGAAGGACAGACTTGCAGTGACATATGGTATGTGGTGTGCCTGAGGTCTTTGAGTTTGGTGTAATTCTGTCCCTGATATATGAAATTTCCTCCTATGAGCCAATTTTCGCTTAGTTGAAAACTGGACCCTCCCGATAGGTCATAGATCTGCCGGGATTTCTTTCCCGGGGTGAACTCGTAGACGTCCACCGGGTAGTAGCCGGTAACGGCGCTCATACTGCCGCAGGCACCATTGGCAGTGGAAGAGGAGAAACTGAAGGACCCCTGAAGGGAGAATTTCTCGAACTGCTTGATGGATTTAGCCTTGGCTGAGCTGCTCCACAGGGAATTGCCTTCGAAAGGGGAGTGGAAAGTGCCGTCGGTGTAGCCGGTGGACAATTCCGCATAGGAAAAGTTGTCCTCGCTGCTGCGTATCCAGTTGATATTTCCGCTTTCTCGTGACAGGCGCGTGTACAGGAAAGTCTCATAGTCCTGAGCGTAACAATGTACGCCCAGAAGCAGAAGGAGTGCTGATATGTAGCGGAACTTATTCATGCAGAGACTGTTTTTCACGTTCATAGAAATCGTCCGCGGAGTTGTTGGTGTCCCGCAGCACTTCATAGCCGCACATCGATGTGGCCTCCTCGTCCGTATGGCGGAAGAGGGTGTGTCCGAGATAAGGACCTGAAAAATCGACGGCCCCGGCATCTATTCCGGCCGGAAGGCGTTTCTTGTTATTGCCTGATTTCTCGAAGACTTCCACTCCGTCTATGACCCAGCTTACGGGCAGTTTGACTATCCTGTCCACCGTGGAGCCCGGTTTCTGTATTATGGATTCTCCGCTTTGTATATACTCCTGTATGGTAGTGCCTTGCGGTGCGCGGAAAATGACTGTCGCCGGAGATCGCTGTGCAAAGGTATATGCATTGGCCTGACCTATCTTGACTACCACCGACAGAATCCGCCCGCTCTGTATCTTGTCGCCAGGTGCGGGATGATAAGACGGGTTTGGGAAATAGGCGGTGTTATAGCATACGAAGTAGTCTTCGCGGTTGAGATTGACGGACTGAGGGTAGGTGGCGGCGTGGTCTATGGCTCCGTAGATGACTATCACCGCATCTTCTCCGCTTTCCAGAGGGAAACTGCGCCCTTGTCCGCCTATCTGCCAGACGGCCTGGACCACAGGCACATAGTCTATGTCCATATCGCTCCACACGTTGGTGGCTACGCTTCTGTAAGGGTCTATCACCCCGAGGCACAGGCTGTCCAGATACTCCGTCTGCGAGCTGTTATTATGCAGTATGATGTAAGAGTCCACGGCGTAGTTGCCTTCATCCGGGTATTTGGTGCATCCGCCGCAATATATCTCCTTTATAACTATGCTGCCGGCCTTTGACACGCTCAGAGGCAGGTCCAGGTCCGTGTTCTCCGCGCCAAGTATTATCTTGTCCAGTACGCCGTTGAAGATATATGATTCGTAGGAGAAGTTATATACGGCCCTGTAAGAGCCTTTGGGAAGGGTCAGTGAGAACACTCCGTTCTTGTCGGCCCTGCATTCGTAGTAGAGGTCGTCCCTGCGGCTGCTCAGACGCAGAGTTCCTTTACTCTTCTCTTCTGACGGAAAAGCGTCCGGATATTGCGGCCGTATGGAAAGAACTGCCGTTCCGCTCTCCCACGGATTGTCAGGGAAGGCGGATGTGCACGCTTGAAGAAGCGGCGGCAAGAACAAGAACAGGGACAGTACGGATTTTCTCATATCTTTATCCTGCAAGTTAAACCGTAGTAGAATGAAGGCGTGAATATGGCTCCTACGCCGGTAGCCATCGATGTCACGTACATTCTGGAATTCGTGAAGTTGTTCGCAAAGAAGGAAAGGGACACCTTGTTTCCTATCTCCTTGGTTACGCTGAAATTGGCCGAGCAGTAGAATCCGTATCCGTCGCGCGCGAAGGTGTAGGCGTTGCCGGATTTGAGGATGAGATTGGCAAATTCCGGAAGTGCGGCCTGCGCTGCGGTGAAATCGTGTATCTCCCCGTTCTCGTCCATATATTTCACCGGGTATATCGCTGTGTAGGAGTTGCCATCGTATATGCTTCCTCCGGTGGGCAGGGTACCGTCGGCGCTGACGTTGAAGGCATATTCGCTCCCTTTGTAGGTGGAGATGTTGCGTGAGCGCTTGAGAAGGGACATTTCGAGGCGGCAGGTGATTATCAGACGCGCTTCGCTTATGTGGGTGATGGTGGTCAGATTGGCATCGAGCGAGTGCGTCTTCTTGCCGTTGAAGGTATAGGAGGAGTTGGCTCCGTTGGCATAGATGCCTACATATTGGTATGAGCGGTTTGGAAGGCTCGTGTGTGACCAGCCGGTGCGGTAGAAATATGATAAGGACTCGTCGGCGTAATATGAGAAGGCGTAGGCGGCGTCCAGTCTTATGGCGGTGCTTATCTCTTCTATCTGAGGGAAATCCGCTGTGAGTTCGGCTCCGGCGCGGTGTATGGTGGCGCCTCCGTCGGGCATCTGACTTTCAAAGAATGAGCGGTCTTCCACGAGCGTGTTCATTGCCGTCCAAGTGTTTTCGTCCGAGCTTCGCAGATATACCGTGCCGCTCTGAGGGTCCACCCGGATCTGCGGACTGTCTCCGATCTCGTATCCGGATGGCAGGTTCATTATCTTGTAGGAGAACGGCGTGTAGATGCTGCGAAGGGTATAAGGGCTCAGCGTCTTGTTATAATATCCTACCAGAGAGACACTTGCCCCGAGCAGGTTGAAATCCAGCCCCACTTCGCAGTTATGGTTTTTCTGCCAGGTGAGGTTCTCGTTGTAGAGCAGGGTGTAAGGCTGCGTGTAGTAAACGTAGGATGCGTCCTGGCCGTGCGAGAAGCTGAAAGTCTGTATATCGCGGTATTTCTGTTCGGGGAAGAGTACGTAGAACGAAGGCAATTTCTCGCTTATTCCCCATCCGGCACGTATGGACAGGTCCCGGGATATGCTCCATTTGGCGTTCAGGCGAGGGGAGAGGCTGCTGATGTTCTTGTATTTGGTGCCTTGCACGAACACGTTCTCGGTGCGAAGGCCTGCCATCAGCTCCAGTTTGCCGCTTCCGAGCGGGACGGAAAGGTTCTCTTCCGCGTAGAGCGAGAGGTTGTGCATAAAAGGATAGTCGCTGTAAGGTCTTGGCCTGTAGCCGTTGGCGCTTACCGACGGATCCAGATAATACTCGCCCTGACCTACATTGCCGTTCGCTTTCCACTGAATGCCGGCTTTGAATCTGCTGCCCACTTCCGCGAATTTGCGTGTCCATTCATATTTGAGAGACGATGCCAGGTCCAGTTCCTTGGAGTCGACTATCTTGTCGGCGAAATAGCTCTTGGGAAGTCTTGTCGCCAGATGGTATCCCTGAAGGGTGGAGTGCACGGCGGGAAGTGATGAAGCGGCCGAACTGTAGGTGCGGTCCTGTGTGTAATTGTCCTGATAGTTGACGGAGGCGTCGAACTGGAGGTTGGTCAGCCACGGCCGCGCCGCCGCCCAGACCAGAAGAATGTGCGCACGGGCGGAATTGTCCCGGCCTTTGCTGAACGTGCCCACATAGGCGTCGGGGTCGTTCTCGCTGTTCATTCCTGCAATCCCCAGGCTGAGCCCGCTTTCCAGACGCAGGTTGCCGTTGAAGGTGTTGGTATAGACCGAAGAGAGCGAACGCCTTGTGTATGAGGTGTATGGAGATGACAGCTTGGCTGTGGCACGGGTCCATTCTGCGCTCAGGTTAAGTATTCCGCGGCCGTGCTGAAGGTCTATTCCTTTGGAAGCGCTGCCCAGGTAAGTTCTCGGATTGACAGAGAATGTGACGTTTACGGGGGTCACGCCTTTCTTGGTGTGGATTTTCACCATCCCGCTGTTCAAGTCGCCGTATTCGGCTGAAGGCACGCCCGTAATCACCTCTATGCTCTGTACGTTCTCCGTGGCTATGCCTCTGGTGGAAGTCCCTGAAAAAGAGGCGAAAGACGAGTTCCCTCCGACCCTTACTCCGTCCACTTCCACGGCCGTTCCGAATGCCGCGTTGCCTGCGGAGCTGCCGCTGCTTCTGAGGGAGAGTATATTGTCGGCGGTGAGGTCGGGGTTGACGGTCTTGCCTCCCGGAAGGAGCGCGCTGACGTCGGTGATGTTGTTCATCTGCATATGCTCCAGAGCTTTGGAGCCGAACTGCAGAGACGTGTTCAGCCCGTCCTTATCTCTTTGGGCGGTGACCACGACGGTCTTCAATGCCAATGTATTCTCGGAAAGCCGTATCTTCAAATTCTCGATATCCCTCGAGATGGTGAGGTCCAGACTTTTGTCGGCGTAGCCGAGGCACGCGAAAAGGAGGGTGGTGCGTCCCGCGTCCAATCCTGAAAGCGTGAACTGTCCGTGTTCGTCGCTGACGGTCCAATATCCCGTTCCTTTGACGTTCACTCCTGCTCCCATTATGGGTTCGCCGTTTCCGGCATCCGTTATGATTCCGGATATGGTGTAGCTGATGTTCTGCGCATTGGATTTCACGGCACAGAACAGGACCAGAAAAATGGAAATGATGACAATCTTCTTTTTCATCCCTGCTTTTTTTGGATGCGTCTTCGGTTTCTGACGCCCGCAAAGATAAAAATACAGAATGTCAATGCATATACCTAATTGTAGTTATTCCAGCAGGGAAGTGGACTGGTTCCAAAGGGTCTGCTTGTATAAGGAATTGAGTGTAGGCCAATTGGAACGCGGCAGGTACATACTGAGTCCGCTGAAAGTCTCCTCGTTGATGGGGGTTCCTATGAAGGTCGGGGTCGCCAGTTTGTAGAGGACGTGTTTGGCGAGGACCTTGTCCAGTTCGGCAAGTTCGTCCGCACTTGCTCCCATCTTGGCTATGATGTCACGGAAATCATAGTGGTAGGAGAACGAGTAGTTGTAGCTCTGCACTTTATCGTCGTCGATGCCGAGTGCGGCGTTCGGGTGATTCGTGAAGATTTTTCCGCATACATCGGCCAATTCATCCAGAACTGAGCAGTCGTAGAGGGCCACGGTCAGATAGCTGGAGGAGAGTTTGTCGTAGAAATCGTCGCACACTCCCTTGAGATCGACAGTAGCAGAGTTCAACAGCCTGTCCGCCAGAGTGGTGTAGTTGAATCCGTAGCTCATCACTTCAGTAGGGGCGGCCACTATGTATCTGACTTTGTCCCTGAGGACGTAATTGGTCTCCACCCCGCCCATAAGGCAGCAGTCGAAGATGATGTAGTCCAGATCCATTGGCAGGGCCTCGGCGAAATCGTCCACATCCAGTGCGTAATAGAAGGAGGTTGAAAACGTGCTGCCGTCGTACTGTGCCCCGATGGAAGAAGGCGCTATGACCGGCGTCACGTCACCGTGTCCGCATTTGTAGCCTGACGGAATCCATCCCGAAGCGTGCGAACTGAATACGAGCCCGTAGGAACGGGACGGGAATTTGGCCTTTATGGTGCTGAGGATGTCGCTTACCATCCCGGCGCGCGGGGTGATCTCGTCTGAAGAGTACCTCTTGACGGTGTCCCTCACCGTCTGTCCGTACATTTTATATAACTGGTAGATGACCGGTTCCACCGGAGTGGTGAAGTCGATGTTGTTCTGCGCGTTATGAGTATAGATGACGATGGCTTCCTTGTCGTTCCTGTCCGGGATGAAGCCTTCTTCGAGCTGGGAGATGTTGTTCTTTATCTCGCCGGAGAGGTTGTTGTATCCTTCGACATAGTAGATCATCACTCTGTCGTAGCGGATGTCCAGCCCTTCCCTTTTCGCCCGGTCGGAGCGGGAGTTTGGAAAAGGATCGTAGATGTCATTTGTACAGGAGGCCGCGATCAGCAGCAAAAGTACTGGTAAGTGTCTGAGAAGATTCTTCATATCAGTTTTATTCCTTCTCCCTGCATAGCGTGCAGCGCTTCTTCGTGTCCGTGTTCATCGACCCAGGCGAGTGCGTTCTTTACGATGTTTACCTTGAATCCGGCTTTCAGAAGGTCCTCCGCGGTGTTTCTGACGCAATACTCCGTGGCTATTCCGCAGACAAATACTTCGTCTATATCCATTATGCCAAGCACGTCGGCAAGGCTTTGGCCGGCTTCATTCTTCCCTTCGGCTCCTGAGTATTGCTCCTGAGAAGGGTCAGTTCCTTTGAGAAATGTCAGTTCTTCGGTAGCGAATTCCTGAAGGTCGGAGTGTATGTCCGCTCCGTGCGTGCCGTTTACGCAGTGTGCAGGCCAGGTGCCTCCGTTTTCCGTGAATGAACAGTGACCGGCGGGGTGGCAGTCCCTGATGAACAGTACCGGCGGCTCTCCCCAGGAGTGATCCTTGTGGCTGAGGATGAATCTGCGGCATTCCTGCACTGCACTTGAGGCGTTCTGACAGGCCAATGACCCGTCGATGAAATCGTAGAGCATATCCACGACCACTATTGCGCTGTTACGGTTCATATCTGAAAGTTTTCTATTTCTTTGACAAGACGTTCTATGATGGAAAGTTTCGTGTCCAGCAGATCGTCCGAGATGTCCACCTTGTAGAAATGCGGGTTGATGAGACGCCTTTCGCTTTGTGAGAAATGTGAAAGGGTGTCGTTATAGTAGGCTTTCTTCTCGAAGATGCTTCTCTGCGGAGCCACTCTCTTCCCGTCCTTCATAACCTGCTGTTGGAGAGGGCGTGCAGTGTATTCGCCTTCGACGAGGGTCTTGTATTTGTATCTGTCGAATTCGTCGTAGACGGTGATGGTCTTTCCTTCGGCGAGTATCTTGTCCGTCGCGTCGCCTCTCAGACAGGTCACATCCAGTTTGTATATTTCTTCGGGGTAGTTCTTGCTTATGCGCCAAGTGATCTGGAAGCCGGGGTTGATCATCTTTGCGCGGTCTTCTGACATCTTCATCACCGCCTGTCCGTCCAACTGAACGAGCTTGTATACGTTGCCGAAGCAGGGGGCGTCCTTGCTTGTGGCTATCGCGTCGCCCACGCCGTAGCAGTCGATGCAGGCCCCTTGTCTTTCAAGATCGGATATGAGGTATTCGTCCAGAGAGTTGGTGGCGAATATCTTGCAGCCGCGCAGGCCGTTCTCGTCCAGAATCTTGCGCACTTCGACCGAGAGGTATGCCAAGTCTCCGCTGTCCAGTCTCACACCGTAGCCGTGAGGGTAGGAGTCGTCTATGCCGTTTTCCTTGAAGGCTCGTATGGCGTTGAGCAGACCGCACTTGAGGGTGTTGTAGGTGTCGATAAGGAGTATGAGGTTTTCTCCGAGGTGGGTTCGGATGTAGGCGTTGAAGGCTTTGTGTTCGCCTTCGACGGTGCAACCGAACGAGGACACGAAGCTGTGTGCCATCGTGCCTGTACTGCCGCAGCCGAAGATGTTGCCGGTAAGGACGTTGCTGGTTCCCGCGCAGCCGGCTATGACGGCTGCTTTGGCGCCGTAAACGGCGGCCCAGGGCCCGTGGGCCCTGCGGGACCCGAATTCACTCACGGGTTTGCTCGTCGCACGGCACACTCTCGACGCTTTGGTCGCCACTGCCATCTGATGGTTCATTATGCACAGCATAGGGGTCTCAAGCACCTGTGCCTCTATGAGCGGAGCTTCCACTATTATTATGGGCTGATTCGGGAACGCTATCTCCCCCTCGCGCATAGCGTAGAGATTGCCTGTGAAATGCATTGTGCTGAGGTATTCTCTGAATTCTGCGTACTCGTCTGAGGGAAGGAACTGCTCGAACCATTCGGGAGCCTTTCCTCCCAGACCCTGCACCATCTCTATGACCTCGTCCACGCCGCTTACTACGGCCCAGTTGTTGTTTTCAGGGGCTTTCCTGTAGAAAAGATTGAAAATGGCGGTCTTGCCTTCACTTCCTATGTCGTGAAACGACTTTCCCATCGTGTACTGGTACTTGTCCGAACAATATGCGATATCTGTCAGCATTTAGTATGAATGTCTTATATTCAAGTTCCGCAAGTGTGAAACTTGCCGTCGGCAAAAATAATAATTAATTGTCGCTTCTCCTAAAACTCAAGTTCCACAGGCGCGAGACTAAAATCCTATCGGAGGAAATTTCTCCGGACAGCAATGATGGTGTCAGATGGTAAATATAGCGCCCCACTCGGTACGAAAAACCGTTCAATAGGTAAAATTGACCCTTTGCGTTTGCCTCTGAGTGCTCTTTTGCTCATATTTATGTCGAAAACTTTTTAACTATAATGTCTTATGAAACTCGAGCAAGCCTTTGCGTTTTTAGCGACGATCTCCCTGTTGCTTTTTTCCTGTCAAGAGGAAGACATCCCTACGGATATCGACAAACCGCTTCCGACACCTCCTTCTGGAGAAACTTGGTCTGTGAACGGAAGTGTACAGAAAGGTCCTTTCACCCAGGGTACGTCCATAACCGTTCAGGCTCTGGATGCTTCGCTCAATCCAACCGGCAGTCAATATCAGAGCAAAACTACGGACGATGCCGGCAGCTTCTCCATAGACAGCCAGATAGATAGCCGCTTCGTGGAAATCATAGCGATGGGGTATTATTTTAACGAGATTGAAGGCAAAGTGTCTTCTTCGACCATCACGCTGCGCTCCATTTCAGATCTTGAAGAGGAGGGAAAGACCAATGTCAACCTCCTTACCACCCTGGAGTCTGACCGTGTGCGTGCTCTTGTAAAGGAGGGGAAGAGCGTGGCGGATGCGCGGACCCAGGCTGAAAACGAGATTTTCGCGGTGTTCAACATACCGGTCAACGCCGGGTCGGTGGCCAATTTCGACAAGATGGACATTACGGGAGGTGCCGTGGCGGATGCCATTCTGCTGGCCGTATCGGCTTCGCTTCAAGCCGGAAGGTCCGTCGGGGAATTATCCGAACTCATAAGCAAGATAGCTTCGGACATAGCATCTTCCGGAGAACTCGTCACGGAGTCTCTCAGGGCCAAGATCGTAGAAGGATGTATGAAAGTGGACGCCGACAAGGTGCGTGACAACCTTGAGAAACGTTATGCCGATCTGGGCAAGACAGATTTCACCATTCCTCCTTTCGAGGATTATCTTGATGTGAACGGGAATGGGGTCATAGATAGGGATGACAGTTGGATCATTCTGGGACAGAGCGATTTCGTGATATCTGACAGGGGAGGCACCTTTGACGTGTCCCTTCAGCACAGTCAGGATTATGAAGTCATCGTAGAGGAAGGCTGGGTAAGGCAGATTGACACCAAGGCCTATCTTCAGGATGCCGTTCTGCATTTCGAGGTGGATCCGAATGAAGATGTGGACCCGCGCTATGCCGTAATACGCATCAAGGACAGTAAAAGTTCATATAGTGAATCAGTTACCCTGACTCAGAAGCAGAAGGACGCACTCACGCTTTCGAAATCGAGTGTGGAGCTGGAAAAGGAGGCCTGCACTTTTGAAGTGGAGTACAATCATAACGCAGATGTAGCTGTGACGATGGATGTGGACTGGATCCGCACTGTCGCTACCAAGGGCCTCACCACTTCCAAGGCGACTTTTGCCGTAGATGCCAATCCTGAAACCGTCACCCGTACGGGGTACGTCACTTTTACTCTCGGAGAACTCCGTGAGACGCTTGCCATTTATCAGAAGGGCGGGCGTACGCTTGTGCTCAGCGAAAGGGAAGTCAGCGTCGGTTCCGCCGGAGGAACGGTATCTTTGAGGGTGTCGGCCAACGTGCCGTTCGAAGTGATTGGCCCGGATGCCGGGTGGCTGACGCCGGTCTCAGGCAGTTCCGTTAAAGCAATGGTCTCACATACATATAGTTACAGGGCTGAAGAAAATGTCAGCGGATCGTCGAGGTCGGCTGTGATAACGTTCAGGGATACGGAGAGCGACCTTAGCGAAACGGTTACCATAACCCAGGCTCAGAACGATGTGTTCACGGGGGAGAAGAGCGAGTATCGCGTCTCTTTCGAAGGGGGCACGGTGGAGATACCGGTAAGTACGAATCTCGACTATACTCCTTCCATCGAGCAGGAGGGCAGTTGGCTGTCAATCCTTGAAACAAAGGCGGTAAGGAATGAAACCATCGTACTGAAGGCCGAGAAGAACGAGAGCATTTCCCCAAGGACGGCCGTTCTCAAACTCTCCGGGGTTGAGCAGACGCTTTCGTTTACCATAATCCAGGGCGCTTCTGCCGAGCAGGTGACAGTTACAGTCACGACACCGGGTACGCTCACGCAGCAGATGTCAGAGGAGGATCTGCATAAGGTGCTGAATCTCAAGATTGTAGGTACACTTAATGATGCCGACCTGGCCGTCCTTGAAGGCGGAACCTGGGTGGAGCAGGGCATATATGCCGGCAGTGATCCGGCACATTTCGAATGCGACTGGGTGGTCGAGACGCTCGACCTGTCAGAGATGAAGACGGAGTCTTCGACCATTGGCAAGGACAGGAATTTCTTCTGCTGCGTGCCTAGCCTTTTGAAAGTGGTGATGCCTCTTGAAGTGGAGACCATAGAGGAATCCTGCTTCAACAAATGCGTAAATCTCAAGGAGATAGACTGGGGAATAGGGTCTTCTGTCAGCAAAATCTGCGGAAGACTGTATGTGAATCAGGTGATTGGCTTAAGCAATCAGGGCTATTACGGCGCGTTCAAGGACTGCATCTCGCTTGAAAGTGTCACTTTGCCGGAGAGCCTCACCGATTTTCAGGCGGGAGCTTTTCTGAACTGCTCTTCGCTCAAGACACTTGTCTTTCCTGACGGGGGCAGACTAAGGGAGCTCAAATGCGCAAAGGCCTACAAGTACACCGGCCTCAGCTCTACGGTTTATGTAATGGGACATCTCTGGGGTTGTACCTCGCTTGAGACCATAGCGCTTCCGAGCAATCTTCGCGAGATAGGAGAGAGCGCTTTCTACGGCACTCCGTTCAGGGTGATAAGCATACCTGAAACGGTGAAATCTGTCAGTGCGGAGTATCTTTTCGAGGGGTGCGATCGACTGGAGGAAGTGACATTGCCTTCGACCATTACCGAATATTCCAAGGGAATGTTCTCCGGCTGCACAAGGCTTGCTTCAATAAAGGGGCCTGCCAAGATTAAAAAATACTGTGAGGCTTGCTTTGAGTTCTGTCCGTCCAAGTGGATAATTCTCGATCCTGATGCGGAATACGAAAAAGGCGTTTTTGCCGGAATGGATGTGGAAAGCATCACTTTCCCTGCCGGTTTCAAAACAGTGCCGAATAAAATGTTCTATCAATGCAATAATCTGAAGACTCTCTCGCTTGGCGAGGTTCAGAGCATAGGCGAGTCTGCTTTCGAAGGTTGTGCGCTGAAGAGTCTGACCATCCCCGAGAGTGTAAAGACAGTCGCCGTCAGTGCTTTTTATAATAATTCTGAGTTTTCCGAGGTCAGGATAGATGCCGCAGATATCACCATTGATCGTATGTTCTCCGGGCTCTCCGAGCTTAACATTTCCAAGGTGATCATCGGTAAGGGAGTAAGGAGCATAGACGGCCCTCTTGGCGGAACGGTCAGAGAAATCGTTTTTGAGGAGGGTGGCGTATGCGAGTATTTCGCTTCAGCGGGCAGTCAGAAGGCGCTTAAGAGCATAACGCTGCCGCCGACTCTTAAAACTGTGGGTGACGAAGCGTTCTATGACAGTGTGATCACTTCCGTCGACATCCCTGCCGGAGTGACTTGCATAGGGGTGAGAGCATTCGAAGATTGCGGCGCCCTCACATCGGTTAATTTGTCGGATGGTCTGCAGGATATCGGAAGCAGTGCGTTCGAACAATGCGGCAAGCTGGAGAAAATTACCATCCCATACACGGTGGCCGGCATAGGGAAGAAAGCGTTTTACGGCTGCTCCTATCTGGAAGAGGTGCATATGAAGAGCATAGACCCGCCTTACATAGGCAAGAGAGTATTTGAAAACTGCAAATATCTGGACAAGATACAGGTACCGGACGCCGGCCTGTCAGCCTATAAGACCGCTTTTAGTGAATGGGCGGACCTTATCGTGGGAGGCGAAAGCGGAGGACAGTCGCGTGATACGTCCCTGGAGGCTTCCGTCACTACATTGGATGCAAGCGAGGTTGGATCTGCGAAAGCGACATTGAACGGGAAAGTCAGCGTACCTAGATCTATGGAAGACTTGAATATCACTGCAAGATTCTATTGCAGTGACTATTACAAGACTGTGGAGGAGCTGAAAACGTCAGGTGAAAGCTACGGAGTCGCTTCTTATGATTTCGAGGACGACGGCTCATTTTCTGCCAGCATAGGATGCAGCAGTGGCGTGACATATTGGTATGTGGCATATGTCAAAGTGGGCGGCAAGGAATATTGGGGCGAAGTAAAGAGTTTTACCACTGAATGAATAAATGTAAAATGTCGTTATGAAATTCCGAAAAATGATTATTTTTGCGAAATTTTTTAACGAAGGTTAATTATGAACAAAACTTTTCTTAGGGGAGTTTCCATTGTTTTGGGAATTGCCGCCGTTATGGGGTGCAAACGCCATAATACAGAATCTCCGTCCGTATTGAACGGGGTATGGGAAGGTCCGATGAAGGTTACGGAGACCGGCACTACGGTTAAAATTCTTAACGTAACCGGTTCTACTGCGGAATTCTATGATATGTACTATTCTTTGACCAACGGCTACACGACCAAGTCGAAGAAAGTTTCCGATATTGACTTCATCTCCGGGAATGACACAGAGAATTTCGTGGTTTCTCTGGATGGTACGGAGTATACTTTTTCTTCAGACGGAACATCCGTCATCTACTCTACGGACGGTACAAGTCAGTACATTCGCACGTCAAACTCGATAGATTATTACAAACCGTTCATTTACAGTCCATTCCTTCTGGCGAGAGATAAGGAGTTCGTGGGTCCGAGCACTTATGTGAAACCTCTTTTGACATCTGCGACTCTCACGGCCGATTTCAATTGGCTCGAGTTCCTTGAGTGGGCGGGCAAGACCGCTGCCACCACGGCCTGGGGCAAAGGTGTGGGCGTACTTCTGGATATGCTGTTCCCGCCTTCTGGAGAAACTACGACTCTGGACGACCTGCTCGGCAAGATGAACGCCATCACCGATCAGCTCAACCAGATGACTCTTCTCTATAAGAATACCACATACGAGGCCAAGCTGAACGAGCGCAGCAAATATGTAAGTGAGCTTACCAACTACAACTCTGAATATTACGTGCGTCTGAGCAATGCCAAGACGGAAGAGGATATAGCCAAAATCATAACCGAATGGGCTTCGCACACCGTAGGAGGCAATCCGGTGTATGTACAGGGGCTTAACTTCATAGACTTCCTGCTCAATACGGTCATAGAACAGAAGGATATCTTCAATATGTATGACCTTTATACATATAACACCACGGCTTGGGAGAGCGAAGGATATGCCGTCAGGGAAGCCCTCCGTGCGGGGGATATCGCAGTAGCCGCGGAGAATCTGTATCTGACTCAGCTCTACTATACTCTGAAAACCGACCTGGATGACAATTCGAAGAAGACCATACTTGACAATAACATCAAGAAGTTCAATATTTTCACGGAGTATATCAAGAACCGTCCTGTGGAGCATCACGATGACAGGCTTATCTGCCAGATAGCAGGCAGTCACTTCGTTATGGACGCCGTCAATTATGATGTTGTGTCATCCGGCACGTACAAGAACCCGTATTGGTGCAGCATACCTTGCAAATGGATAGAGTACGACAGCGATCTGGAATTCATCTATGGCCCTAACAAGATAGAGAATTACAACAAATCTCTCACCGCAGACGAGGTGAGGAAGATTCTTGACTATTATAATGGTTCGGATCTTACTTTGTCTCAGATCTTCAGGAATGCCGGATTCAAATTCAGCATAGCTACACGCCCGGAACAGACGCTCATCCTTACGCTTCAGAGCGGCGCATATTCTGCCGACAAGGAAATCGTAGGACTTGACAATTCAGTCAATTATTACGCGAAATCTTCAAGCGAGATTGGTCCCAAGTATCTTGGAAAAGGTTATTTCGAGGTAAAGGGAACTATATATACCTGGTATCTTCAGTTCGTGCGTTGGACATCGTTCGATGACAATCAGATCTGGATAAGAACCAAGGTTGTCGAAAGGTAATCTTTCAATTTTTTAATTATGGTGCCTCGCCGGTGCAAACCGGTGAGGTTTTTTTATCTCCCCGCAGGGCCGTATGTTTCACGTGACTGATTTTTTTCCTAATTTCGTGGACTTTATTTCTTGCAAAACTTGTGTATGGAATATCTGTCGAAGGAAAGGCACGATGAATTGGTCGAAGAACTCAATCATCTGATTAACATAGATTATCCTAAGATCAAGGATGATCTCAGCGAGGCCCGTGCGCAAGGCGACTTGAGCGAGAACTGCGGTTACAGGGCTGCACGCGCCGCACAGGCCAAGGCTATCAGCCGCATACGCTTCCTTCAGAAAGTGCTGCAATATTCCAGGGTGCTGGACACATCCAATCTTCCCGAAGGCAAGGTGACGCTGCTCAGCCGTGTGGAATTCACAAACCTGTCCACCGGAGAGAAGATGTGCTATACCATAGTCAGTCCTCACGAGATGGATCTGCAGCGAGGCAAGATTTCGCTGAAATCGCCTATAGGATTGGCCCTTATGGGCGGGAAAGAAGGTGACGTGGTGGATGTCCACGCGCCATCCGGGGTGTTCCAGCTTAGAATTGAAAGTGTAACCATATAATTGAGATACTTGTTATGAAAGTGGATTTTTCGATTTATTATAATACTTCCTGGGGAGAGGCGATGGTGCTTTGCCTGGGGAAGAAAACTTATCCTATGCAGCCCGGTGAGGGCGGGAAGTGGAGCGTCGCTCTCTCGCGTGTGAAGCCGGAGGACTTGGCCCGTTACGGGTTCAAGATAGTCCGTGAAGACGGCAGCGAAAGGCGCGAATGGAAGCATCACTCTCTGGTTATAGACGAATTGCTCGCTCCGAAGACGCTTCATATAAGGGATCATTGGCAGGATGCCCCGGCAGATGCTCCTTTTTATTCGACGGCATTCACGAAGGGCATTTTCGGAAGAAAGGATGATGCCGCTCAGGTGCGTGACTTGGGCAGGACGACCATTCTGGTCAATGTCCCCGTGGTGGAAAGCGATGAGCAGGTATGCATCGTGGGTACGGGCGAAGGAATGGATTCGTGGAAGACCCCCGTTCCGCTTGACGATACTTTTTTCCCTCAGTGGAGATTCACTTGCGATTCAAGAGAACCATTTGAATATAAGTTTGTCATTACGGATCGTAAGAGCGGGGAGATAAAGCTGTGGGAGAGCGGAGATAATCGTATCTGCCCGGCTCCCGAGAAGGGTGGCCCGACTGTTCTCGCCGATATCGGGCACAGGTTCGCTTTCAGGGCTTGGAGGGGAGCGGGCACGGCCATTCCGGTCTTTTCCCTGCGGAGTGAGGATGATTTCGGAGTGGGGGAGTTCTATGATCTCAAGAAACTGGTCGACTGGGCGGCTCTTACCGGCCAATCCGTGCTCCAGCTTCTTCCTGTCAACGATACCACGATGACCCATACCTGGACGGATTCTTATCCTTATAATGCCAATTCCACCTTCGCACTTCACCCGCAGTTCATCAATCTCCAGGCGGCCGGAGTGGTCAGAAGTGCGTCGTTCAAGGCTCTTCAACAGGAACTTAACTCGCTGGAGCAGGTGGATTACGAGAGGGTCAACTCCCTGAAGACGGAACTGCTGCGCAGGGTCTTCACGAAAAAATTCCCCGCTCTTCGGGACACTATCCAGTATAGAAGTTTTTTAATCCATAATATATCTTGGCTCAAGCCATATGCGGTTTTCTGCGTCCTTCGGGACGAATTCGGAACGGCTGATTTCAGCCAATGGGGTGAGTATGCCAATTATTCGGTCGATAAGATAAACGAATTCTGCGAGGCCCGTGCGACGGATGTGGAGTTCTATTATTTCGTTCAGTATCATCTTGATAAGCAGCTTTCAGAGGTTAGGGACTACGCTCATTCGCACGGGGTGGTGCTGAAGGGGGATTTGCCAATTGGCATATCCAGAACCAGCGTGGATGCCTGGCAGTATCCTGAGCTCTTCAATATGAACGGCTCTGCGGGTGCACCGCCTGATGCTTTTGCCGCTGAAGGGCAGAACTGGGGATTTCCTACGTACAACTGGGAGGAGATGGCCAAGGACGGTTTCGCGTGGTGGAAGGCGAGGATGAGGAAGATGTCCGAGTATTTCGACGTGTTCCGCATAGACCATATCCTGGGATTCTTCCGTATCTGGGAGATTCCGCTCGACAAGAAAAGCGGCCTGCTCGGTCATTTTCGTCCGGCCTTGCCTTATTCGGCGCAGGAGCTTGCCAATCAGGGATTTGATGTCGCTTCCGGGGCTTTCGTCACGGCGCCTAAGGATGACCCTACCGACGTGCTTTTTGTGGAGGATCCTCAGCGCAAGGGTTATTGGCATCCGAGAATCTCGGCGCAGGACACCAGGACGTTTGCCGGACTGGATTACTGGCGTCAGCAGGCCTTCAACCGTCTGCACGATGACTTCTTCTATCGCCGTCATAATGAATTCTGGAGGGAATCGGCTATGAGCAAGCTTCCTTCGCTGCTTCACGCCACCGGTATGCTTGCCTGCGGGGAGGACCTGGGTATGATTCCGGACTGCGTGGCTTCCGTGATGGAGGACCAGAAGATACTTTCGCTCGAGATTCAGCGTATGCCTAAGAGCACCGTCGTGGAGTTCGCGGATCCGTCTCGCTATCCGTATCTGTGCGTGTGCACTACCTCGACTCACGATATGAACCCTATACGTGCGTGGTGGGAGGAGGACAGGGATCTTTCGCAGAGGTTCTATAACACTCTTTTCTCGGGCCAAGCGCCGTATTTCTGTGAGCCGTGGCTGTGCAAATGCATTGTAAACCAGCATCTTTGTTCGCCTGCTATGCTCACGGTCCTTCCGCTTCAGGATTATCTGTCGATGGACGGTGACCTTCGTCGTGCGGACCCGGCTTTGGAGAGGATCAATGTTCCGGCGGAGAGCAGGCACTATTGGCGTTACCGTATGCACATAACTTTGGAGGATCTCCTGAAGGCGGATTCGTTCAATAAGGACCTCCGGGAGATGATACTCACTTCCGGCAGGTAAGCTCGGATCGCGTGGGGTGCGATGCTGTGCTTGCCGAATTGAAAAGTTTTCATATCTTTGTGACGGTTTTGAAAGTGGCGAATACGAGTATGTCTTTCATAAGCAAATACGCATCTTCCGTAAGAGTCCTTCGGGGCTCCGACAGCTTCCGCACGCGTGAAGATGATCTTATGTGCCCATCTGAAAGCAGATCTTTGTCCGGACAGTCCGGACGCTGCGTTCGGTACGCCATAGTGGGGGGGGGGTAGACTAAAATACTATAAAATAGATTATTATGCGAGATTCCGATTCGTCGGAGTCTCGCTTTTTGCGTCTCAACACAAACACTCAATATCTTATGTCAAAACAACCCTTAAATTATCAGTCGCCTGAAGTTCAGGTGATTGACCTCTGCGCCCAGGGCGTAATGTGCCAAAGTCTAAGTCTTGAAGACGGTTACGTTTCTTCTTTAACTTTTGATGACGAGGATTAGCGCTATGAAGAAATTATCTGTAATTATCTGCAGTGCACTTGCAGTTGCAGCTTGTTCAAAATCCAATGTGACCGAGCAAGGCTCCTTGATTTCCATCCCTGTAACCGTAGAAGCAATTGCCACCCCGACTAAGGCGTCAATTGTTGTTGACGGCAGTAAATTCACTCCGTCAATTACGGATGGGGATGTATTCTCATTAATGCCAAACGATAGTAAAACCTCTACATATAAATTTACATATTCCAAATCTACCAATTCCATTTCTGGTAAGTACCCTTCTTCTGAGGATACTTCTTTAATCAGGTATATAGCTGTATTGAATTCAGAAACAGGATATGCAGGCAGTGCCCAAAATTATGGTAGGTTTGAAATTGAATCCAAGCAGACAAGCAATGGAAGTGAATTTGGTAAGAATTTAATGCTTGTCGGAATAACTGATGAATGTACATATGGGGAAGCACCAAGTGAGATCGCTTTTAAGACTATGTGCTCTTTGTTGGAGTTTGACGTGGAAAATGGAGTTGAGGATAAGACATACCTTGATAGCATTAAAATCGAGGCAGTCGGAGACGAACAGATTGCCGGAAGATTTGCAGTCTCCAAGACTTATACGGAAGATTGGATGAACACATATTCGGTAGATCCTAATATTAAGGATGAAAAAAAGTCATCTTCCGTGACATTGGATTGTAAAAATACGGAAATTACCGGGACCTCTGCCCCGTATTATATTGCTTGCGCTTTCGGAACGCTGTCTCAGGGATTGAAGGTATCGTTTTTCGTAAACCACGGCGATGGATTTCAGTCTGTCATAGAAAAGACCATAGGAAAAAGCGGGTTGACTCTTGCGAGAAATACGCTTTATCAGATACCGACCACCATCTCTGACAAGATCATAGTCAGACCTGTAGTTTCGCTTTCAACCACGGAATTTCCCGATGTTTCTTACGAGGGTGATGTTCTGTCACTTAATTATACGATTAGCAATCCTGTTGAGGGTGAGAGTGTTTCTGTAAGTTCAGACGCTTCTTGGGTCAATTCTTTTGATTATTCTGAAGATGGAGAGATCTCTTTTGTCGTAGACGCGAATGACGGTGTTGCCAGAACGGCCACTCTTACGGTAAGCTATAAGGATGCCGCGGATGTGACTTTTACCGTCTCTCAGTCAAAAAAAGCAGGTGTGTACACGGTCACATACACTGTTGCGTCAACTACAAGCCTAACCACGTCGGGTACCGCACCTGCGGGCTCCTCCGCAACATTTAAGAATACATTTGCCACTAAAGATCAGATAACAAAAGATAATAGTCAGACGTATACGCTTTCGGGTTATAAGGGATACACCATCAAGAAAGTCGTACTTTCTATGAAATCGAATAAAAGTTCAGGCGCCGGAACATTTTCATTGAAGGCAGGGGACAAAACTCTGGCGGAGATCACAAGCGGCACTACTTTCAACAAGTGGTTTGACAATACGGCTTATTCAACATCTTACAAAGACGTTACCGTTAAGCTGACAAACGAAAATTACCTGATACAAACAGGAGAAAACGTAGTGCTGGTTATTGCGGCTACTACTAATTCTCTTTATTGTCAGTCGATTACCATTACTTACGAATAGTTCGTGCTTACAGAATAGACGTCGTTCTGTGATAAAATCTTGAAATATTTGATGGAGACGTCAAAGGCCGGCCGGGTGTGAACCCCGCCGGCCTTTTTTGTCCACGAAAAGCCTAGTTTTTTCCGGATAAACACCGCGATTTCACAAGCTTTGTATCTCGTTCTCTGATAGGCCCGTGGCAACAGATATTTTATCTATCGGTATGCCAATAGACAGAAGATTTTTCGCCGTCTCGCGCTTGCCTTCTGCCAGTCCGGCAGCTTTGCCTTCTTCGCGTCCCTCCGCAAGCCCTGCAGCTTTTC
>CAVHGF010000009.1:0-49307 GCA_963635625.1 Treponemataceae bacterium | reverse complement strand
TTAGAACAAAAAGACCAGCAAAAGTACCAAGTTATTTTTTAGGAATTACTAAATTAGGGCCTCAAAATGAAAAACGTCTTTTTATACTTAAAAATATGGCTCTAAATGAAATCCCTGTCCTGCTTCTGACAGGATATCTCGGAAGTGGCAAGACCACTTTGGTAAACAGGATCTTAAATAACAAGAAAGGAATAAAGTTCGCTGTCATAGTGAACGATATAGGCGAGGTGAACATAGATGCTGACCTCATCGCTCAGGGCGGAGTAGTGGGAAAGAAGGATGATTCGCTTGTGGCTCTGCAGAACGGGTGTATCTGCTGCACACTGAAAATGGATCTTGTCCAACAGATATGCGATATCACGTCGCTTCACAAGTTCGACTATATCGTTATCGAGGCGAGTGGAATATGTGAACCTGAGCCGATTGCCCAGACTATCTGCTCCATTCCTTCTATGGGGACCAGCTACATCAAGGACGGCATAGCCCGACTGGACTGCATAGTTACGGTCGTGGATGCGCTGCGTCTTCGTGATGAGTTTGAAAGCGGAAGCGCCCTTATTGGAAGCGACATAGGGGAGGAAGACTTGGAAAGCCTTGTAATTCAGCAGATTGAATTCTGTAATGTGATTCTTCTGAACAAGGCTTCCGAGGTGTCTGCTTCGGAGCTTGGCAAGATAAAGGAGATAGTGCGTACCCTTCAGCCTTCGGCCCGTATCATGGAGTGCGATTACGGCGACGTGGATTTGGATCTGCTCCTGAATACCCACCTGTTCAATTTCGAACAGGTAGCCACGAGCGCGACCTGGATCAAGAAAGTAGAGGGCGGTGCGCCTGACGACGATGAAGTCGAGCACTTCGACGATCACGATGATCACGAACATCATCACGAAGAAGACGATGACCACGGACACCATCACCATCTCGAGCACGAGGATGATGACCACGGACATCACCACCATCATCACGAGCACGAGGGCGGGGAGGTCGAGGAATATGGAATTGGCACTTTCGTGTATTACAGGCGCAAGCCTTTCGACATTAATAAGTTCGACTTTTTCGTATCGCGTAATTGGCCTAAGAATGTGATACGGACGAAGGGAATATGCTATTTCACGGAGAATACGTCCATCTGCTATCTATTCGAGCAGGCGGGAAAGCAGATTGGCCTCAAGAACGCAGGCCAATGGTACGCCACTATGCCGCCGGCACAGCTGGAACGTATGCTTGAGGCGGATGAGGTCCTTCGAAGGGATTGGGATGCAAATTATGGAGACCGTATGCAGAAACTGGTCTTCATAGGCCAGCATCTGGACAAGGAACAGATTGCCCGTGACCTGGACGCCTGTCTGGTGGATGACACGATAATTCTTTGACAGGCAGTAATTTTACATTTCATTTAATCCTTAAAAACGGTATGAAACGTACATTCTTTTTAACTCTGGCTATGGCGGCTACACTTACCGTGGCCAATGCCCAGGAGGCCATATGGCCCGGGTCGAAGATAGTCTCTCCTGAGATCGACGATAATACATCACAGGTTACACTTCGCCTGTATGCTCCTGAAGCAAAGAAAGTTGAGGTTGTGGGATATTGCACGGACGGCTATGAGGCGATGATGCGCGACTCTTCCGGACTGTGGACCTGGACCAAGAAACTCCCAAGCGAACTTTACTACTATAATTTCGTCGTGGACGGGGTCAAAATTCTTGATATGTCGAACTCTTACGTATACCGCGATGTCGGTTATCTTTCCAGTTTCTTTATCGTAGGCGGGGGAAAGGCGGACAACTACAAGGCTCAGGATGTGCCGCACGGGACTTTGAGTAAAGTGTGGTATGAAAGCCCCACGCTTGGCACCACCAGACGTATGACCGTTTATACTCCGGCAGGTTATGACAGCGGGAAGGGCCGTTATCCTGTGCTGTACCTGCTTCACGGAATGGGAGGTGACGAGGATGCCTGGACCAGTCTGGGACGTGCGCAATACATCTTGGACAATCTCATCGCACAGGGTAAGGCGAAGCCTATGATAGTGGTGATGACCAACGGCAACACGAACCGTCACTGCGCCGCTCCGGGAGAGGAAGGACAGGGAATGTACAAGCCGTACCCGAGCGGAGCCACCGACACTTCGTTCGAGGCCCATTTCGCAGACGTGATAAGCTATGTGGATTCGCATTACCGCACCATTAAAAAGCAGAGCGGCAGGGCTATCGCCGGTCTTTCGATGGGCGGATTCCATACCAATCTGGTATCCGTCAATTACCCTAAGACGTTCGACTACATAGGACTGTTTTCCGCAGCTACTCCGGATTGGAGGATTCCGTCGGATTTGAGCAAGGCCAAATTCCCTGGTTTTTATCAGGATTATGATGCCAAACTTGCCAAACTCTTCGAAAACGGTGTCAGTCTGTATTACATCGCCATAGGAAGCGACGATTTTCTCTATCAGGCCAATACCGAATTCAAGGCCAAGCTTGACGCCATTGACGCGCCTTATGTCTACATCGAAAGCGATGGCGGACACATCTGGGCCAATTGGCGCGACTATCTCTGCGATTTCCTCTGCAGGATATTTTAGTAATGATGAAAAAATGGTTAAATTTGCGGGCTATGGAATTATCAAAGAAATACAATCCTTCGGAAGTAGAAGACAAGTGGTACGCCTATTGGCTCAAATACAAATTTTTTCATTCGGAACCGGATAACCGTCAGCCCTATACGGTGGTGATACCGCCGCCTAACGTAACGGGCATACTTCATATGGGACACGTGCTCAACAACACTCTTAACGATGTGCTGGTGCGCAAGGCCCGTATGGACGGCAAGAATGCCTGCTGGGTGCCTGGAACGGACCACGCGAGCATAGCTACGGAGAACAAGGTCGTGGCCAAGCTCCGCGATATGGGCATAAAGAAAGAAGATCTCACCCGTGAGGAGTTCCTCAAATATGCCTGGGAATGGAAGGAGGAGCACGGCGGGATCATTCTGCAGCAGCTCCGCAAGCTCGGCGCATCCTGCGATTGGGACAGGACGCGTTTTACGATGGAGCCTGAACTTAACGAGGCCGTGATCAACACTTTCGTCTATTTCTATAAGAAGGGCTGGATTTACCGCGGAGTACGTATGGTGAACTGGGATCCGGTAGGGCACACCGCCGTATCGGATGATGAGGTGATACATAAGGACACCAAGAGCCATTTCTACCATATGAGATATTTCATCTCGGACGGACAGGGTCATCCTACGGACAAATATATAGTAGTGGCGACCACACGCCCCGAGACCATTATGGCAGATGCCGCCATCTGTGTCAATCCCAATGACGAGAGGCATCACTGGATGCGTGGCAAGAAGGTTCTTATCCCTCTTATCAACAAGGAGATACCTATCATAGAAGACGAGTACGTGGAGATGGACTTCGGTACGGGATGCCTTAAAGTCACACCTGCCCACGATGCCAATGACTACGAGATTGGCCTTCGCCATAACCTTCCCGTTCTCGACATCATAGACGACAACGGATGTCTTACTGAAGACGCTCAGATTCTGGTGGGTGAAGACAGGTTCGTGGCCCGTGAGAAGATAGCCAAGATGCTTGAGGAGGCCGGCAATATAGAAAAGATAGAAGATTATACTTCTCCTGTCGGCTACTCGGAGCGTACCAATGCCGTTATAGAGCCTAAACTCAGCGCCCAATGGTTTCTGAAGATGGACAAATTGGCCCCTACGGCTCTGTCTGTAGTGGAAGAAGGAAAAATCAAGTTCATACCGGACAAATATCGCAACACATACCGCCATTGGATGGAGAATGCCCGCGACTGGTGCATCAGCCGTCAGTTGTGGTGGGGGCAGCGTATCCCCGCCTATTATCTTCCTGACGGAAGGTACGTAGTGGAAAACAGTGCGCAGAAGGCCCTGGAAGCGGCTCGTCTGCTTGATCCTGCCCTCACTGAAGCCGATCTTCATCAGGACGAGGACGTGCTCGACACTTGGTTCAGCAGCTGGCTCTGGCCTATTTCCGTGTTCGACCCTAAGAAACCGGGTTGCCCGGAGCACAAGCCTAATGCCGACTTGGCATACTATTATCCTACCAATGACCTGGTTACAGGTCCTGACATCATCTTCTTCTGGGTGGCCAGGATGATTATGGCGGGAGACGAGTTTATGGAGAATGTTCCGTTCAGAAACGTCTACTTCACCGGAATCGTCCGTGACAAGCTTGGCCGCAAGATGAGCAAGACCCTCGGCAATTCGCCTAATCCTTTGGATCTTATCGACAAGTACGGCGCTGATGCTGTGCGCCTCGGTATGCTTCTGTGCTCGTCTGCCGGCAGCGATATCCTTTACGATGAAAGCCAGGTGGAGCAGGGACGTAATTTCTGCGGAAAGATTTGGAACGCGTACAGGCTCATCAGCGGCTGGAACGTGGACGAAAAGGCGGAGCAGGGCGAGAACTGCCGCATTGCGGTCAAATGGTTTGACAATCTTCTGTCCAAGACCATAGAGCAAGTGGAAGACCACTATGCCAAATTCCGCATATCAGATGCGCTTATGACCATCTACAAGCTGTTCTGGGATCAGTTCTGCGCCTGGTATCTCGAACTCGTAAAGCCGGCCTACGGCGAACCTATAGATGCGAGGACATACGAGAGCACGATGGACTTCTTCGAGAAACTCCTCAAGCTCATACACCCTATAATGCCGTTCATCACGGAAGAATTGTGGCACGAGATGACTCCGCGTCGTGAAGGTCAGACCATAATGTATGAACACACTCCGGTGGCCGGTCCTTATGACGAGACCTTCCTGGAGCAGTTCTCTCTACTGCAGGAGGCCATAGTAGGCGTACGCGGCGTGAGGGCGCAGAAACAGATATCTCCGAAAGAGGCGCTTGTCCTTTACGTGGAAGGTGAACTGAGCCTGGAACTCAAGCCTGTCCTTATGAAAAGTGCCAATATATCCGAAATCCGCAGTGGTCTCTGTGAGCAGGCGTGCGTGTCATTCATAGTGGGAACGTTGAAGATGAGCGTGCCTGTAGGCGGCCTTGTGGATCTTCAGGAAGAAAAGAACAAGATTCTCGCGGAACTTGAACATCAGAGGGGATTCCTGGCCGGAGTGCAGAAAAAACTCTCCAACGAGTCCTTCGTCGCACACGCTCCTCAGGCTGTTGTCGCTCTTGAAAGAAAGAAAGAGGCTGACGCACTTGCCAGGATAGAGGCGCTGGAGGCTTCGCTTAAAACTCTTTGATACGGTGATTTCACTTGACGACGTTACGGTTTCGTATGGAAGTTATGTCCTGCTCGACAGGATTAACTTCCATATTTCAGAAAGCGATAGGATAGGTCTTACGGGAAAGAACGGGGCCGGCAAATCCACTATTATGAAGATGATAGCCGGTCTTCAGAATCCTACGTCCGGGCAGATAGATATGCCTAACCACATCAGCGTGGGTTATCTGCCTCAGATTATGGAGCATCATCGCGGACGCACCGTAATCGAAGAGGCGATGACGGCCTTCGACCGCGAGAAGGAGATAGAAAGTGAAATAGAGAAAGTAACGCTTGAGCTTTCGCAGAGAACAGATTATGAATCACAGGATTATCTGTCTCTTGCGGAGAGATTGGCCGATCTTAACGACCACCTGGTGACTTCTCATAGCGAACCTCCCGAGGTGCAGGCCAGAAAGACTCTTCTGGGACTTGGTTTCAGGGACAACGAACTGGGCCGTCTCACCGAGACTTTTTCCCAGGGGTGGAATATGCGCATAGAATTGGCCAAGATTCTGCTTCGCCGGCACGATGTGCTGCTTCTCGACGAGCCTACCAACCATCTGGACATAGAGTCCATCGAATGGCTGGAATCGTATCTGGCTGCGCGTAAAGGTTCTCTTATGCTCGTCTCGCACGACAGAAAGTTCCTCGACAGGGTGACGAACCGCACCGTGGAGATAGTCCTGGGTCACGTGCAGGATTACAAAGTTCCTTACAGTAAATATCTTGAGCTTCGCGCTGAGAGGATGGCGCAGCAGATGGCCGCCTACGAGAATCAGCAGAAGATGATAGAGAAGACGGAGGATTTCATAGAACGTTTCCGTTACAAGGCGACCAAAAGCAATCAGGTTCAGAGCCGTATAAAGGCGCTCGAGAAGATAGACCGCATAGAGATAGACGAGACGGACAATGCACGCCTCACGGTCAAATTTCCGCCTTCGCCGCGTTCAGGCGATGTGGTGTACAGCGCCAAGGACTTGACGGTCAGCTATCCGCAGAAACGGGTCTTTTCAGGGGCGAACATAGAGATAAAAAGAGGGGAGAAGGTCGCTCTCATAGGGCGTAACGGCGAGGGAAAGACCACGCTTATGCGCGTAATAATGGGAGAACTCGCCCCCGAGAGTGGAGAAAGCCGAGTAGGCCATAATGTCAACATTGGATATTTTGCTCAGAATCAGGAAGATGTATTGGACCGCAACGATACCGTATTCGGAACGCTTGACCGCGTGGCTATAGGAGACGTCAGAACCAAGGTAAGGGACATATTGGCTCAGTTCCTTTTCCGCGGCGAGGATATAGACAAGAAGGTCGGTGTGCTCAGCGGAGGAGAAAGGGCGCGTCTGGGGATGGCGAAGCTGATGCTCTCATCTCACAACCTGCTGCTTCTGGATGAGCCTACCAACCATATGGACATCAAGAGCAAGGATATCCTCAAAGAGGCCCTGAAAAGCTATGACGGGGCTTTGATAGTGGTGTCCCACGACAGGGATTTCCTGGACGGATTGGTGGATAAGTTCTACGAATTCAACGACGGAGCAGTACGTGAGCATCTGGAGACAGTCCAGGAATATCTTGAGAAAAAGAAGCTCAAGAGCCTGCACGAACTGGACAGAAAGACCGCGGACGCTTCCCAAAAGAAGGCCGAAAGCGTGGATCAGACCGTGAAAAAGGGTGTACCGCTGTCGTATCAGCAGCAGAAGGAACTGTCCCGTCAAGATAAGAAAAAACGCGACCGCGTCAAATATCTGGAAGGGGAGATTTCCCGTCTGGAGTCAGCTATTTCGGGGATTGAGGCTCAATTGGCAGAACCTGCGGAAGGGCTTGACATAATGGCTGAAACACAGAAATATCTGGAGTTGAAACGCGATCTGGACGCCAAGACGGAGGAGTGGTTCTCACTTCAGGACGTCTAGAAGCATATTCAAGGCTTCAAGGGTGAAAGAGTGTATGTTCTGCATTCTTTCGCCTTTTTTTATGAAGCGACGGCTGACTGTGCCCTCGGGACCGCTTACGGCTATACATACCGTGCCTTCCGGGTTGCGTTCGTCTCCGCCGGGTCCTGCAAGACCGGTAGTGGCGACAGAGTAGGTGCTTCCCATAAGCTTACGCACGCCTTCCGCCATAAGGCAGGCCACCTGATTGCTTACCACGCCATATTCCTTTATGACCTCTGAAGGTACGCCAAGCACCTTTTCTTTGATGCAGATGGCGTAGGAGGTTACACTGCCCAGATAATAGGCCGATGACCCGGGGATACAGGTAACCACGTGGGAGATCATTCCTCCTGTGCAGGATTCGGCTACGGAGAGGGTGGCATTCAATTCTACAAGACGAGAAGCGATTTTCTTCTCGATATCCAACAATTCTTCCATAACACAAAGATACTACTTGACCGGAATATCCTGAAATGTTCCGTCAGAAAAGAAAATAAGTATTTTTGAGATACGTTTTTCGGTGACAACTCTTTTTAATTCAGTAGTTTTAGTGACCGAATCGGAAGTATTGCTTTCGGTTTGAGAATCAAATAATCCACCGGAAACGTGCTCTGTATCAGGAATAACGGAATCTCGGTACATTTTTCCGGTCCCGTTTATCAGCCAGTCAAGACTGATACGGGGAAATCGTCTGCTTATGGCACAAATAATTTCATAACTGGGGTTATTGCGTCCGGAAAGCAGGTGGGTCACAGTCGCGGGGGCGATTCCGATGGTCTCCGCAAATTCACTTTTGTTAATTCCTTCTGCCTGAAGGAGCTGCTGAAGTCGTGAAATCATAAGGCAAAACGATTTTTACAAATGTAACTATAAGTTCAGTAAGAAACAAGCGGATATAAAGGAGATAGGGGAATCTTGTGTCAAAAACCTCGAATAATATCAAAAAAGTAAAAATTGAAATAAAATACGTTAGTGGTTGGGTATTAATATGTTGTATAATAAAGTAAAGTGTCTGGTTTAGCGGATTGAGTGGTTTTGGAGGTGGCGTGTCGGAGCGGACTACAAAGAAAGCCTAATGCCATAATATATATAAGTGTCATAAGTAACAGAGTTTAAGACAATTACACTACGATTGCAATTGTTATAAGTATCTCTTATGGGAAACAAGGAAGCGAAGAGTCAGTGTGAATGAAACTTTCTTGAAACTTTACATTTGCAAAGAGTGATCGCTGCGGTGGGATTAACAAAACCGAATTACATTTGTAAAATAGATTTGACACTTGAAAATACAATTGAAAGGTAAATCTTCGTATATTTGCACACCAAAATTGTAAATGAGATGATCCCTTCCATTCATATAGAAGATTACTCTTATCCTCTGATTGAGGACAGGATTGCGAAATATCCGTTGGAAAGACGAGACTCTTCAAAATTATTGATTTATAGAGACGGTAACATAGACGAAAAACACTTCAGGAATGTGCCTGATCTTATCCCGCAAGGGTCTTTGATGGTATTCAACGACACTAAAGTAGTGCCTGCCAGACTGCATTTCAAGCGAGAAAGCGGAGCTCATATAGAGATTTTCTGCCTGCAGCCTGTTGATCCGTCGGATTATGCTCAGGCCTTTTCTTCCACGCAAAAATGCGCTTGGCAGTGCGTAATCGGCAATTCCAAGAGATGGAAGGACGATATCCTCTCCTATTTCGTTCCTGAAGGGGTTACCAGCGAGGATATGGAAAGAATTGCGCTGCAGGCCAGACTTTTGAGTAGAGAAGGCCAGACCGGCGTGGTGGAGTTCAATTGGCAGTCGGGGATTCCTTTCTCCAATGTTCTCGACATATGTGGGAATATCCCTATTCCGCCGTATCTGAACCGCCAGACCGAGGCGATAGACCTGGAACGCTATCAGACAGTTTATGCCCATATAAGAGGCTCTGTAGCAGCTCCTACGGCAGGTCTTCATTTCTCGGACGAAGTTCTCGGAGAACTGAAAAACGGGGGTGTTCAGATGCGAAATGTATGTCTTCACGTGGGAGCCGGAACCTTCCTTCCGGTCAAGACATCAGATGTGGCACAGCATCCTATGCACAGGGAGCCATTCGTGGTGAAAAAGACTCTTATTGAGGAACTTATCAGCAATAAATCGAAACTGGTGGCTGTGGGTACCACATCCGTCCGTACGCTCGAGTCCCTCTATTACGTGGGCGTGTCCTGCATAGAGAAGGGGCATCCGGAGGACGTATGCCAATGGGCTCCTTACGAGCGGGAGTACCCTTATTCTACCAAAGAGGCGCTTCAGAGCATAGTCGATTATCTTGAAGCCAATGGCCTGGATGAAATAAAGGTAGGTACAAGAATCATCATTGTACCTACCTTCAAATTCCGTCTGGTGGATATGCTCATCACTAACTTTCATCAAAGCGAGAGCACCCTTATTTTGCTTGTGGCGGCTTTTGTGGGAGACGATTGGCGTAAAATCTATGATTATGCCCTGTCCCACGAATTCCGTTTCCTCTCTTATGGAGACAGCTCCCTTCTTTTCAGAAAGGATCAGTGATATTGTCCAAGCTGTATCGTCAGTCCGGTATTCAGTCTGAGGTTGAAGCGGTTCACTGGATAGAAAGCGATATTCTCATATTTGCCGACAGGTCCGCTGAAGCCGTCTATGCCTATGTAAAAATTCAGGAACGACGCTGACACGCTCAATGCGCTTCCCCATACCGGGCCGAATGTGCCGTAGCCGTAATTGCCTGTTATGCTGAACCATCTGCACGGCGAAAGGGTCGCTGCAAATCGGCTCTCCCATACGGGGATGTTGCTGTTCTGATAGCTTGCTGTGGCACCTACGCTTACAATCTGCGCCATAGGAAGCCTGTAACGGACGCCGGCGTTCACGTTGAACGGAAGGTAACGCCATATGGTTTCGTAGCCGTCCTTGGCCCCGAAATTGGCCAGGTCCTTGAATTCTTTGTCCACTTTGTCAAGCTCGTCCTTGTAATTGGCATTCTCCGAGCTCATATCCAGTCCCTTGAAATTTACGGTTCCCTTGGATTGGGCGAGCAGTGAATAATCCCAGTTCACAAGTCCGAGGTCATTGATGGCGGCGCTGAGGCTCAGTCCTTCAACAGGATTGTAGACCACACCGGCGTCGATGGCCGCACCGATTCCGGCAAGTGACCGGTTTTCCGTATCCTGTTCCAGTCCGCTGATTTTTCCGTCGTCGTCAAGCTTGAACTTGACCATAGGACAGGCTATGCGCGCCTGGCCATTGAGATTGACCCTGAGCTGGTCTTCGTTGGAAGTTATCTGGGTGTCATTGAAGTATACCTGAGCGCTCCCCAAGCCTACGATTCCTTTAATGCGATAGCCGAAGCCGAACTTCTTGTCTTCGTTGTAGCGAGAACGGCCAAAAGCGATCTCCACATAAGAATCCAGATTGACGGATGTAGACGAAAAGTCGTATTTCACATCGGCAGATCCGGTTTTAAGCAGCCGGAAAATGTCTCCCGATATGGTAGCGTCTGAGAGGGTTTTGACATTGATTTCGAATGAAGTCATCCTGTCCTCCTTCCTTGTAACGAAGGAAAAGAGGTTGGCATTAAAGTCAGCGCACACTCCGTTACGGTCCTTAATGCCGGAGAGGAATTCTTGCGAACTCACGCTGTTGTTGAATCCGGTTACAAGTGTATTTCCGTCGGCAGAAGGGTAGAGAAGAGAAGAAAGACCTATATTGCTGCCAAGTGATGTACTGACATTTCCAAGTCCTACCGCAAAAAAGCTTCGTTCCGACATTATGGCCGGATTATATCGATAATTATACCCGTAATTATCCAAAAAATAGGTCGTCTGATTTTGTGCTGATGCGTTATATGATAACAAACCAGCCGCGAAAAGCAGGGCCAGGCACTTTATCCGTTTTGAATCATTCATCGTCTTCATCGCTGCCTCCATTGATTAAATCATTGACATTAAAGGTTATACCGTTGGAAACACTCAAGGATATGTTCTTGAACATAATGTAGTTGGATTTCTTGAGCCATTCTCCGTTAGATCCGATTGTGAAACTGAGCCGTATGTGGCTGAGTCCCTCGAAATCCGTGTCGGAAGCTATATTCAGTTTTGTCTCGAAATCTCTGAAATTGTCTTGCTCCTCACCCTCTTTTTCTTCTGTATTTCCGCTTTCCGGATCAGCTGCCGCAATGGAAAGTGTTATAGGCTCTCCGGTATCTATGACTGTGTATTTGTCGCTTTGGCTGTCGTAGGACAGGAATTCAACTATCACATTGACCTTGAATGGCAATGTGTTCTCAACCTTTCCTTTAAGTGTTGCGGTGCTTTCCTTCAACAGCCTGGTAATCAGCGTAGGATCCTCGCCGAGCTTCAGAGTGTCTGCATAGGTGGCATTCAATTTATCCCCGAACTGCACCGGCAGCTGGAATCCGAAATCTATGTCCAATTCGTGATCGGCATCAGGGTAGATGACACTGTAGGCGTCATCCGATACGCTGAGATTGAATTTGACAGGCAATACCTCCTTGTTGGTCTCGAAGAGAGGATTCAAGTCGATATGGTACTCGTTGATGAGGGTCTCTTTTTTCGTAGGGTCCTCAGTATAAGGGAATTGAAGATCAGGAAGGTCGTACATTCCGTCATTCAGATCTATCTTTGCGCTCATAGGAACGGCCAAGTTGCTGTTTATGTGGGCATAAAGCGTAGCTTTCTGAATATCCAGTTCTGCGTCCTTGAAGATTTCAGGCAGACTGAAGAACGGAATCTCTATGGTCTTTTCAGTCTCATATCCGACCTTGGCCCTGATAGATTTTATCTTTATCTGAGAGTTCAGCGAAATCTTTCCGCCAAGTGATCCGGAAAGGCTCTCTGCCTTCACTGACGGATTCTCTGCCTTGATTTTTCCGCTGATTTTCACATCCCCGCTTATCTTGCCGTCCTTTCTGCGGAGGTCATCCATATAGTATCCCAGGAAATTGAAAGATTCGATATCAATCAATTTGGAGAGTTTGCCATCATAGAATTTTCCGTTGATCTGTACGGTTGACGGTTTCACGAAGTCCGGCAGAGTTACTGTAAGTTCGGCGGTATATGCTCCGTTTCCACCCAGGTCAGGAAGATTTGTAAGTTCGATATCGAGTTCTGTCTCAGTCCCTTCCAGATTGACCAGATTGATGACTTTGACCATTTCAGGAATATCGGAAGCCTTCAGGAAGTCAACCGTAGCGGATTCATCTATATCTACTGATAATTCGCTCATCTGCACACTTTCGATCTCCATAGTAGGGATGGTGATGCTGACTTCTATGTCTTTCTCACTGAGGCCAAGCAGTTTGGCAACATCCATACGGCCGTCAGGAATGGCCACGCTCCCTTTCACGGCATAATCTCCCTGAAGAACATACTTCCCGTCCACTTTCTCCGGATCTATAGTAAGACTTCCGATTGTAAGATCGTATGAAGTGTTTTTCAAGGTGTTAAGTATAATGTTTTTGGAAGTACCCGTGTCCATATAGGTGAAATCGGATGGAATGTCCGAGAAATCAATGAAATATGGGACGGTGATATTCAGCCCCTTCGGCGATGTCAGGCTGACTCCTTCGATTTCAGGATAATTAATGTTCACTTCGACCTTGGGGCTGCCTTTCGGCGTGACCGTGAATGTTCCCAGATTGGCCACGTTGTCCGGCAGATCGTATGTGATGTTCTCGACAGGTTTGTCTATGTCGAGGCTGATGCCCTCAACCTGTCCATATGCTGACTCAAGAGCGAAATCCACGAAACTAATCCTTACTTCCAGATTGATGTCCTGCGAGCAGGCTGACGCCTTGTCCACCGGGCAAATAAGATCAGTGTAGATTACTGTTCCGTTTGCGCTGATTGTCTTGTCTTGGGAGATTTTTGCAGCATTCAGAGAGCTTACTGCATAAGTACGTGATTCCGCGAATGCGTTATCTTTGGAAAGCACAAGACCATCTATGTGAAGCATGGTGGAACCGTCTGAAAAAGTCAGGACATCTTTCAGGTCCACCGTTACTTCAGTCTTCAACTCTCCGGAAGTGAAAAGTGACGCAGCTCCCGGAATGCTGACTTCCGCTTTGATTTTGGATCCGCTTTTCAATGTAATGGATTCCAGACTCTTGATGTGCGAAGACATAGTCACGGCGTCTATGACTGCCTCATTTGAAGACGTAAGGTCAAGCGAGGCGGAAGGCAGTGTGACGGTGCTTTGACCGAGGTCCTGCGCAAGCTTGGCAGCATCTTTAATGGTTTTGTTGCCAATAACTTGGCAGCTCTGCTCGACCGGTTCAATCTTGTCTATGTCAAGAGATATGTCCGGAAGGCTTTCACCGTATCTGCACTGTTGTTCGTTGATTTCCAATGATTTAGGGTCAAACGCGGATAGATCGTAAGAAAAATCCCGGGACACCGTTATAGGGTCCAATTTGACAAGCTCGGAGAAATTCATCCCGTTGATTTCTTCGGTAAGGGAATAGTTCTCTTCGTGCGAGATATAATACTGTCCGTCGTCACCGACAGTGAAGTATTTCCCGAAAGCGGTCGTGTCTATCCCGGTGAGGGACAATATGGAATCGACGCTGATCTTGCAGGTGCTCTGAATGAGGGGAACGGATATTCCGTTTTCGAACACTGTGACGTCGGTATTGACATTTTTGATGTTGTCGAACGAATACCGGTCGTCCACCTTACAGCTCTGGCTCAGGGAAAGAGTCCACAGACACAGGAGCGCCAGAACAGACTTTCTGAGAGATTTGTTTTTTAGCATAGTTCTAATTTGATTGAATAGCTTATTATTTCGTTTGCTAATATAATGATATTTTCCCTTACTGCCAATCACTCAAGTTTCGCAAGCAATAAAATTTATTGTCATTCAGCAATACAAGAGGGGAAACATCTATATCCATAAGTTAACATAATATAAATTGTATAACAAAAGCAGCATTTGATTTCTAAAATTCCAATGATTATCTTTGTGGCGCTTTAGAATGCTATGCAGGAAAAGCTTTTTGCGTGCTAAAAACAGACAGTTTTCGTATGATTAATTTACCATTGCAGCAGATTCCCGGATTTGACGAGAAAGAATTGGCAGAAAAGGCTGATTCGCTTCACGCCGCATCGCAGGAATTCGTCAAAGTCCTTAAGGAGAACCCGCAGCAGGCTCTGGATCAGCTTCTTCAGGGAGCTATAGATTTCGGACTCAAGGTGTTGGCCGCATTGGCCGTATATATTATCGGTATCTGGCTCATAAAGCGCATCAAAAAGGCGATGAGGCGTAATTTCGAGCGCAAGAACACAGACAAGACCATAGCCAGTTTCACGACTTCGCTGGTTTCTGTGGTTCTTACGGTTCTGGTCATCACGTTGTGCATAGGTACGCTTGGAATCAACACCACGTCGCTGGCCGCCCTTCTGGCAGCCGGAGGTATGGCTATAGGTATGGCGCTCAGCGGAGCTCTGCAGAACTTTGCCGGAGGTATAATGTTGCTTATCTTCAAGCCTTTCAAAGTGGGCGATTTCATTGAAGCCCAGGGATATAGCGGTACCGTTAACGAAGTGAATATGGTGTCCACCAGATTGACTACGACGGACAACAGGGTCATCATAATCCCTAACGGAGCGCTTTCGTCGGGCAACATCAACAACTACTCCCTGCTCCCCTCGCGCCGTGTGGATTTTCTGCTTCCGCTCGCGCACTCCACTTCTTCCGACGCCTTCATCAACGAGGTGAACAGCATCATATCAAAGGATGAAAGAGTATTCAAGTCCTTTGTCGCCATAAATAAAGTAGATACCAGTATGGTGGAATTCGTAGTGAAGCTTTGGGTGAAAACTGAAGATTACTGGGATGTCTATCATTCTTTCTATAAGGCGATTTATGATGACGCGCAGGCAAAGGGATTCCGATTCGCCACTTCCAGAATCACTTTAGAAAAAGAAAGCTGACTTTATGAAAGACAGAGTAATACTGAATAATATAACGATAGAAGGCATAGCTGCCGAAGGAAAAGCAATCGCACACGCCAAGCTTCCTACGGAAAGCGAAGCCGCCACTGCCAGAGTGCTCTTTGTGGAGTACGGTGTGCCCGGGGACGTGGTCGACGTGCTGGTTACCAGGCGTAAGAAAAACTATCTGGAAGGACGTATCGTAAATATAGTAAAACCGTCGGAACACAGGCTGGAGCCTTTCTGCGAACATTTCGGTGTATGCGGCGGATGTAAATGGCAGCATCTCCCCTACGAAATGCAGCTCGAAGCCAAGACACGTCAGGTATATGACCAGCTTGTCAGAATAGGTCATCTGGAAGTGCCGGAAATCAAGCCCGCAATAGGATCGGAGAAGATATGCGAATACCGTAATAAATTGGAATTCAGCGCTTCCTGCTGCAGATGGGTGCTTGCAGACGAGGAACCGGAACAGATAGATGCGAAAGATCGCTGCGGACTAGGCTTTCACGTGGGCAAATATTTCGATAAAGTGCTGGATATCAAATGGTGTCACCTTCAGAAGGAGCCATCCAATGCGCTGAGACTCTTCATCAAGAAGTACGCATTGGAAAACAATATCCCCTTCTATAATTTGCGGGAGAACACCGGTATTCTGCGGAATATGTTCGTGCGCACCACAGAAGACGGCCAGGTAATGCTCATAATCTGCTTCGGGGCGGATTTCAAGAAGCGCGAAGCTATGCTTGAGGCCATCGTGGAAGAGTTTCCGCAGATCAGTTCGCTTTATTACGTAATCAACAATAAATTAAACGATTCCATTTCGGATCAGCACTGCATCCTTTTCAAGGGAGAAGACTCCATATATGAAAAAATGGAGAACCTGAAGTTCAAGATTGGCCCGAAATCCTTCTATCAGACCAATGCCCCTCAGGCTTACAATCTTTACAAAGTGGCGCGTGAGTTTGCCTCGCTCAGTGGAGATGAAGTGGTATACGACCTTTACACCGGCACAGGTACAATCGCGCAGTTCGTGTCGGCCAAGGCAAAGAAGGTCATAGGAATAGAATATGTGAGCGAAGCGATAGAGGACGCAAAGTCAAATGCCGCATTCAACGGAATAAACAACTGTGAATTCTTCGCCGGGGATATGAAAGATATCCTGACAGACGAGTTCATAGAGGCTCACGGCAAGCCGGATGTGATAATCCTCGATCCTCCGCGTGCAGGAATACATCCGGATGTGGCCAAGGTGATTCTCAATGCCGCTCCGCAGCGCATAGTATACGTGTCTTGCAATCCTGCATCCCAGGCACGGGACCTCGAGATGCTCTGCCGGGACTATACTATCACGGACGTGCAGCCCGTGGATATGTTCCCGCACACGCAGCACGTGGAAAATGTTTGTAAACTAATTAGAAAACAATAATGTTACTTTCCGTAATTCTTTTACTTGTCGGGCTCGGCCTTGTGGTCTATGGATCTGATATACTGGTAGATGGCGCATCCGACGTGGCCAAGAAAATAGGTATCAGCGATTTCGTCATCGGAATAGTCATAGTAGGCTTCGGGACATCCTGTCCAGAGCTTGTCGTCAGCGTGACCGGAGCGCTCGAAGGGTCTTCCGCCATCGCGCTCGGTAATGTCATAGGATCGAACATCTTCAACGTCCTCTTCATCCTTGGACTTACAGCAGTACTCTCCCCTATCGCAGTCACTCGTCAGAACAAACTGATAGACATTCCTATACTGCTGTGCATTACGGTTTTCTTCTGCCTGATCGTTCTGAAAGGTACGCTCAACAGGATAGACGCCGTAATATTCCTGCTTGTTTTCGCCGCCTACCTTTATTATAATTTCAAGACCGGAAAACAGAATTCCGACGATACGGAAGAAGTACAGAATGGGAAGACTCATTCCACACTTGTCTCTTCTCTTATGATAATCGCGGGTCTGGCGGGCCTGATATTCGGAGGTAAGATGTTCGTTAACAGCGCGGTGGATATAGCCCACAGGCTTGGCGCAAGCGAAAAGTTCATCGCCATCACCATACTCGCCGTTGGAACCTCCCTGCCTGAACTTATGACCTGCATCGTGGCTATCGCGAAGAAAAAAGGCCAATTGGCACTCGGTAACATAGTGGGAAGCAACGTTTTCAACATTCTTCTCATACTCGGCGTGTCCGGACTCATACTTCCTATGCAGACGACTTCCCTGAATTATGTGGACCTGGCCGCCCTTCTGCTGGCATCGCTGACGCTGTTCATATTCTCTTATACATCCAAGAGCCAAAGTCTTTCGAAGCCCTGCGGAATCACTATGCTGCTTCTGGAAGTGCTTTATATGATCTATCTGTTCATTCAGCTTTAGAAATTGATTCCTACGCCGAATCCCAACTGGAGAAGGCCTACTACGGAGTAAGATACTTGAGGGCGCGGAATCACGCCCTCATATTTGTCTACGGGCAGAGGGTGAAAATTCATAGCCGAGACGTGGACAAGAAAATCCACACTGAGGTCGCGGTACAATTGTTCCCTGTAGCCGAAGGCGGTCTTGAGAATGATTATTCCGTCATCGAAACTCCTTTTGTGCATAGCTGTTCCACCTTCCAGAGCTATGAAAGCCCCGCCCGAGCAGTAATCGCGGAAATAAAACCTGCCTTCGAGAAGAAAAGGAATCAGATCGTAGTTGAAATCAGCCCCCCGGTAACCGGTCTTGAGATGCAGGGAGAATTTACGCAGAAAATCCACACCGGCATCTATGTCCACGTAAGCGTTGCTGAAATATGTAAAACTCTGATTTCTCTCGTTAATCCTGTATCCTATGCGGTTCGGGGTATATGAAAACACCTGAGACTTGAATATCTGAGGCGAATATCCCCAACTGACCCCGGCGCTGAAACGTGCGTGGGAGAGGCATCCGAATCCCAAAGCCAAGACCAATATGCATACGAACTTTTTCATCAGAATCTGTAATAAATGCTGATTTGCGGTATTATGGCACGAAGCAGTCCGTTGGCATACCATGAAAGACCCAATCTGTTCTCGTTCTCTTCCATTTTTCTGAGCTGGAGAGCCAAGTCGGCGGTAAAATCAAGGCCAAGCTCGATATTTGACTTCTTGAATGCGACCAAGCCTCCCAGAGTCGTGCTTACGCCCATTATCACTCCGTGATTCTTGATGGTTTCCCTGTAATAATCTTTAAGATATCCGGCCACTCCCCCGGCACCCATATACAATATGTAAGCGATGTCGTCGTTGATGTAGCTGTTTTTCAGTATCGTATTGTGAGTAAGGGAAAGTTTTCCTCCAGGTGATATGGTTTTGTGGGAGATGATGCCGTAAGTGTCAAGTCCGGCGGAAAACTTCAGGAACGCGTTCTCTTTGCGACCGGAAGTGGTGATAAGCGATATGGAATGACCCTTGAAAGAACTGGTCTCCCCTATCCTTGTAATCACGATGCTTTTGCTCTGGGCCGCTGAATCAGAGATGCTCAGGCACAAAAACACCACTCCCGCTATTAAAGATTTAAGGTTCATAAGTACACCTTGCGAAGATATGCAATTATTTGTTAAATGAGAAAAAAACGAGTATTTTAGGCAAGATTTACGAACGATATGAATACTGTTTTACCACCTCTTCCGGAACGGATGCGTCCCCAGACGCTCGATGAATATGTAGGTCAGCGTCATCTTGTGGGGAAAGGTTGTGTATTGAGAAATATGATTGAAAGCGGCAACGTCTCCTCCTTTATTCTCTGGGGTCCTCCGGGGGTAGGCAAGACCACGCTCGCCCATATAATCGCCCATTCGCTTGGCAGAGAGTTCTTTACGCTGTCCGCCATCAACTCGGGCGTGAAGGAGGTCAGGGACATTATCGACAAGGCCCGGGCCAATTCCGTCTTTTCTTCTCTCAATTCCCCCATTCTGTTCATAGATGAGATCCACAGATTCAACAAGGGCCAGCAGGATGCGCTGCTCGGGGCTGTGGAAAAAGGCACATTCACTCTCATCGGCGCCACGACGGAGAACCCTTCGTTCGAGGTGATCACCCCGCTTCTGTCGCGTTGCCAGGTATATGTACTCAAAAGTCTTGACAGTGAGGACCTTTCCACGCTTCTCGACAGAGCTTTGAAGGAAGATGTTCTGCTTAAGGAAAAGGATATAACGGTAAGGCAGAGGGGCGCGCTGTTCCGCTACAGCGGAGGCGACGGACGTAAGCTCCTCAATGTTCTGGAGATAGTGGTGGACTCGCTCAGCGCCTCGGGCAAAGCGATTGTAATCGATGACGAGACGGTTTCGGAGTGTCTTCAGCAGAATATCGCCACCTATGACAAGAGCGGAGAGATGCATTATGACATAATCTCCGCATTCATAAAGAGTGTCCGAGGGTCCGACCCAAACGCCGCCGTCTATTATCTTTCGCGTATGCTTTCGGGCGGAGAAGATCCTCTTTTCATTGCACGCAGGCTCTGCATAAGTGCTGCGGAAGATGTAGGATTGGCAAATCCGAATGCTTTGCTGATAGCGGATTCCTGTTTCAGGATATGTCAAAGCATAGGAATGCCGGAAGCACGTATTCCGCTCTCCGAGTGCACCATCTATCTGGCGTCGTCCCCCAAGAGCAATTCGGCATATATGGCGATAAACAGCGCACTGGAGACTGTCTCAAAGGACGACTCCCCTGCCGTACCGCTGCATCTGCGAAACGCCCCCACCTCCCTTATGAAGAATCTCGGGTACAGCGACAACTACCTCTACGCGCACGATTTTCCGGGTCATTTCGTGGATCAGGAATTTATGCCCGACGAGCTGCGCGGGAAGGTTTTCTATGAACCTCAGGCCAATTCTCACGAGGACAAACTGAAGGCATATCTTCAGGCTTGCTGGCCAAAGTACTATACGAAAAATAATCAAAAAGGATAACCTACACCGAAGTGCAGTGCCATCGCCCTGTCTTTAAAGGCAGAGATAGGAGAAAGCCAGCGGCCTCCGGTTTCCGAGCAAGGGTCTCTGAACTGAACGCCCCAGTCCACACGGAGTACGAGGAATTCCAGATTTACTCTCATTCCCAGTCCCCAGTCCGCCGCTATGTCCGCGATCGTGATACCTTCATTCTTCTCCCAGACGTTGCCCGCTTCCACGAACAGGGCGCCCTCAAGTTTGGATATTATAGGAAAACGATATTCTATGTCCGCCTCTAGTTTATAATCACCCGTCTGGCTCGGAATACTGAAAGTCTCATCCATTGGCGAACTGCCAGGTCCGAGTGAGCGCGCCTGCCATCCTCTCATACTGCTCGCTCCGCCGCAATAGAACTGCTTCTCGTAAGGAAGCGAGGTGGAGTTGCCGTAAGCGATGCCGGCTCCCGCCAATATCCTGTACACGAAACTGTGATCGTCGTTGTGACCGAACCTGATGGCTTGTGCATAGGATGCTTCCATCTTGGCATACTGGGAATAAGGAGTGTTCAGAATGAGGCGCTCTCCCGCATCGTTCTTTTCCATAAAACTCTTGAACACGCTCACCACGTTGCCTGAAAGGTCCGTGGAGAACCTGAGTGAGCGGTAATCCGTCTTAGGCACCAGGTCCGTGCTGCTGTTATAGAAAACGGTGGCGCTGACGCCCACGTCGCAGTGATCCTGATATGAGTACCTCATAAAAGGATTCTTGTCCAGATTCTCGCTGAATTCGTCGGTAAGGTTGAAAAGCCTTACATAATTGACTCTCAGAGGGTATATCTGGTAATAGAATCGTCTTTTGATGGCTCCCGTGTAACCGAAAGAAGTAGAAAAGAGGTTTCTCGTGTACTCGGGACGGTTCTGATAGTTGAACGACGCGTTGAACTCGGTACGTGGGATGCTGGGGCCTTTGAAAAACTTGTATCCAAGTCCCAGGAACTTAGGGAAACTGAGGCTGAGTGAAGTACCGAACTCGTTGGATGAGATGTCTTCCTTAGGCTTGAACTGGAAGTTCCCCACGAACCCCACGTTAAGCCACTCGCCGCCACCGAATATGTTCTTATGATAAAAATTCAGCTGCGGCGATATGCCTATCAGACCGGAAGAGTTGGTGGACACTTCGAGATTGGTCTTGAAACCCTGAGGTTTGGACTTTGTCAGGCTGATTTCGCAGTCCACCTGTTCGTCGGAAACCTGATGCATATCTATACCCACCGTCTTGAAAATCTTCAGGGACGAGAAACGCAGGTAGGTGTAGCTGACATTGGACTCTTTATAAACCTCTCCGGGTTTGATGAGGTTAACTCCCTTTAATACAGATTCTTTAACATTTAAGTTTTCGGGGAAACTTATCGCCACATTGCCGATTTTAGCCTTTGTCAGACGCTGGTCAGTCTCCTTGATCACATACTCAAGCACGACCTTCCCGTCACCGGACAGCGTGTCGGCCACGAAACTGTAGGACGTCTTGTCCAGTGCGAAATAGCCTTTCTCGCGAAGCGCGGCCACACTCCTCTCCACCTCGGCATTCAATGCCAATTCGGAAAGGCAGTCTCCCTTCTTTATAAGGATGTTCGGAGCATCTTCCATAAAGTCCTCTTCGAAGTCCGGCCTGAAAGCTGGCAAAGTGAAGGTTATGGAGTCTATCTGATACTGCTTGCCAAGGGTCACGTAATAGGTCACATCGGCTTCGCGTCCGTTGATCCTCAGTTCGCTTTCCACCTTGGAGTCAAAATAGCCGAGAGAATTGAGCCTGCCCACCATACTGCTTTTCGAACGCTCCACCTGATTCTGCTCGAATATGACAGGGGCCTCTCCCAGGTTCTTCCATAATTTGTTCAGCCCCTTGTCACTGCCTCCGGACCAGTTGTAGACATAGAGCAAAGGCTTGATCCCGAATAAGGACTGGTTAGGCTGCTGCCTGAGATATGGCGTCAGAGAATGTGGCGAAAACTCTGAATCATTGGTAATTACGATATTGTTGCTGTTAAGCCTCAATTCATCGTCCTTGAGTGCCCTCGTGGTACTGCACGAAGCCAGAAGAAGGACCGATATGGCCTGAAACGCAAATGCGGCTATTGAGGGCTTTTTTAAAGACATAATCACGCAAATTTAACAAATTATTAAGTATATTTGTAAAGGCTATGAATAAATTGTCTGTATCCGAAATAAAACATATCCGATCCTTGTCTCAAAAGAAATTCCGTGACGAATCCGGGATGTTCGTCGTGGAAGGAGAAAAGATGGTCAGAGAAGCCATAGACGCCGGTTTCGAGCCTGTCAGCATCTACAGACGGGAAGAAATCGGTCAGGAGCAGATGGAAAGGATATCCGCTCTGGACTCCCCTTCTCCCGTATTGGCGGTTCTGAAAATGGCGCCCCGGAAGATCGATGTGGATATAAAGGAGAAAGGCCTGTATCTGGCGCTTGACAGCGTACGCGACCCGGGCAATCTCGGAACCATTATGCGTATATGCGACTGGTTCGGAGTGGACGGCATCTTCGCTTCTCCCGACACCGTGGACCAATATAACCCCAAGGTCGTCCAGAGTTCGATGGGAGCCATCTTCCGCAAGACCGTCCACTACTGCGATCTGACTCTGCTTTGTGAGGAGTTCTCGCGTAAAGCACTTCCCGTCTACGGCACTTTTCTGGACGGAAAAGACCTTTATTCATCTGTACAAAAGCCTTATGGACTTATAGTTATGGGGAACGAATCACGTGGTGTCAGTCCAGCTGTCCGATCTCTGTGCACGGAGCGTCTGCTGATTCCTTGTTTCCAGCAAGGCCCTCACGCCGAGTCACTTAACGTAGCGGTCGCTACGGCAGTGACGGTTTCCGAATTCAAACGTAAATCAACATATGATGAAATCTAGAAAATTTCTGCTTTTTCTTTCCCTTGCGCTCTGCTTGGGATTTTTTACATCGTGCAATCAGAAACCCGAAGCCAAATACGTCTTCCTGTTCATCGGAGACGGTATGGGCGGCGGACAGGTGTCGGTGACCGAGTCTTACCTTTCATATCTGGACGGCCAATTGGGTGGATCACAGCTCTGTTTCACGCAGTTCCCTGTCCTGGGAATGTGCACCACGTATTCCGCCAACAGCGTCATAACCGATTCGGCAGCATCCGGAACGGCTATCGCAACCGGTTTCAAGACCGAAAACGGAAGACTTGGCACAAATCCGGACAATGAACCTATATACAGTGTAGCACAGCGACTTAAAGATGACTACGGCTACCAGGTGGGCATATTTTCTTCCGTCCCTCTGAATCACGCCACTCCGGCCGCATTCTATGCCCATACCGCCAAGAGGACTGATTATTATACCATCTCGTCTCAGATTCCCGCTACAGGATTCGAATTCATAGGAGGGTCAGGCATTCTGGACATAAAAGGCCGCGGAGGCGACAAGGAAGCCAGCGATATCTATCTGGAGGACAACGGCTACAAGGTGGTTTACGGACAGAATGAGTTCGAGCAGGCCAAGGGTGCGAAGAAGGTGGTTATGGTGGCCAATCCTAATCCGGAGCACAAGGATAAGGTCAAGAACTACAGCGCCGAGGACGACAAGCTGGTGCCATTGGCCCGGATGATGGAGGACTGTCTGGCGACTCTCGATGAGAGCAAGCCTTTCTTCATTATGTGCGAAGGCGGAGAGATAGACTGGATGAGCCACGCCAATATGGTGATGCCGACTGTCGAGGCGATACTTAAATTCAACGATGCGGTCAAAGTGGCGTACGAGTTCTACCTCAAGCATCCTAAGGAAACCCTCATTCTGGTTACTGCCGACCATCAGACAGGCGGAGTGAGCGTCGGAAGTTACGGTTACGGCTACAAGGTCAACTGGCCTCGAATGATAGAGCAATGGGACGAAGCCGGTCACGCAGACAACTTCACCGATATGAACGAACGTAACAAATTCAACGATTCCTGCGGCTTCGGATGGACTACGGGGGCTCACAACGGTGATCACGTGCCAATCTACGCGATAGGAGCGGGTGCGGAGAAATTTGCCGGACGTATGGACAACACGGATATCATAAAGAAAATACTCCCTGCACAGAAATGATTATCTATCAGGCTCTGACGCGTTTATTCGGCGATGGCCGCTTCTCGTCATTCGACCGGAAAACGTTTACCTACCTTAAGGGACTGCACGTCTCACATATATGGTATACAGGAGTAATCAGACACTCCCCTGCAGGAAAATCCTATGTCAAGGGTGACTGGGGCTGTCCTTATTCCATAATAGACTACTACGACGTGAATCCTTATCTTGCGGACGATCCCGACAGGCGTATGGAGGAATTCGGGGATCTCGTTGCGCGTACGCACGAAGAAGGGTTCAAGGTGATAATTGACTTCGTTCCAAACCACGTCAGTCCCGATTATTCGGACTCGCACGGAGGCATCAAGACCTTCCGCCGCTGCGATTACGACTGGACCGATACGGACAAGATAGACTACGGCGACCGCTCGAACTGGGATAAGTTGCTTTCCATCATCAAGTTCTGGGCGGGCAAGGGAGTAGACGGATTCAGATGTGATATGGCGGAACTTGTCCCCGTGGAATTTTGGAACTACCTTATAAGCGAGACCAGAAAAGACTTTCCTTCCGTGGTCTTCATCGCGGAGTCATATTCTCTTGACAATTACCACACGTTCATCCATCAGGCTCTTTTTGACTATCTGTACGACAAGTCCGGTCTTTACGACACGCTCCGTGCAGTTTCCTGCCAGGGCGGCTCAGCCACGGGAATAAGCCGGAATTGGCAGAGACTGGGAGATCTTCAGCCCCGTATGCTCAATTTTCTGGAGAATCACGATGAGCAGAGGGTCGCATCGCCGTTTTTTGCCGGCAGTCCGCAGAGTGGATACGCCGCTCTTGCGGTAAGCGCGCTTTTCTATCCTTGTCCTTTTATGCTCTATTTCGGACAGGAACTCGGCGAGTCCGCTGCAGAGAGCGACAATGGCCGCACGTCCATCTTCTCCCACGAGAAACCCGTAAGAATCAGCCCGCTTAAAGCGTCCCAAAAGGAAGTGCTGAAAGTATATAAGAAGGTGCTGGCATTAAAGGATTCACTCGGTGATGCCCCGAATTACGATCTCTCTTACTGTCAGAGCATTGAAGACGGATTCGACAAGGACAGGCATTTCGCATTCTTAAGAAAGCCTGCCGGAAGAAAGGAAGCGCTGGTGGCGTGCAACTTCTCCGACTCTCCCGCTTCTTTCACGCTTCGGATACCTTCCGCGGCCGAATCCCGATTCTGCGGTGAACTGCAAGTAAATATCCCTGCCAAGGATTTTATAATTTTAAGGAAATAATGTATTTTTGCGGCGCGAAAAATCATAGTAAATTTTAATTATACAAAATGAAAGGTTCTATTATTATTCTTTGTGGTGGCGGTCCTGCTCCGGGCATGAACACCGTCGTTTGTTCAGTAGCCAAGACTTTTCTTGCCAATGGATACCGTGTAATCGGTCTTCACGGCGGATACAGCGGACTGTTCTCAAAAAATCCACGAATTGAAGACATCGATTTCTTTAAGGCAGACGCATATTTCAACCGTGGCGGAAGCTACCTCCAGATGAGCCGCTTCAAACCTACTGCAGAGGATTTCGAGAAGAATTTCAATCTCGAACTCTTTAAAGAGAACGATATAAAGCTGCTTGTCACCGTAGGTGGAGACGATACCGCTTCTACAGCGAACCGTATCGCCAAATTCCTGGAAGAAAAGAAATATCCAATCGCAAACATTCACGTCCCTAAGACCATCGACAACGATCTTCCTCTTCCAAACAACACCCCTACATTCGGATTCAACTCCGCCAAGGATGAAGGCGCGCATATCGCACGCACCGCATACGAGGACGCACGCACCTCAGGCAACTGGCTTCTCATCTCAGCTATGGGAAGAAGCGCAGGCCATCTTGCCCTCGGTATAGGCGAGGCTACACACTGCCCTATGACCATCATCCCGGAAATGTTCAACAAGACCGAAATAGGCATAGACAAGATCATCAAGCTTACCCTCGGCTCCATCATCAAACGTAAGATTCTCGGTATAGATTACGGAACCGTAGTAGTGGCGGAAGGCGTGTTCCACGACCTCAATCCGGAGGAAATCAAGGCTACAGGGGCCAATCTCACCTATGACGAGCACGGTCACCCTGAACTTGGCAAGATATCCAAGGCTGTGATGTTCAATGACATCCTCGAGAAAGAATTCAAGAAAGTGGGAATGAAGGTCAAGACCCGTCCTATAGAGATAGGTTATGACGTACGTTGCCAGGACCCTATCGCATTCGACCTTACATACTGCACCGAACTTGCAATGGGAGTGTTCGAACTCTTCGAAAAGGGTGAGACCGGATGTATGGTGTTCGTTGACCACAACGGAGAAGCCAAGCCTCTCTACCTGCACGATCTTCAGAACGAGGAAGGAAAGATACCTCCAAGAAGAGTCAATATCGAAGGCGGCACCGCTCAGAACTACTACAACCATATCTGCCACTACATCACCGAGGCAGACTATGAGGCAGCCAAGAAGTATGTTACAAATCCTGAGGACTACGACTTCAAGAAAATCCTCAACTGGTAATATCCAATACCTTATAAAAGAGCACTATCCATCAGGACAGTGCTCTTTTTTTTCAGTATGTTCTCCCCCGCGGCTACTTGACGGACAAGGTCATCACCACGTTACCGCAGCAGTCTTTAAGCAAAAGTGTCCGGTCGATGATTTCGTAGTTGTCGGCACATTCGAGAGCGTGGATATAAGCCGCTTCCACTTCCATAGAATGTGGATCCGCCGCCATCTTGGTCATAGGGCCGTCGTTGAAATGTATCTTATTGTCTCCTTTTACCGTAAATCTGCCGTTAAGGTTGTTGACTCCGGTCACACCGTAATACTCTCCGCGGGATTCGTTGAATTCCAGTGTGGCTTCGTTGAAAACATCGCCCAATTCCACAGAATCTATGCTTTCAACTTTCCATTCACCGTTCAGTCCTTTGGGAGAACAGGATGAGACAAGAGCCAATGCCAGCGATGTGGCGAGAACAGATAGAATCTTCTTCATAAAGATCAATAATTCTCAAGATGGATTTCGAAATACGACTTAGGATGTGCACATACAGGGCATACCTCAGGAGCGGCAGTCCCGACTACGATATGTCCGCAATTGCGGCACTCCCATACCTTTACTGAACTCTTGGCGAAGACTTCCTGCGCCTCGACATTCTTGAGAAGAGCACGGTATCTCTCCTCGTGGCGTTTCTCGATTTCTCCGACCATACGGAATTTGCGTGCCAATTCAGGGAATCCCTCCTCCTCGGCAGTCTTGGCAAATCCATCGTACATATCAGTCCATTCGTAGTTCTCCCCCTCTGCGGCAGCAGCAAGGTTCGACGCAGTATCTGAAATACCATTCAACTCCTTGAACCAAAGTTTAGCGTGTTCCTTCTCGTTGTCGGCTGTTTTCAGAAACAGTTCAGCGATTTGCTCAAAACCCTCTTTCTTGGCCTTTGATGCAAAATAGGTGTACTTGTTGCGAGCCATAGATTCGCCCGCAAAAGCAGTCTCCAGATTCTTTTCAGTCTGGGTTCCGGAATACTTTGTTTTCATAATGTGTTTTTCATATTTTCGCAAAAGCGAAAGATTTAAAATGTTTAAAATTGACTAAATTTGTACTGCAAATTTTAGTCCTTTTGCAAATGAAAGTAAAATATGTCATATATACAATATCGGCCTGTCTGATTGTTATGTCCTGTAAAGGGAGAAACACTTCAAAGCATAGCACAACTCTCTCTTCTCCAGCTGATTCGGTAGAATTCAAAAAGACGGCGACTCCGTCACTTTTTACAGATCGGTATGAAATCTACAATTACAGCGTCGAACATTTCTGGGATAATCTCACCCCGCTGTGCTATTCGAATTCTCTCGAACAGGCTTTCGCCGATTGGGTGTGGTTCAACGACAAGGTCAGCGTGGAACTTTCCGGCAGATCACTTGTGGAAGCCTATGAGAAATCACCGGAAAAAATCCTCTATCTGGCAGACAAATACCTATATAATCCCCAGTCCCCTTACCGTAACGAAGACATTTACGGAATCCTGTGCGCCCACGTGGGAGGGTCCCTCGAGAACACGGCGCGACTCTGCTCCCTGAATGCCGTAGGAAGCAAGGCTGCCGATTTCAAGATAGAGGATGCCAGAGGCCGCCAGTACGATTTATACAGCATCAAGGCCGATTATATTCTTCTGTTTTTCAGTAATCCGTACTGCAATGCCTGCAAGGATATCATAGACACTCTTAAAGGCGCTCAGATAGTCTCCGAGGCGATTGACAAAGGGATACTTGCCGTCGTCAATATGTATACGGATGAGGACTTGGAAGAATGGCGCAGCTATCTCGGAGCGTATCCGAAGAATTGGCATACAGGCTTCGATCCGACATTCACGCTGCAGAATTGCGAAAAATACAACATAAGAGCCATTCCTTCGCTTTATCTTCTTGACAAGGACAAGATTGTCCTGCTCAAGGACGCCACCACTGACAGGATAATGGTCAGGCTCCAAATAGAACTGCAAAGATATTTTTAATGATCTGCTATGGAATCTTTTAAAAGAGAAGTCAAATACTATGAGTGCGACGGAATGGGCATAACGCACCATTCCAATTATATACGCTTTATGGAAGAAGCTCGCTTGTACGCTCTCGATGAGCTGGGATACGGATTTGACAGGATGGAGCGTGAAGGCGTCACTTCCCCGGTGGTGTCAGTAAGCTGCGAATATAAAAAGCCTACGACTTTCAAGGATCTGATAGAAATAGAGCTGAGCCTCAAGGAGATGTCAGAACTCAAGATGACATTCGCCTATACTATGAAAGTAAAAGGGGTGCTCGTATGCAAAGCTACAAGCACCCACTGTTTCTTTCAGAACGGGAGGCCATTTTCATTTCAGCAGAAATGGCCTGAATTGGCCGAGAAGCTCAAGACTCTCTAAGAGTTGATGCTCTTTATATAGCTTCGGCGAAGCATATAACGGGTGTGCTCGTACTTGTTGAACAGGTTCTGCACTTCCACGTTGTCAGAGAGCTGCGGATTGGTGATGAGCCACTTGATGTTGCGCTTCTTGAGTCCGGCCAGAAGATATTGGAACATAGGCACGAAAGCACCCTTGTTCTGATATTCCGGAAGTATGCCAATCATCAGTGCCTCGAGCGTGTCGTTCTTCTTCAAGGCTTTCAGTATGCGGAGAAGGCCGAACGGCAGCAGATGCCCCTTGCTCTTCTTGACCGCCTTCGCAAGAGACGGAACGCAGAAAGCGAATCCCACGATCCTGTCATCCTTGTCTGCGACCACTGCCACGAAATCTATATCCAGAATAGTCTGATATGTAGCAAGATAACTCTTAATCTGGCGATCTGTCAGAGGAGTGAACTCGTATAGAGGAGCGAAGGTCTCGTTGTACATATGGAACAGGGACATTCCGTACTTTTTGACAAGCGCCTTCGTATTATGGGCTTTAAGAACGTGAAGCCCGTATTTGTCACAGATGACATCTGACATCCTGTCAAGTCTCTCGACATTTTCGGGAACCTGTATCAGTTTCTGATCCCATTCTGCAGCCACCTCGAATCCAAGGTCCTTGAGACGGGCCTCATAGTAGGGATAATTGTAAAGGGTGGTGAAAGGACAGATCTTGTCGAATCCCTCTACCAGGAGTCCCTCCTTATCCATATCGGTGAATCCGAAAGGTCCTATGATGGTGTCCATCCCACGAGCTTTACCCCAAGTCTCTACCGTGGAAATCAATGCTTTAAGGACATCCAGTTCATCTATGAAATCAAGCCAGCCGAAACGGACGGTCTTGGAATGATGAATTTCGTTCGATTTATAGTTGATGATGCCTGCCACTCTGCCGACTATCTGATCGTTCTCATCGCGGGCAACCCAGCAGGCTGCTTCGCAAAAATCATAGGCGGCATTCTTTTTAGGATTGAAGGTATCGTATTCGTCACCGACCAGAGCCGGAACCCAATATGGATTACCTTTGTAAAGCTTTTCAGGATAATGAATAAACGCGGCTAATTGCCTGCGGCTCTTCACTTCTTCTATTTTAACGTTCATTTTCTAAGGTTTTGTACAACACGTGGCAAATATCGTAAAAAGAATTAAATTTGCCAACACATTAAAAGTTAAACTTGAGCATGTTAAGAGAAGACACCGTTTTCGGACCCATCAGAAGCCGCAGACTCGGTTGGTCACTGGGAGTGAATCTGCTTCCAACGAAGGGCAAGATATGTAATTTCGACTGCATCTACTGTGAATGCGGATGGAATGCCGACGGACGCGGCGATACCCATATCCCGGATGCCCGCGAGGTCAGGCGCGCTCTGGAGGACAAACTTTCCGACGTCCTTCTTGACGGTACGCGGGTGGATTCCATCACTTTCTCCGGAGACGGAGAACCTACATTGAATCCGGACTTCGCGCAGATCATAGACGACACCTTGACGCTCAGGGACATATACTCTCCTTCAAGCAAGGTGTCCGTCCTGACCAATGCCACCAATCTGGCAAAGAAGGAAGTGTTCGACGCTCTGCGAAAAGTTGACTCCCCCATTCTCAAACTCGATTCGGCCACGGACGAGGGCGCAAGAATCATAAACGGAGCTCTCCCCTCCTACAGCGTCAGGGAAGTGGTGGAAAATATGAAACGCTTCAAGGGAGATTTCATCCTTCAAACGATGTTCCTGAAAGCTCCTCTTTTCGATTCGCTTGGCAAGGAGAATCTGACCGGATGGATGGATATAGTGAGAGAAGTGAAGCCGCGTCTTATAATGGCTTACAGCATAGCCCGCCCGACCCCGGAAAGGGATCTTCTGGCATATGGTGAAGAGGATATGAAAAAAGCCCTCTCCCCTCTGAAGGAAGAAGGCTTCAAAATCCAGATTAACGGATAAGGTATTTTAACGTGATGATCTGCTGGCTGCCGCTGTAAGAGGATGTATTGAAATGACATACCCAGGACAGCTTCACGATCAGGTCGTCGCTCAGATTGCCGGTATAACCCAGCTCCAGCCTGTCATAGAATCCCGTCCGGGATGATTCGCTGTCACATATTCTGAAGAAAGGGTCAGCGAAGTAGAGCCTGTCGCCGTAGATGGTGCCTGCTGCATCCGTGCTGTTGTACAGAGGCATAATATCCTCGCCTACATAGAAATTGTTGCTCAACTCCCAGCCTTTTTTCCTTATCTGAACGCTCGCTTCGAGAAGTGAAGGGTTCTGGAAGTCAAGAGAAACGGTTCTGTCACGCTGAAGCGACTGTATATATCCCAGCTTCAGTGAGGCCTCGTCAAGCAGAGAACCGGCGATCGGCGCTATGTCAAGAGTCGCGTAAGGCTCAGCGAGAATATTGTCGCAGACTCCGCGCACTGAGACCGAATTGGCAAAATGGACCATATAGAAATTATAGCCCATCTTGAAAAGTCTGGAGAAATCGTGATGACCGGCGGAGAAAACCATAAACTGTTCATTCACAGAGCTGTCTGACCCATACATACCCATCCAGTCACAGCCGAGTTCTATGTTGGAGCCGGCGGATTCGTATCTCAGAAGCAGTCCTTCGATATACGGGTCGTACCACGCCTGTTTTTCCGACAGGAATGCGGTGGACCAGCTTTCCTTATATCTTGTACGTGGAACGATACCTCCGTCTATGGTGAAGACGCCCTTTCCGAGCGGAGTGCGGTAATTATAATAGTAGAAATAATCCTTTATCAGCTTCTTCCCCGTGGTGTTGATGTCCCCGAAGTCCTTTCGGATCTCGGCTCCCACCATAATCGTGTGCACGTCGTCAGCTACCCTTATCTTAAGGCCGACGGATGGAGTGAACCTGGCTCCGAAGATGGTGCCGGATGAAGAATAATCGCTTTTGTCGTATTCCCTGTTGTCAAACCTCTGGTCGAATCCTATCTTGTACACGACTTCGGTTGACTTTTGTGCGTGGGAGCTGAAAAATGGCAGCAAGCAGAACAAACTGCAAAACAATATTCTTCCTTTACGTTTCATATCCCAAATGTCATACTTTTTTCGCATCTTTGCAAAACTGTGACAGACTGTTTCAGCCTGTCATCCGTTTTTTAGTAATGCAGGATTGATTGCGCCCCGCAAGACACAAAGTTGGTTAGTAGTATAATACGATGGCAGAAGAACGACTCTGGAACAGTAATTTCATCAAGGCCTGCATAGGCAATTTTCTGATAAAGTTTTCATTCACCCTTATTGTTCCGCTTCTTCCCTTATATCTGAGTGAAACATTCGGCTGCAGCAACGACACGATAGGCATCGTGCTCTCCTGCTACACGCTGATGGTGATCTTCGTAAGCCCGTTCAGCGGTTACATAGTGGACAGTTTTCCCCGCAGAGCCGTGCTGCTGATAAGCAATTTCCTGTTCTTCGCGATTTTTACCGGCTACATCTTCGCGGGCACGCTTACTCTTTTCGCCATATTCCGTACCATACACGGAGCTCCGTTCGGAACAGCCATCGTATCCGTCAACACAATAGCCATAGACGTGCTGCCGTCCTCCCGACGTACCGAAGGCATCAGTTATTTCGGACTCAGCAACAACGTGGCCACGGCTCTTGGCCCATTTGCCGCCATATACGTGCTGAAGGCCGCGGGCGGGAATTATCAGCTCCTTTTCGCATTCTCGATGGCCATTTCGCTTGTCGCGCTGATATTGAACTCCACCATAAAGATAGACAGGCGTAGCTACGACATATCCAACAGAAAAGTGCTTTCGCTGGACCGCTTTTTCCTTTTGAAGGGAGCACGACAGGCGTTCAACGTCATCTGCTTCTCGCTTTGTCACGGAATTGTGACCACCTACGTGGCCATATACGGTAAGGAGGAACTTGGGATCACTTCCGGTACGGCCCTCTGGTTTCTTTTCTTCGCCATAGGGCTTATGGTGTCGCGCATCAGCGGCGCTTCGGGTCTGAAGAACAACCACATCAGCCAGAATACGATGGAGGGAATCCTCATATCCATAATAGGTTACGTCATATTCGCCGCATTCAGGGCTCCGTGGGCCTTCTACCTTTCTCCGTTCATCGTCGGGCTTGGCAACGGACATATGTATCCGGGCTTTCAAAGTATGTTCGTCAATCTGGCGACCAACGCCCAGAGAGGCACTGCCAATTCGTCGATGCTGACCTCCTGGGAGGCCGGAACCGGACTTGGGGTGCTCGTGGGCGGACTTGTCAGCGCACACTTCGGATATCATAGCGCTTTCTGGGTGGCAGTAAGCTTTTTCCTGCTGGGAATCCTGTGGTTTTTTGTCATAAGCAGACCCCATTTCGAGAGCAATAAACTCCGCTGATTTCTTGCAAAAAAAACGAAGAAAAAGTAAATTTGCAGGCATATAATTCTGCAAAAAATCATGGAAAATCTACAACTCGGATTGCTGCTGATGCTTGTGGGTATGGTAACCGTTTTCATCATACTTCTCATAGTCATCTACGGCAGTCAGGCCCTTATCAATCTGGTCAATAAGATAGCTCCCGCCGAGCCAGCAAAGGCAAAAAAGGCGGACGCGGAAGATAATTTGAACCCGGTATTCGAAGCTGCAGTCGGGCAGATTACCGGTGGGAAAGGACGACTCGTCAAGGTAACCAAACTTTAAAAATGGCAAAAGAAATAAAATTGAGCCTTGTCTTCAGAGACATGTGGCAGAGCGCAGGCAAATATCAGCCTCGCGTGGATCAACTCGTCGAGATAGCCCCCGTAATCGTGAAGATGGGCTGCTTCGACCGTGTGGAGACTAACGGTGGCGGCTTCGAGCAGGTCAACCTTCTCTATGGCGAAAACCCCAACAAAGCGGTACGCGAATGGACCAAGCCTTTCCACGAGGCCGGAATACAGACCCATATGCTTGACCGCGCGCTCAACGGGCTTCGTATGAGTCCCTGCTCAAAAGACCTCAGGGAACTTTTCTATAAAGTGAAAAAGGCGCAGGGAACGGACATAACACGCATCTTCTGCGGCCTTAACGACCCGCGCAACGTGATTCCTTCCATCAAATATGCCAAGCAGGCCGGAATGATAGCACAGGCCTCGCTCTGCATCACCCACTCCCCTATACATACCGTCGAATACTATGTGGAATTGGCCAGGACATTCATCGAGGCCGGTGCCGATGAGATCTGCCTGAAGGATATGGCAGGCATAGGACGTCCAGTCTCGCTTGGCAAGATAGTAAAGGGGATAAAAGCCATAAACAAGGATATCCCTGTCCAGTATCACTCTCACTCCGGGCCGGGATTCAGTATGGCTTCCATTCTGGAGGTCTGCCAGAACGGTTGTGATTACGTGGATGTGGCTATGTCGCCTCTCTCCTGGGGAACAGGACATCCGGACGTGATCGCCGTGCAGGAGATGCTCAAGGACGCCGGATTCAAGGTAAAAGAGATCAATATGGAAGCGTATATGCAGGCCAGGACTCTCATCCAGAAGATGCTGGACGATTTCCTCGGATACTACTGTCCTGCCCAGAACCGTCTGGACAACTCGCTTCTCATCAAACCGGGCCTTCCGGGAGGTATGATGGGATCTCTTATGACCGACCTCGAGGAGAACCTCTCCTCACTGAACAAATGGAAGGAAAAGAACGGTCAGAAGCCGCTCACCACGGACGAGCTTCTCGTAAAACTCTTTGACGAAGTGGCTTACGTATGGCCTAAGGTCGGATTCCCTCCGCTTGTGACTCCATTCTCACAGTATGTCAAGAACCTCTCTCTTATGAACGTGATGCAGATGGAGAAAGGCAAGAAACGCTGGGAGATGTTCCCTGACACCATCTGGGATATGGTGCTTGGCAAGGCCGGCAAACTCCCCGGCGAGGTGGACGACGAGATCAAGGCATTGGCGCAGGCTCAGGGCCGCAAGTTCGTGACTTCAGATCCTCAGGAGAACTATCCTGACTGTCTGGACGAGTTCCGCGCCAAGATGAAAGCCAACGGATGGGAGCTTGGCCAGGACGATGAAGAACTCTTCGAGTACGCTATGCATCCTGTTCAGTATGAAGCATATAAGAGCGGAAAGGCCAAGGCCGAATTCGAAGCAGACCTCGCAAAACGCAAGGCGGAGAAGAACGCTCCGAAGGGCGCGGCACTTCCTGAAAGCATAGTCGTAAGCCTCAACGGACAGACTTATAAACTGGACATCGCCTACGACGGGAAGGCTCCTGTAGCCACCGCCGCTCCGGCAAGCGCCCAGGCAGGTGAAGCCGAGGATGTTCCGGCTCCTATTTCCGGCAAATTCCTTCTCACCAAGGACAGCAACGAGACCCCGCGCAAGGTCGGTGACCACGTGAAACGCGGCGACGTGCTCTGCTATATCGAAGCGATGAAGATCAACAACGCCATCTGCGCTGACTTCGACGGAACAGTCACAGCCATCCTTCCTTCGAACGGCGACACCGTGGAAGAGGATGATCCTATAGTCAAAATGACACGAGACAAATAGCGGCGTATGGAAGATATACTCAACAAGCTCTATGAGATGACCGCCATCAGCAACATCATAGACAATCCTGCCTATCTGCTGATGTACGCCATCGCTTTCGGTCTGCTGTACCTCGGTATAGTAAAGAAATACGAACCTCTGCTTCTGGTCCCCATCGCCTTCGGCGTGCTGATTGCCAATTTCCCCGGAGGTGAGATGGGCGTCATTCAGACCGATGCCGCCGGGTTCGTGACTCTTGCGGACGGCACTTCCAAGTCCATCTGGGATATGCCTCTGCACGACATAGCCCACGAGTTCGGTATTATGAACTACCTTTACTACGGGCTTATCAAGACGGGACTCCTGCCGCCGATCATCTTTATGGGTGTGGGCGCGCTCACTGACTTCGGGCCAATGCTGCGCAACCTCAAACTCGCCATCTTCGGTGCAGCGGCGCAATTCGGCATCTTCGCCGTCCTCATCATCTCGCTTCTGCTCGGATTCACTCCTCAGGAGGCCGCTTCCCTGGGTATCATAGGCGGAGCGGACGGCCCTACCGCCATATTCACCACCATCAAGCTGGCTCCGCATCTGCTCGGCCCTATCGCCATAGCCGCGTACAGCTATATGGCGCTCGTACCTGTCATCATTCCTCTGGTAGTGAAACTTACCTGCACGAAGAAGGAATTGATGATCAATATGAAAGAGCAGGACAAGCTCTACCCTCCGAAGGGCGAGATCAAGAATATGCGTGCGGTGAAGATCATCTTCCCTATCGCAGTCACCACCATCGTGGCCATCTTCGTTCCTACAGCCGTTCCACTTGTGGGTATGCTTATGTTCGGTAACCTCATCAAGGAGATAGGTTCCGACACCTCACGCCTTTTCAGCGTTGCAAGCAACGGCCTTATGAACGCCGCCACCATTTTCCTGGGACTTTGCGTAGGTGCTACGATGACAGCCGAGGCATTCCTGAATCTGCAGACCGTAGGTATCGTAGTGGGCGGATTCTTCGCTTTCGCGCTGAGTATCGCGAGCGGTATCCTTATGGTCAAGATCTATAATCTCTTCTCCAAGAAGAAGATCAATCCGCTGGTCGGAGCAACAGGTCTTTCAGCCGTTCCTATGGCAAGCCGCGTATGCAACGGTATCAGTACCAAATACGACCCTAAGAATCACGTGCTCAACTACTGTATGGCATCCAACATCTCCGGTGTGATAGGTTCAGCCGTCGCAGCCGGTGTGCTGATTTCCTTCCTCGGGTAATACGGTTATTTCTATTTCATCGATTATCAGAGTGTCGTCCTCTATATGGAATCTGACATTCTTGTCACAGAAGAGCAGTCCGAAGCTTCGCGAAGGATTGCTCTTTTTCTGTACGGACGGACGGGGGTCCTGAGACAGGCTTTGGAAAAGCGTTTCCAATTGGACAGGTGTGAAAGCGTCGTTCAGCGCCCTTTCAACGGCCAGACACGAAGGTATCACATCGAGCGTCCGCCACTCTGCCGTGTCCGTAAACCCTCCGCGCGCCTGCGGATGAGCATCGCTGTAGGGAATGTACGGTTTTATGTCGAATATGGGAGTGCCGTCAGCAAGGTCCGCCCCTCCGACTTTTATTACTCCTTTTATGGCATCTGCGTCTATCAGTTTGACACAGGAAAGACCCAGCGGATTCGGTCTGAAGGGAGAACGCGATGCGAACACGCCCACCTTTTCGTTTCCTCCCAGTCTTGGCGGGCGCACGCTTAAAGATCGAGATACGGCTCCGTTAAGGTTAAATCCCCAGATAAGCCACAGATAATCAAATCCTTCCATCCCACGCAACGCTTCTTCCCTTGCGTAGTCCGGCAAAAGTTCTATTTCTCCTGTAAGACCTTCCACCACACCGCTCTGTCGCGGTATGCCGAATTTCTCCTTGAAAGGAGAATGAAATATGGCTATCGGATTGATTTCCATCGACTACCGTTTTGAGGAATCTGTCAGAAGCTGCGTGTAGTGAGTGTAAAGCGAATCAAGCTGCGGTTTGTACTGTGAAGGCAGCGGATCGGCGGCAGGTGATTTCATAGACAGCGGGTCTATGGGAGCGCCGTTTTTCCATACACGAAAATCAAGGTGCGGACCTGTACTGCGCCCGGTGGAACCCACGTATCCGATGACCTGACCCTGTTTAACCTTAACTCCGCTCCTTATGCCCTTCGCAAAGCCCTGCAAATGAAGATATCCGGTGGTGTAGACGGAATTATGCTTGATTTTGATCATATTGCCTCCGCCGTTGTTCGTCCATCCGGCGGAAAGAACAGTTCCATCTCCAAGTGCCACTACAGGCGTGCCGGCAGGTGCTGCGTAATCCACTCCCGTGTGCGGGCGGATCTGACCTGTGACAGGATGCTTGCGACGCATAGTGAACTTACTGCTGACGCGGGTGAATTTGAGAGGAGCCTTTAGGAAGGTCTTGCGCAGGTTATCCCCGTTCTGATTGAAATATCTGTCGGAGCCTTTGTGCGTGTCGAAAAGTATGGCGCATACCTCATCACTGCCCCTCGTATATCGGCAAAAATCAACTTGTTGCAGGCCAATGCTTTCCCCCTCGCACATCTTCTCCGTATACACGACCTCGAACCTGTCTCCCTTCTGCAGCGCGAAGAAATTGACCGTCCAGGCATAGATGTCCGCCAATTCCAGCACGAGGTCTGCAGGACCGCCCTTTGCCGTAAGGTCTGCCCATAAGGAGTTGTCTATGACGACGTCCAAAGACTTTTGCTCCTGAACAACAGGCCTTTGGTAATTCCAAAGGTAAAGGGAGTCGGCACATTTGAACACCGTCACCTTGGTCTTCGAATGTGAATAGACCGCGTACTCGAGCTTCCGGTTAAGAGAATCTCCGCTGTAATATGCTTCCACCTTCTGTCCTATGCGCATACGGCGAGGATTGAACAGTGTGTCAAGCTGGCCAAGCATAACCCCCACTGAATCAGCGGGAAGGCCTATTCTTTTAAGAAGTGCCGGCAGGGTCTCACCTCTTCTGACGGTACTGGTCTCCTTTATATAATCGCTCTCCCTGAAGCCGATGGGAGGGATTTCGTCCACCTGGTCCTCAGCTGCACCCCGCTGATTCCGGCAGGACGCCAGCAAAGCGGCGGCACACACCACCAGAAGCAGATTAAAAAATACTCTTTTACGCATAGACCTTACATCAACTCCACTTCAGCACCGGTTCGCGGGCGGCGAGAGTCTCGTCCGGGCGAGAGACAGGTGTGTTGTGAGGCGCGCTCTTGACAAGTTCCGGTGATTCCTTCGCCTCCTGAGCGATTTTCTCCATCACCTCTATGAAAGCGTCCAATGTCTCCTTACTCTCTGTCTCCGTCGGCTCTATCATTATGCTCTGATGGAACAGCATAGGGAAATAGATGGTCGGCGCGTGATAACCGTAATCCAGGAGTCTTTTCGCCACATCCAAGGTCGTCACGCCGTTCGGATCCTTCAGTCCGTCGAATACGAACTCGTGCTTGCACACGCTCTCTATCGGCAGACAGTAACTGTCCTTGAGACACTCCTTGATATAATTGGCATTAAGAGTGGCGAGCTTGCCGGCCAATGCAATATGCTGCTTTCCCAGCGTGAGTATATATGCCAATGCCTTGATGATAACCGTAGTATTGCCGTGGAATCCGGACGTGTGTACCGTAGGCAGAAGATCCACCAAGGCCTCACTCACTCCTACAGGTCCGCTTCCCGGACCGCCGCCACCGTGAGGCGTAGAGAAAGTCTTGTGAAGATTAAGGTGCATAATGTCGAAGCCCATATCACCCGGACGCACCACGCCCAGAAGCGGATTCATATTGGCCCCGTCATAATAAAGCAGACCTCCGCAACCGTGTACGAGCGAAGCTATCTGCTTGATATCCTTCTCGAAAAGTCCGAGAGTATTGGGATTGGTGAGCATAATGCCGGCCAAATCATCGCCGAGCAGCGGCTTGAGTGACTCCACGTCCACCAGGCCCTTTTCGTTCGACTTCACCACCACGACGTCGAGACCGCAAATGGCCGCGCTGGCAGGATTGGTCCCGTGCGCACTGTCAGGGACGATCACTCTTTTACGGGCATAATCCCCTCTCGACTCGTGGTAAGAGCGCATAAGCATAAGCCCGGTCAACTCACCGTGCGCTCCCGCACAAGGAAGAAAAGTGAAATGCGCCATACCTGTAATGGCTGCCAAGTATTTGTCCGTGAGCGAGAAAATCTCCTCCAGGCCCTCACTTCGCATCAGCGGATGCGTGCCAGTAAACTCAGGGAGCGACGCCACCTGTTCGTTTACCTTAGGGTTATATTTCATCGTGCAGCTGCCGAGCGGATAGAAGCCCGTGTCGACACCGAAATTCATCTGTGACAAGTTAGTGTAGTGCCTTACGACATCCACCTCGCTCACCTGCGGAAGGTCAAGCGGGGCTTTGCGGGAAAGTGCGGACGGAATCTGCACCTCTCCGCCCGAAGCCCTGAGCGAAAAACCCTGCCTGCCGTCCACCGACAGTTCATTGATAAGCTTATCGTAATACTTCATAGCCTAGCGTTTTAACGATTCAACTACATTCACCACCTCGCGAAGTTCGCTCTGATCGTGCTTCTCGGTCACACAGAATGACACATAACCTTCTTCGCTGCCGATCGCTGCGAAAAATCCTGCGTCATAAAGGGCCTGCTGAAGCTTCTGCACATCGCACAAAGGCTTAAGCACAAACTCCTTGAGGAAAGGCATCTGCGGGAACGGATCCTCGAAAAGACCTGTCTGAATCAAAGCCTGCTTAAGATAATGGGCACCGCTGAAACTCAGTTCGTTGACCCTGCGAAGTCCTTCAGGACCCATAAGAGAGAGGTAAATCGTCACCCAGAGCGCCATCAGAGACTGATTCGAGCAGATGTTCGAGGTGGCTTTCTCTCTTCTGATATGCTGTTCGCGAGCCTGAAGAGTAAGCACATAGCATCGGCGGCCGTTCTTATCCACGCTCTGCCCCACGATACGTCCCGGAAGCTTGCGCATATACTCGCTGCGGCACGCCATAAAACCTACATAAGGTCCGCCGTAATTAAGCGGAATGCCCAGACTCTGACCGTCACCCACAGCCACATCGGCACCCCACTCGGCCGGAGTCCTTATGACTGCCAATGCAGACGGGTCGCAATACTCCACCAGAAGCGCACCTTTACCGTGCACGGCTTCTGCCATCCCGCTATGGTCTTCTATGATACCGAACCTGTTGATTTGCGGAAGAATAACACCCGCCACGTCTTCACCCAAAAGGCTCTGAAGGGCCGTCAGAGAAGTCTGACCACCTTCGCAAGGAACGCTGACAAGCTCAATGCCTGAAAAACGGGCATAAGTCTCAAGCGTTTTCATTACGTGAGCAAGCACGCCCGTGCTTACAAGCACCTTGGATCGCTTTCTGGTATTCGCCACGCAGAAACGCATAGCCTCGGCTGCGGCGGTTGGCCCGTCATACATAGATGCGTTGGAGACGTCCATACCGGTCAAAGCGCATATCATAGACTGGAACTCAAAGATATAACGCAGAGTACCCTGCGAAATCTCCGCCTGATAAGGAGTGTATGCCGTGAGGAATTCACTCCTGCCGCACAGATATTCCACTACAGAAGGAGTGTAATGGTCGTAAGCCCCCTGCCCCACAAGAACCTTTTTCTGCGGACACTTGGCTGCGAGTCCCTGAAAAAACTCCTTCAACTGCTGTTCGCAAAGAGCGTCCGGCAGGTCGTAATCACCCTTGTATATAAAATCAGAAGGGACATCGCTGTACAACTCATCCAGAGAAGAAAGCGATATCCTATCCAACATTTCTTTTATATCTTCCTGCGTGTGAGGAAAATACGCAAAATGTTCAGCCATATTTGCCTAAAGATTAAAGAATAGTTTCGTACTTGGCGGCGCTCAGAAGAGAGTCAAGCTCGGAAGTGTCGCTCATCTCTATCTTCACTATCCAATTGATATATGGGTCAGTGTTGATAAGCGAAGGATCGTCTTCCACCTCGTGGTTGACAGCTATCACGTTCCCGCTCACCGGACTGTAAAGATCAGCGGCCGTCTTCACGCTCTCCAATGCGCCAAGCTCCTCCCCTTTGCTCACCGTATCTCCCTGCGAAGGCATATCCACGTATGTAATATCCCCCAACTCGCTCTGAGCATAATCGGAAACTCCTACGATGGCGATATTACCGTCTACCTTTACCCATTCGTGCGACTCGCTGTACAGGAGCCCTGCAACAATCTTACTCATAATGTCTTATATTATTTTTTATAGTTAGTCTGATAAAATCTTTTCTTCACCGCCTTAGCCGGAAAAAGCTTCGTGCGTATCTGAACCTGCAGGTCAGTGCCAAGTGCAGAGTACCTGCTGTCCACCAGGGCGAAAGCAAGGCTCTTGTCAAGCGAAATGCTGTGATAGCCCGTCGTGACCACACCAACATCCTCACCCGAAGGGGTCAGCACCCTGTAGCCGGCACGCGGAATGGCTCTGTCAAGCACCTCCAGGCCAATTATCTTCTCCGCCACGCCCTCGCTCTTCTGTCTTACAAGCGCCTCCTTGCCAATGAACTCCTCCTTGTCAAGCTTGCAGAACACCGAAAGACCGGCCATCACGGGCGAAATCTTCTCCGAAAGTTCATCGCCATAAAGCGGAAGACCTGCTTCGAAACGCAGAGTGTCACGGCAACCGAGTCCGCAAGGCTGAACCCCGGCGGCCATCAGAGCATCCCACATCGCCTGAATCTTCTCTACAGGCGCATAAATCTCGAAACCATCCTCCCCCGTATAACCTGTCCGGCTGATTATCATATCCCCGCTCTCGCAGAACGTATAGAATGCCAATCCGTCACCTTCCCTTATGCCAAGCACTTCGTCCAGGGTCTTCTGCGCGAGAGGTCCCTGAATTGCCAATTGGCCCCAAAGTTCACTCTGGTTATCTATCTGAACGTCAAATCCTTCTGCGCAATCCAGAATCCACTTGTGGTCCTTGTCGATATTACCGGCGTTTACCACCAGAAGATACTTCCCGTCCTCGAAACACCTGTACACCAGAAGGTCATCCACAGTGCCGCCGTTGGGGTAAAGCATCATACCATAGAGTATGCTCCCTTTCTCAAGTGCGGAGATGTCGTTAGTAAAGATATGGTTCACGAATCTGAGGCTGTCGGGGCCGCTGACGAAAATCTCACCCATATGAGACACGTCGAAAACGCCCACGGCCTCCCTTACCGCCTTATGCTCGGCGATGATTCCCGCGTCATATCTGATGGGCATATCGAATCCTGCGAACGGAGCCATATGCGCCCCGAGGGAAAGGTGTCTGGAATGCAGACAAGTAGTTTTCTCCATATAGTTCAGCGTTTAATAATGTCAAGGTCTTTTTTGAGAACGATTTTAGGCTCCATAATGGCGACTTTCTGAATCAGACGTATCTGGTTGGGCAGATTGAGATATACTTTGTCCTCGTGTTTGCCTTTGCGCCACCATTTGTAGAAGCCCACCGGATCCGTCTCGAAAGGGATTCTGGCGATGATTCCCGTGCTGTATCCCGGATAATCTATTACGAGCTTGAGGCCCATAAAACGCTTGAAATAATCCGGATCCGCCCTGCGAAGCTTACTCTCCAGAGGATTGAGAAGTTCCATCTCGTCAAGCTGGATACTCTTATCCTTGATATACATCTTATGTATGCGTACTGGATCCTTGCAGATCCATATACCCATCTTATAAGTCACGGGGCCCTCTTCGGTGTCAAGGGTCAGATAATCATTAGAGTAGTAAAGCTTCTCTCTGTCGAGAGGGAATTGTGTAATCTCAGATTCTGCTTCCATCAAATGCGTAATTCGTTATCATAGCAAATATAAGCAAAAAACTTGACTTGCACCACATAAAAAAAGAAGGGAAACCCCTCGCGGGACTCCCCTTCTCCTCTGAAGAAGACGGAACTATTTCGTTCCGACCATTATGATGCTTGAAAGATTATTCTGCGCGATATACTCTGCCAGACGGGCCTTGATGTCATCGGCCGTCACGCTGTCCAGAACTGCGAGATAATCCGTATAGAAATCCACGCCCTGGTGCAGGTAGGTGTCTATGGTCTGGTGCCAGTACCAGCACTGGTGAATATCTTCCTCATAGTCTTTTATCAGGGCCTCCTTGGCTTTGGTAAAGTCCTCAGCCTTAGGTCCGTCCACAGCGAACTGCTTTACGATGTCGAAGACCTTGGCATTGAGAGTCTCGTAACGTGCCGGATCTGTCTGGTAAACTATCTGAAGCAGGCCTTTCTCTATCGGAGCGCCGGATATGGAGGCATTCGAGCTGATACCGTAGGTGCCGCCCTCTTTCTCGCGGATCTCCTCGTGAAGGACATACTCGAGGGTAGATCCCAGAAGTTCATCCACAAGATAGTTCTTCAGTGTATAAGCGGACGGGATGTTGTAGCAGAAGAAGTTGAGCACCATAGGATCCTGCATCTGCCTTTCAAACTCGCATTCGTGAACTCCGCCCACGAAGTCAAGCACTTTATTATAAGACTCTTTCTTGCCCTTTGAAGGAAGTGAAGCCACGTAGGTCTTGAGAAGCGGAAGAATCTGCTCTTCGCTGACGTTACCGGTGATGATGAAGGTGAAATCACCTGCATTGGCAAAGCGCTCCCTGGCTATCTTGAGAGCCTTGGCATAGTCCACTTTGTCGATATCCGCGTGCTTGAGCGAGTATCCGCGAAGAGGATTGGTGTACAGCACGTGACAGAGCGAATCGCTGAAAGCTGACATAGGCTGGCTCTCGGCATTGGCAAGAGCGGCTGAAGTCTTGGTCTTCCAAGAAGTGAATGCCTCGTCGTCGCTGCGAAGGGAGGTGAAGTACAGGTAAGAGAGCTGGAAGAGCGTCTCAAGATCCTTAGGGGTGGAAGAAGCGTTGTATCCCTCCTCGGTGGTTCCGATGAATGGTGAGATGCTGACTTTCTTGCCTGCAAGGGCTTTGGAGAGCTCGGTAGATGAGAATTCTCCGAGTCCGCCTATCTCTATAAGCTCCTCTACTACAGACAGAGTGACGTAATCAGTCTCAGGATAAAGCGACTTGCCGCCGTAGCTGTAAGCCTTCACGAGCACCTGATCCTTGTTGAGGTCTGTCTGCTTGAAATATACGTTGGCGCCGTTTGAAAGCAGGTAGTGCTTGTAGCCAAGCTGTGCGTCTTCACTCTTCTTCACCTTGCCGGCTTTGCGGAGCTTCGATACCAGCGGCTGATCCACGGTCTTGTCCTCGTAAGGGGCGATCTCCTCTTCCTCTACACCCTTGAGGGAAGCGACGATCTCCTCGTCAGTAGGATAAACCAAGCCTTCCTTCTCAGGGAGCATATTGACAATCACCATATTGCCCTCGATATTGTACTCCTCGGCGATGTACTGGTTAATTATCTCCACAGGGATATTTGGGGCCAATTGGTTCATAATTGCAAATTCCGTCTCGATGCCGGGGATAGGCTCGTTGTCTATGAAATTACGCACGAGCTCGGAGCAATATGATGCGCTGCTCTTCTTGTCCCTCTGGTTGTAAGCACTCTCCAGAGAGGTGAGGTAATCTGCACGCGCACGCTCATACTCGCTTGCTGTGAATCCGTTACGGATCACGCGGAGCATCTCGCGGTAAAGTGAGTTGACAGAACGGAGCATCTGAGTCTCGTCGTAAACTACCACTCCAAGGAATGAACCGCAGGTCTTCGAAAGCATAAAGTCGCTGTCTGCAATCCCGGCGTAGATGAAATCGGGATCTGCAGCCTGGCTCATCTCCGAAAGACGTGCATCTGCCATACTGCCTATCAGGTTGTTCACATAAGAGATCAGAAGATAATCCATCGTGTATTTAGCCTCGAACGGAACAGCAGGATGCTTGAGGAAGATGTAAGACTGGCCGTAGGTCTGCTCCTTGTCGGTAGCGGTGGCCACGATAGGATCAACGTTATCTTCTATAGGAGTATATACTCTCTCCGGAGCGTCCGGAGCGGCTGCAGGAAGCGAAGAGAATATCTGCTTGATCTTCTCTTCCACGGCATCCACATCGAAATCTCCCACTACCACGATTCCCTGCTGGTCAGGACGATACCAAGTGTGGTAATATGAGCGGAGAGCCTCATAAGGGAAGTTGTCCACTACTGACATAAGACCTATAGGCATACGCTCGCCGTACTTGTTGCCCGGATAGATGACTGGAAGGATCTTGTCATACATACGCATCTGAGCGTTCTGACGGCTTCTCCACTCTTCGTGGATGACTCCGCGCTCCTTGTCTATCTCTTCATCTTCGAGAAGAAGGCTTCCGGCCCAGTCGTGAAGAATAAGAAGGCAGGAGTCGATGGATGTAGGATATTTGGCCACCGGGACGTTGTCTATGTTATAGACGGTCTCATCGATGGAAGTATAGGCATTCAGCTGCGCACCGAACTTCACGCCGATGGATTCCAGGTATTTGATGAGGGAATCTCCGGGGAAATTGACGGTTCCGTTGAAGCACATATGCTCAAGGAAGTGGGCAAGACCTCTCTGGTCTTCATTCTCGAGGATTGAACCTACCTTCTGGGCGATGTAGAAATTGGCCTGCCCCTTAGGTTCCTCGTTGTGTCTGATGTAGTAGGTCAGCCCGTTGTCAAGCTTGCCTACACGTACCTGCTCGTCTATAGGGATAGGAGGCATCTGCTGCTGCGCAAAAGCCGTCGCCCCCATAAGAAGAGAAGCTACGAGAAATGTGATTTTTTTCATAATATTTAGTACAAAATGTAAATTTTTCTTCTGACAGAAAATGGTAATACACACAAAAATCGTGTAAATTTACACAAAAATTGATTGATAACAAATGAAAGAAGAGAAACATATTGTCCCATTGACGATTCCAAGCTACCTGGTAGACTATAAGAAAAGACTTCGTCCCGCCTGCTTTATGTCCATAGCGCAGGAAATGGCCGTGGAAGGGGCCACGGTGCTCAATTTCGGATACGAAGATATGGCCGCGCACGACCTGGCCTGGGTGGTCAGCCGCACGAAGCTGATTTTCAACCGCACTCCCCTATGGAAAGACCGGGTCGAGTTCCAGACTTGGCATAAAGGGATACAGGGACTTTATTTCATAAGGGATTACAAGATGACGGGGCCTGACGGCGAGGCCCTGGTGGTCGGAACCAGCTCGTGGATAGCGTTCAACACGAAGGAGCGTTCGCTTTTCCCTACGCAGGATCTCGGGCTCTATTTCGACGTGTCGCCCCAATGCGGAGAGAACGCCATAGAGGCCACGGCCGGGAAAATCGCCTTCCCAAAGGACGCGGAGCAGGTCGCAAGCCATACCGTCACCTACGCGGACCTGGACTTCATCGGACACGCCAATAACGCCAGCTACATAGCCTGGGCTATGGATTACCTGCCGGAAGACCTGCTCAAAGACAGCTTTCCACACGTGGTGGAGATCAATTTCAACAAGGAAACCCGCTACGGCGAGGTGGTGGATATCTTCCGCAAAGTCACCCGCAACGAGACCTCTACGGTCGTGGTTTTCGAGGGCAAGGTCGCCGGCCTTCCTCACTTCACCGCCCGATTCACCTTCGACAAGCAGTGGTAAGAGTGACCGCTGAATCCACTCAATCTATCATTAAATAAGAGAAAATTTGTATATTTGCATATTATATGATAGATTGATATGACAAAGAACACAATGGGAACAAAACTTCCGCGAAAATTGGAGCAGAAGATGTTGATCGTCGGAGAACAAATCAAATTGGCCCGGCTGCGCAGAAATCTGAGTATCGCACAGGTGGCGGAACGTGCAACCTGCTCACCACTCACCATTTCGAGGATAGAAAAAGGTGCGCCGACAGTGGCGATAGGAATCTATCTGCGCGTGTTGTATGCCCTGCAGTTGGACGATGATATTCTTTATCTTGCAAAAGAAGACAAATTGGGCAAAACCTTGCAGGACTTGAGTCTAGGTTCAAGGAAACGTGCTTCCAAAAAGGAGTAGGCAATGAAAAAAATGTATGTATATGCCGATTTTGATTGGCTGAATGAGATTGAACTCATAGGCGAATTAGGATATGAGTCCATTCGAGGTACTGACAGTTATTGCTTTACCTATAATACCGGGTGGCTGAAAAAGCACGGCGAACTGTTCTTGAGTGCGGATTTGAACAACTATCCCGGACAACAATACACACTTCCGGGTAAAGATATATTCGGGTGCTTTTCAGATGCGTTGCCTGACCGGTGGGGACGCACATTATTGTTGCGTCGCGAACAGATTGCGGCGACAGAAGAAAAAAGGCCGTTAAGGAGATTATCATCGTTTGATTTTTTAACCGGCATCGATGATTTCTCACGAATGGGAGGATTCCGCTTTAAAGAAACTACTGACTGTGGATTCGTAAATACAAGCGATACATTGAGGGTTCCGCCTGTGACAGATATCAGGGAGTTGACCGCAGCCAGCTCCGAGATAGAAAAAAGTGAAGAAAACAATTCTCTCCCCGACAAGAAGTGGATAGTTCAACTCGTACAGCCGGGAACATCTTTGGGCGGCGCAAGGCCTAAAGCCAATGTTATTGATACTGATAAAACTCTTTATATGGCAAAGTTTCCGTCCCGAAAAGATGATTATGATGTAGGTCTATGGGAGCATTTCAGTCATCGGTTAGCCTTAAAAGCAGGAATAAATGCAGCTGAAACCAAGGTATTATCTGTTGAGGGTCCTTACCACACCCTACTGTCGCGACGCTTTGACAGAACAAAAGACGGAAGACGTATTCATTTTGCGTCCGCAATGACTTTGTTAGGTCTCGATGACGGGGACAATGCGACTACCGGATACGGCTACCTGGATATCGTCGACTTCATCATTCGAAACTGCACTGACGTAAAACGGAATCTGCAAGAACTATATCGTCGGGTAGCCTTTAATATCTGTATCGGAAACAGTGATGATCATTTTCGAAATCATGGTTTTCTTTTGACCCCGAAAGGATGGACTTTGTCTCCTGCATACGACATAAATCCCGGCTTGAAAAAATTTCAAAGCCTACTCATTTCTTCAACTTCCAACAAATCGAGCACAAGCATTCTGCTTAATGCGTGCGAGGACTATATGATAGAGAGAAATCTCGCAGAAGTGATTATCTCAGAAGTGGTCGGAGTTGTAAAGGGATGGCGAAAACTGGCGATACAACTGGGCATTACGCCGAAGGAGATGAGTCTGTTCGCAGAAGTACTGGACGAATGCTGAATATCTGCTCGTCGCTTTCTGTCGGAACATCGCCCTCTCACTCACCGCGCCGCAGCGACTTAAAGGCCTTCATCAGATAATCCCCGAAGAACCGCGAAAAACAATCTATCCGAGTGTCTCATACTTCCATCCATCAACGGTGCGGGTCTGCGAGGAGAAGTTGATGCCGAGCTTTATGATCTGCTTGCCGGAGGCGAGGAACGGCTTGGCATAGCCCTTTTCCTCTATCTGCGCCAAAGCAATCTCCGGTGACTGGTCCATCTTCAGTTCTATGATGTAAACATACTTGTCCGTATCGATGCTTATGTCTATCCTGCCGTTCGAAGTGCTGTACTCCGTCTTGACATAGAG
>CAVHGF010000008.1:0-49541 GCA_963635625.1 Treponemataceae bacterium | reverse complement strand
TTCATTGTTTTATGGTTTTTGTTTGATTTTCTGTTGCAGCGTATATAATACGAAAAATCCGCCCGTCACCAGTGAAGATAACGGGCGGAATAAATATAAACATCAGTATATGAGAGAGTTACAGCCCCCCCCCAAGACACTTGATAAGTGTTTTATATGATGTTGTGCTCACAATGTGCGAAGATAGCCATTATCTCGGACATTATCACAATTTTGACCTTTTATTTTTGTCCGCGAGGGCAAAAATTGCTAAATTCGTAAAATTGGCTTTCCCTACATAGAAAACCAACACGGACGATTGCTTGATCTCAGCTTTCGGCTTCGAAAAGCATCGGAATCTCCCGGATCGGACCGGAAGGTCAGCCCGGATGAACGGGCTCACGCCCAAAAGTTACGCAGTCTGCGGAACTTGAGTTATGGAAAAGTCAGGCCCAAAATTTTATCGGACCTAACTTCACATCAAATCCATATTACAGTTTTCACATCCCTATCATTAGTTATGTCCGGTATTATTTTTCACAAAAATTATGTAATTTCGCACGAGTAACGTGCAAAACCAGTCGCTTCGGCACCTGACTGGCGATAATAATATTACATATGCTGAGAAAGATCCGTTCCGTATGCGCCCTAATCTTTTTCCTGCTGATTACGGCGCTGTTTCTAGACTTTACAGGAATCCTTAAAACCTATCTGGGCTGGATGGCAAAAATCCAGTTTCTGCCGGCGGTACTGTCCATAAATATAGGGGTGATATTGGCCATCTTGTGCCTCACCCTTCTTCTCGGTCGCATATACTGCTCTACGATATGCCCGCTGGGAGTATTCCAGGACGGAGTTTCGCACTTGGCCGGAAAAAAGAAAAGAAACAGGTTTCGCTATCACGAATCAAGGCAGACACTCAGATATACCGTGCTCGCGGCACTTATCATCTCCATCATATTCTCCATAGGTTCAGTCACGGCATTGCTTGCGCCATACAGCGCCTACGGAAGAATAGTGACAAACCTCTTCTCCCCTATCTGGGAGGCCGGCAACAACGTCTTGGCATTGATTTCCGAGCGTGCCAATTCATACGCTTTCTACTCCAAAGAAGTTTGGGTACGCAGCCTGCCTACATTCATCATCGCGGCGCTCACCCTGGTGGTCGTGGTGGTCCTTTCGTGGCGTGGCGGCAGGGAGTACTGCAACTCGTTCTGCCCTGTCGGAACCTTCCTCTCTTTCTTCTCCAAACACGCGTGGTTCAAGATACACATAGACGAAAACGCCTGCACAGGCTGCAGCCTCTGCGCCAAGAACTGCAAAGCTTCCTGCATAGATATAAAGAACCACAGCATAGACTACTCCAGATGCGTCGTATGCGGAGACTGCATAGGCAAATGCAGACGCAAAGCCATAAGCTTTTCCCATAAACCTTCCAAGGCCAAGGAGGCCAAAGCCGACACAAACGAAAACAACACGCGACGTGCATTCATAATAGGAGCAGCACTCGCCACGACGGAATTGGCAAGAGCGCAGAGCAAGAAAAAGGTAGATGGAGGATTGGCAGTCATAGAGAAGAAAAAGGAGCCGAAGCGGCAGACAGCCATCACCCCGGCAGGATCACTATCCGCCAAAAATATGGCCTCGCACTGCACCGGATGCCAATTATGCGTGTCCGCCTGTCCTAACGATGTGCTTCGCCCTTCGGGGGATCTTCTCAAACTTATGCAGCCTACCGTCTCCTACGAGAGGGGTTATTGCAGGCCGGAATGCAACAAATGCAGCACCGTATGCCCTGCCGGAGCCATAAGGCCGATTTCTTTGGAGGACAAATCTTCCATACAGATAGGACACGCCGTATGGATAAGAGAAAATTGCGTGCCCGTAACGGATGGAGTCAGCTGCGGGAACTGCGCAAAACACTGCCCTGTCGGTGCCATTTCTATGGTAAGACTGGACCCGACGTCGAAAGACAGTCTTCGCATCCCGTCCGTGAACACGTCACGCTGCATAGGATGCGGGGCTTGCGAAAACCTTTGTCCATCAAGACCATACAGCGCAATATATGTCGAAGGACACGAAGTTCATAGATTAATATAGAAACAGTTATGTCGAAGAATATAAGCAGACGGGATTTTATCAAATATCTGGGAGCCGGGTCGTTGGCAGCCACTTCACTGTCCATAGCAGGATGCAGAGACGGAGGTGAGGGTAAAGCTTCAGGCGAGATGACCTACCGCATCAATCCCAACACTTCCGACAAGGTGTCTCTTCTCGGATACGGAATGATGCGTCTTCCTATGACAGGCGAAGGCAATAACGCGGTAGTAGACCAGGAGATGGTCAACCGCCAGATAGACTACGCTCTCGAGCACGGCATCAATTATTTCGACACATCTCCGGCATACTGCAGGGGTCTCTCCGAAAAAGCCACGGGAACGGCCCTCGCAAGACACAACCGCAAGTCATATTACATAGCGACCAAGCTTTCCAACTTCTCTCCGGACACCTGGAGCCTTGAAGCCGGAAAAGAGATGTTCGAGAACTCCCTCTCTGAGCTTCAGACCGACTATGTGGACTATCTGCTCCTTCACGCCATAGGAATGGGCGAAGGAATGAGTGAATTCTACGCACGCTACATAGACAACGGCCTTCTGGATTACCTGGTGGAACAGAGGAAAAACGGACGCATACGCAATCTCGGCTTCTCATACCACGGCGACGTGGCCGTCTTCGATCTCGCCCTCAAGTGGCACGACGAAGGAAAGTACCATTGGGATTTCGCACAGATAGAACTCAATTATCTGGACTGGAATTACGCGAAGGAAATCAACGATCGTAACACCAACGCGTCTTATCTGTACGAAGAACTGCACAAAAGGGGCATTCCCGCCACCATAATGGAACCGCTCCTGGGAGGCAGGCTCGCGAAAGTGTCGCAGAACATCGCAGCCAAACTGAAGCAGCGGGAGCCGGAGAAAAGCATAGCCAGCTGGGCCTTCCGTTTCGCCGGCACACCTGACGGGGTGCTTTGCGTACTCAGCGGAATGACCTATATGGAGCATCTGATAGAGAATACCGCCACCTACTCCCCTCTGGAGCCTATAAGCGCTGAGGAGCACGAATTCCTTATGGGCATCGCCTCGGACATCATCAACCTTAAGACCATCCCTTGCAACGAATGCAACTACTGTATGCCTTGTCCGTACGGGCTCAATATCCCGGCCATCTTCTCGCACTATAACAAATGCATAAATGAAGGCAATTTCCCTAATCACGGGAAGGACGATTCCGCCTACGCGAAACAACGGAGAGCCTTTCTGATAGGTTACGACAGACGCGTGCCGAAACTGCGTCAGGCCAACCATTGCATAGGCTGCCATCAGTGCGAGGTCCACTGTCCTCAAGGCATAAGAATTGCACACGAGATGCGCGTGATAGACAATTTTGTAGAAAAACTTAAGAGAAATCCATAATGGTGACAGCAGCACTGCTTTTGCAAATAATAATCGTAGGATTCACCCCCGGGCCGGCCAACATCTTCTCCCTGACGACAGCCATAAGATTCGGAAGACGTAAAGCCTTGAAGGTCTGGGCGGGGCTGTTTACGGGTGCTTGCATCGCGGTTCTGCTTATGGCTCTGCTGACCCACTTCATAGGTGAAGCGCTCGGAGACTATGTGAAATACCTCAAGTACCTGGGAGCTCTGTACATCGTATACCTGGCATACAAGATATACCGAAGCCACGACGACAGGGATAACCAGAAGGGTGACTGCACCTTCATCAGCGGAATGATAATGCAGCTGACCAATGCCAAGATACTCCTCTTCGAGATAAGCACTTTCAGCACCTTCGTCCTGCCCTATTCGAACAGTTTCACGGATATGCTTCCCGTAGCGGCAGCTCTTCTCATCGCCGGTCCCGGGGCCAATTTCATCTGGCTTATGGCAGGTAGCTTTCTATCGGACCTTTACTACAGCCATTACAAGAACGTCAATATAGGATCCGCCATCGCGCTTGTCCTATGCGCCATATATATAGCTTTCATAGCATAAAGGCAATATTTTTATCACTTGCGAAACTTGAGTTTGTTAAAATCATAATTAAGAGTAAATTTGCGGAATGAAAAGCAGTTCAGTTTTATCATTTCTTGCCGGTACGGCTGTGGGAACGGCTATCGGTATGCTTATCTCACCTGACAAGGAGGAGATAAAAGGAAGAATTCTGCAGCAGCTCGAAAAAGTTGAAAAGCTTCTTGACACGAAGGAGAAGAATTATGAATAATCCGTTCACAAAACCTGCAGAGGACTTTTCCGATCAGGTAGGCAAATACGTAGATCTCAAGCTGGATGAGATAAAGCTGAGGACTGCCAAGGGACTTTCCATCACACTCCAGAAGGTCCTGGTGGCGATACTTCTGCTCTCTCTTGTAAACATAGTTCTCATCGCAGCGGCCATAGGCGGAGTACTTATCTTGGGACACATCATAGACAATTACGCCGCCGGAGCATTCATAATAGCCGGAGTTTTCGCGATCATCACTCTTGTCCTTTACCTGCTGCGCAAGAAACTGTTCATAAACAGCTTCGTAAAGACGTTCATCAATATTTTCTTTGAAGACAAAGCTGAAGATGAAATACTCTGACATTAAGGACATACGGTCTCTGGACACGGCAAGAGAGATAGTTTCGAACAAAATTGGCCTGCAGAAAGAGAAGCTTCTGTCAGGTTGGGAAGAGACCAAGCAGTCATTTATGCCTGCAAGCCTGGTTGCAAGCGCCATAAAAAGCATATCTGACGCCATACCGTTCGACAAAATCGCTTTATACGCAATACGTTCGATAAAAAACAAACTAAAAGAAAAACCATCGGAAGAGACGGCAGAGGAGACAAATACAACAGATGAAAATCAGTAAAGAACTAATAGGACATCTTTCCTGTTTTATCGCTTATTCCATTTTCGGAATCAATATCGTTACCTGTAAAGATCTGACTGGCAGTCACATTCTTTCATCAATATCACTTTTCAGCATAAGAGCCATAGGAGCAGGCACACTTTTCTGGATCATCTCGCTGTTCACACCTAAAGAAAGGGTGGACAAAAAGGACTTCCCGAAGATAGCGCTCGCTTCACTTCTGGGCTTTTTCGCCCCGCAATTCACCTTCCTTACGGCACTGCCTGAGATAACTCCTATGACGAGCTCCATTCTCAGTTCGCTCACCCCTATCTACACTATGTTCATAGCCGCGATAGCCGTAAAAGAACCTATCACGCCGAAAAAATTCGCCGGTGTGATGATCAGTTTCATAGGAATAGTGTTTCTTATTCTCGACAGTACGCACAGTACGTCCGGAGCCACAAGCAACTCGCTTTTCGGTGTGCTTCTGATGGTGTCAAACGGCATCTTCTTCGCCCTGTATCTTGGAATGTTCCGCCCGCTGATTCAAAAATATTCGGTCGTCACATTTATGAAATGGATATTCCTCTTCGCAGCTGTGATGACCCTCCCATTCTCCGGGAAGGAGCTTGTTCATTTCAACTGGAGCGTGCTCAACGGAAGCCTCGGTCTGGAATTGGCATTCCTGGTACTGTGCGCCACGTTCATATCCTACTTCCTTATCCCTGTGGGACAGAAGAATATACGTCCTACGCTGGTAAGTATGTACAATTACTGCCAGCCTATAGTGGCGACTACCATCAGCATCATAATCGGGATGGATACTCTGAGCATTCAGAAGATCCTTACCGCCGGAGCCGTAATGGCAGGTGTCATAATGGTGAGCACCAGCAAAAAAGCCCCGGCTGTCGAATCCTGATTTAAGTAATTTATAACAGTCAGTTACTATCTGTCCGTAACTGGTTTTCTGCTGAAATCGACTACCAGCGCGCTGTTGCCCTGCACGAGAGTGTTGTCATCCACGACAATGTCCTCTGCTGACAGCACATCCACTCCGCGACCGAGAGTTGACGTAATCTCCGAGTAATACGACCACGGAACGCGCTTGGCGTCAGGTGAATTGTTTATGAATACGAACACCGCCTGAGAGTCGTCATATCGGAAGAATGCGTAAGTGTTGTCACGGGTGATGAAATGCAGCGTACGCCCGTCGTGAACGGCCTTCGCAGTCTTACGCCAATTGAACAGCCTGCTCACATAGTCGTGAAGATCTGCCGAAGTCTTGTTTTCCTGCCAATTGTCCTGAAAATCCACACGGAGTCCGCCGTGCCCCTGAGAGCGGTCGGCTGAGACCTGAAGAATCTCGTCTCCCCCGAACACCTGCGGAATGCCGCGAAGAGTGGCGAGCAAAGTGAAGGCAAGCTTCATCTTGGCCGGATCCTTCCCTACCACATCGCCTATCCTGTCAGTATCGTGGTTGCCAGCGAAAATCAACACGTTGTTGATGTCAGAATACAGATAATCGTGTGAAAGTATGTCATAGATACGTGTCATCCCGCGTCCCCAACCGGCGCCTTCATTAAGGCCTGCGCGCAGGGCGTCGTGCAGAGGGAAATCCATAACCGATGGAAGATTTGAATTGAACCCGTCACGATTCAGGTCTCCCTTCTGCCAGTAGGCCAATTGCGGTATGGACGAGGTCCAGCACTCTCCCACTATGTTAAGATTAGGATACTCCGCAGTCAAAGCCTTGCACCAGCGGGACATAGGATTCTTCTCGTTATACGGATAAGTGTCCACGCGAAGGCCGTCTATCCCGGCGCTTTCTATCCACCAAACCGCCCACTGAGTGAAGTAGTTGAGCACATACTCGTTATCCAGATTCATATCGGGCATAGACGGCACGAACCATCCGCTCTCCTGTATCTCAAGGTCCTTACGGGAGGCGTTGGTATCCATATTGGTTGAAAAACAAACGTTGGTTCCCGTGTACTCGGGATACTGATGAATCCAATCCTTAAAAGGAAGATCCTTCATCCACCAGTGCGAAGTACCGCAGTGATTGGTCACTATGTCCATTATTATCTTGAGTCCGCGCTTATGAGCCTGAGAGACCATCTCTCGATACTTTTCGTTACTGCCGAAACGCGGATCTATATGATAATAATCCGAGCAGGCATAACCGTGGTAAGACTCTCTCGCAGCATTGTCACAAAGAAGCGGTGTAGGCCAGATGGCGGTGGCACCGAGCCCCGCGATATAGTCCAGATGATCTATGATACCCTGTATGTCTCCTCCGTGACGTCCGAAAAAGGCCTTTGGGTTAGCCTTCTCTGTCATTTGCGGTACCGTGTCATTGGAAGGGTCACCGTTGGAAAAACGGTCGGGCATAATGAGATATATCATATCCGCACTCGAAAAACTTTTTCTAAGAGCCGAACCCTCGACGCGGCTGTCTATCCGGTAGGCGTATTTGAAACAATCCTTTCCGTCCTTTGAGAATACAAGATAATACTCTCCTGCCTGAGCCTTTGCGGATACGGACACATCCACAAAAAGATAGTTCGGACTGTCCGCCTTATGGACCTTCTCCACCTTCACGCCCCTTCCGCCTTCGAAGCGCACATCATATCCGGACACACCCTCACCGCACGCCATAAGCTGCAGCGGGGTATTCATCCCCACCCACCAGGAAAGCGGTTCGACACGCTCTATCTGCTCCCGGGAAGCGTCCTTCACAGATCCGCAATCAAATGCGGTCTTTCCTGAACAGGCACTCAATGCCAATGCACAAGCGATAATGTAGACAATTCTTTTCATATTCTTTTATTCTATAGACCAATTCCACGGAGCACGAAGCTGTGCGGTCACCGTAACGGTGTCCTTACCAAGAGTACGACGGAAAACAAGGGTGTCATCCGTACTTGACAACACCTCGAAACTGCCTCCGCAATCACCAGGACGAAGGGCGGGATGCGAATGTCTCAAGGCTATGAGTTTCTTATAGAAGTCCGTATATTCATTCTCCTGCCAAAGCGGTACAGGGTCCTTTTCGAAAAACTGGAAACGGTGGTTCCAGCCCATCTCCTGACCGGTGTATATCAGAGGCTCCCCACAAGGAAGGGTGAAAGTAAGCACCGCCATAACCCGGGCGGCATCCCCCATTCTTTTGAACTCGGTCCCGGCCCAGGAATTCTCGTCGTGATTGGAGGTGAACATCAGACGGAACGCATCCGAAGGATACTCTGCGGCATCCTCTTCGACATATTGCAAAAGGTCGGGAACACCCTTTTTACCCTGAGCTATGTCATTGAGAAGATGATGCAGCTTCCAAGCATAAGAAGCGTCGAATCCCACTTCGTGAAGCCGAGGGTTCTCCCCCTCCGCGAGCATATACATCTGCGGATAGTCCGCACGAAGATCCGAGATGGTTCTCTGCCAGAACTCGAAAGGCACTTCGCAGGCCATATCGCAGCGGAAACCGTCTATCCCCTTTTTCATCCAGAAACGCATAGCATCCTGCTGAGCTTTCCACACTGCAGGATTGTCATAATTCAGGGCGGCTATGTCTGTCCAGTCATACTGAACTATGGTTCTTCCGAGTGAATCCCTCTCGTACCAGTCAGGACTCTCGCTTTTTATCCATACCGCGTCAGGAGAGGTGTGATTGGCCACCCAGTCGAGAATTACGCGAAACCCGAGCTCCTTGGCCTCGGCAAGGAAACTCTCGAAATCCTTCATATCTCCGTATTCAGGATTGACTGCGCAATAATCTCTGACGGCATAATACGATCCGAGCGTACCTTTGCGCTGCTCCACTCCTATGGGATAAATCGGCATAAGCCATATCACATCCACGCCAAGTCTTTTAAGTCGGGGCAATTGCGCCTGTGCAGCTGCGAAAGTCCCTTCAGGAGTGTATTGGCGAACGTTCATCTCATATACCACGCTGTCGTAAGTCCAAAAGGCGTGCGCTGTTTTCTTATGGCAGGCCGTGCAAAGCATAAGAAGCGATGCTGCCAGAAGGATAGGTCTCAGTGTTCTCATTTGCAATATCTGTTGATGGTTTCTGTTCTTATCTTAAAGTAATTGTTGTTCTCGTCGAGCAGGCGGTATTCAGAATGATTGCCGAACGACGCGGGCCTGTCCTCTATACTCATATCCTCACCCGTGTCATTAGACACGTACGGGGCTATCATCTCGTGCCAATTCCTGATTCTTGTCATAGAGGTCTGATAATAAAACTCTCCGCTTTCAGGGTCCACCAGAGAAAGAAGTGCGTCTTTATAAATCTTCCTGAATTCCACGTGGCGCAGCAATTTGTATATCAACGGATTGGAATTATCTCCCCAGTTAAGAGGGTCCTGCCTTCCGGAATCCATCCCCAGGTGCGATGTTCCAAGCGTATTGTCATAATCATAAGGGATGAAAAAGAACTGATACTCGTATTTATCCTTGGAATTGAAATAGATATAATAATTGTTCTTGTTCTTCCAGTAATCATCCCACATACCCACGGCCACATTCACTGCATACGTTTTAAGAAGAAGATCGACATCGCACACCTGCTTTATCCAGGCATAAAAACTCTCGTCACCCTTTCCGGCGACCTTCTTAATGAAGTCCTGAAGCTGATCCTTTGCAGCCTGATAGTCCTCATTCTGGGTCTTCAGCTCGTAGGTCTTGTCAGATCCGTCCATTCCGAAAAGATAATCATCAGCAGATGCGAGAGACGCACCATAAGAACATTTCCATAGGAATCCGTCCTTGTTTCCGAACTGATCGCTGCGGGCATTGGCATAACGTCCGTCTATGGTCTCGTTCATCTCATAAACGCCCAGATAAGTCTGATCCGGGTCCCCCTCAATCTGTATCCACAGTCGGCAATAGCCGTTGTTGGGAGCGGTCCACACTCCGGCACGACGGAAAAGATCAAAGCAATACACCTCTCTCACATAAGCGGGATCGCCGTTGAACCATTTGAGGTACAGTTTCTTGACTCCGTGGAGCTCGTGTGCGCTGTCTTTATTGTACTTGGTGAAATTGAACTGGTAATGACAGTGATGCCACTGCGTCTTGCCCGCCTCGTGCATCTGACCGCCGTTCCCCTCCGGCCTGCGACGCGACGTATTGCCTTTAAGACGGAGTCCTATGTCGGAAATACTTATCTCATCTCCGTTGCCGACATACTTCACATCGGCGCTTATGTACTCCGATGTATTTGAATTCCTGTCATACTCCGCCAGAAGCCTGTTCCATTCGCTCAGAGTAACCGTCACGTGGAATTCCGGTATACCTTTCCCGCTGAACATATACTCAAGACCTTCCTCGGCAGAATATGACTCCCCGTCATCCTTACCTCCGTCACCCTTATCATCAGAATCTCCCGAATCAGGCTTCTCCGTATCAGGATCCACGATAACCTCGGGCTTCACCTCTTTAGTACATCCCCAGGCCAATGCCAACAGAACCGCAACTATTAATGATAATTTCTTCATCTATTCAACCGTTATTCTATATTCTCCCGCCGAAAGGGTTTCTCCTGAAACCTCGGTATCCGAGATGTCAAAATTGCCGACAACGGAAAGCGTCTTTCCCGTGTCAGATGTGATGGTAATGGTGCGTATCTTCCTTCCGCTGCCTATCTGAGCAGAAAACGCGGCGGAAGACCGGAAGAATTCAGGATAACTCCCGCGCAGTGAAAGAATCTCCCCATAAGCGTCATAAAGAGCTTTACGTTCAGGGATTTGCAGATAATCCCAATGCAAAGGCTTGGCACCGGTCCGCCCGTTTTCCTCTATAGAGATGTCATAGCCCAGTTCCTGGAACTGCCAAATCATCTTAGGGCCCGGAATCAGCAGAGAAAACGCCGCATTGAGCGCCTCACGCTGCATCCTCGCAGCCAAATCAGAAGAAATCCCGTTACCCCACATAAGGGATTTGTATGCGGTGCGCTCCTCGTCGTGACTTTCCTGAAAACCAACCAGAGAACCGAAAGGCATAGAACTGCCCGTCCACATACCCGAGAGGTCGTCCCCGTCGCTGAGCCATCCCATAGCTGTCTGACAATAAGCGTTGTTCAGATTACGCCACAGCTTTATCCCACTGTCTGCCAATTCCTTCTCTTCGCGCGTCTCGCAGAAATGCTCGAAAACCACCACCGCATCACTTTTAGCCTCAAATATGCAGGAAGCATAATCCTTGAGAATGGCTATTCTCGATGCGTCATAATTAGCCGCCGTGCTTTCGGTGCTCTTTTTCTGAGTGAATCCCTTGGTGAGATCGAAACGGAATCCGTCGATGTGGTACTCTTCAAGAAGATACCTCAGGCTCCTTTTGATATGCTCGCGCACCAGAGGATTCTCGTGATTCCAGTCGTGAAATACCGAATACGGATGAGGGGCGTCCACATTAAAAAACGGATTGTTCTCCGCAGTCTTGTTCGCGGAAGCGTCCCAATACATCTTCGCCATAGGATGAGCTCCGGTCGCGTGATTATACACCACGTCCACCAGAACGGCAAGGCCACGGCTGTGACACCCGTCTACGAATTCCTTATACTTTTCCCGCGTACCATAAGCCTTGTCCAGAGCGAAATAGCTGCACGGATTATATCCCCAACTGTCATTGCCGTCGAATTCCTGAACAGGCATAAGCTCCACCGCATTCACGCCAAGAGCCTGAATGTAATCAAGACGATCAAGAGCCCCGTCCAGGTTTTTGCTCGCGGAGAAATCGCGCAGATGCATCTCGTAAATTATCAGATCATCAGGGTCTGTTATCTTGTAATCAGCCACTTTCCAGTCATACTGAGGACGCGAAGTCTGAAATGCGGACACCAGACCCGCCGCACCGTCAGGATATGAAGGAAGGTCATGGTAAGTGGAAGAAGAAATCCACTGATCATCAGTGCTGTATACAATCTCAGAATAAGGGTCGCTCAGCCTTGTAATCTCTCCGCCAGAGGATATGAGATGATACTGGAAGCGATATTCCTTTCCCTCCTGAAGGCCGGCAAGAGTGATCCACCAGCATCCCGCCTGCTCATCGCGCTTCATCTCATAAGGATGAGAAAGCGTCCAGTCATTGAAATCGCCCACCACCAGGGCGTGAGCATAGCGTCCTCCGTTCTTGTCTTTCTCGTACAGGGCCAATGTCACCTCGGTGGAAGACATATAATTGATGCCTTGCTGCACGCCTGCGGGCAGATTTTCCTCCACCACGTCATAAGGCTTGAATCCGTGTTCTCCGTCCTCCACCTGACAGAACAGGTCAACGGTCTGCTTCTTTCCGTCCGCACTCCGGACCACCACACCTATCTTGGTTATAGCCTCATCCTCCCCCGCACCGAACCACTCACGTATTGACGGTCCTATAGGAAGAGCCCATAGATTATCCACCTCTGTCTTTTGCCAGCGGCACTTGTCTATGTTTTCATTCCACTGCGCCTGGACGTGATCCCATTGAAGATTGACTATACCGATATGAGCATACAAGGGATCCGTGTACCCCTCAAACGGGAATCCGCCTCCGGCCTTGTAATAAAGCGTGCAGGCCGCGTCCGCTGAAGGCTTTTCCGGCAGCACGGACAGGCCATAGGCCAATTTGTCCAGATCCTTGTTCTTGTCGTCAGGCGCATCGGACGGATTCTGCTTGTCACAGGAGCAGACCAGAACAAGAGAAAAGAAAAACTGAAAAAGCAGTTTCTTATTTTTCATACTTAAGATTCACTTTATTATACTCGCAGCCAGCGGCCCGATCAAGAGCCGCTGGCCAATACATTCAGATTACTGTAATTCCAATATCTGACAGTACATTATTTGATAGTACCTGTTCCGGCATTGAAATCGAGAGTAATGCTCTGACCTGCAGTTACAGGAACTGCTTCCTGATCACCGCCGTCAGCACGGTAAACTATCTTTCCGTCATAGATATTGAACTCACGATGCCACCAGTTGCCTACAGCTGCGGCAAATGTAGACTTGGCATAGATACGAAGATTACCTTCTTTCGTAGCGGTTATGGTGAACAGATTGTCACTTACGGTGAAAGGATATTTTCCTTCGTCCCAGCCGCCGAACACATCACCTATTCCGTAAACCTCAGCCTTTGATACGGTAACGGTGTTGGAAGCGAATCCGACCTCTATCATATAAAGACCGCTTTCAGTTACATAGCAGTTGGTGCCCTCTTTCTCATAACCTGTGTCAGTGCCAAGGCCATAGAAATCCTTACCCCAACCGGTAGCAACCTGACTGAATTTGAAGGTCTTGTTTGCCTCGAGATAACGGATAGCCCAGAATGCACCCGGCTCACTGTGAACAGGAATCATAGCCACCTCGTTGCCAGGAAGCTCCCAGCCTGCTATACCTTCACCGATAAGATAGCACTCTGTAGGAAGAGTGGATTCCTTAGTAAGCTCTACGGTATAAGTGAACGCGTCTGCCACAGCACCTGCCTTAGGAGTGTAGGTAAGAGTAAGCTTGTAAAGACCACCTTTATCACCGACACCGATGTTACCGCCGGTATTGGAAAGTTTGCCGTCTGTAAGACCGAGACCAACCTCAGCCTTTACAACGCCCTCCTCGTCAAGATTGATCTTCCAACCGTGACAAGAAGCGAATTTGAATTCACCCTTGGCAGGGAAATCAAGATCTGTCCAAGTATAAGTGATGGAACCGTCAGCAGCCTTTGCTGAAGCCTCACCTGCAGTGAATCCCCAGCTGTTGCATCCTCCACGAACGCCCCAGTCTGCCTTCTGGATGATGATCTGCGCACCCTGAGCAAGGTCCTTGTTAGTGTTGTTGTCAAGGACGATGTGATAAAGTCCGCTTTCAGAAACTTTGAGTGCAGGAGCACTTTCTCCTACAATGAGCTTACCCTGAAGGATATTCATATTAGGGTTATCAGCAAAGTTCTTTCCGGGATTCTCCTCTGTTCCGAGACCATAATTGACCTCGGCGAGTTCTGCTCCGTAGAATGTCTTGCTTCCTGCCACATTCTCGATAAGAGAGAATTCCTTACCGCCCTCAAGATAGATGTATTTCTCATACATACCTGCGCGCACGGTCTTGTCCACCTCGTTGGAGCCGGCAGCCATAGCATTTATTGAAAGCACCTTGTCAGGAGTTCCTGTAGCCTCGCCATAAACATAGAATCCGTCCAGGACGAGATCGTCGAAATCGATTTTACCGTTATTTTTCTCCTTGTTGCAGGAAACCAAGCTTCCGAGGAGAGCAACAGCTGAAATCAGATAAAAAACCTTTTTCATAATAATAAAAATAAAGTGTTAGTAATTAAAATGTTTATTGTGTAGTTTCAATTTAAAGATTCTCGTAACCAGGGGTCTGTGTCCAGATCTTGTTACCATTCTCATCGAGTTTCGACTTCTCGAGAACAGAATATGGAATAGGGAACCACTTGCGAACGGCCTCTTTCGCTTTGGAATCAGTAACATACTGTATATCATTATACTTTCCATAGCGGATAAGGTCACGGCGGCGTGTCATCTCCCAGCTGAACTCACGTCCGCGTTCTGCGAGCACGTCATCCAGAGTCCAGGAATCAACATCGCCGTAAGCGTCCGTATAAGCCTTCTGAGGATCTGCGTCATACGCGAAGCTGCGGGTCATAAGAGTCTTGAAATCAGGAAGAGAAGTAACATCAGCCACTGATCCTGCGCCGCCTCTGAGGATAGCCTCTATCTTCATCCAGAGAACATCGGCGTAACGGATGACAGGCATATCGTTCTCTCCGTACTTGTATGTACCGGTCTTGTCTATCTCCCATTTGTTGAGACGCGCACCGTCGAAGTTGCTTGCATCGAATATGCTGGTTATGCCTACGTGGAGAACGGTAGGCGTACCTTTAGGATTATCGGCGTCAACCACCTTGGTATCGAGATAATAATCCGTAGTAGAGCCTTTCTTGTAAACCGGACCCACGAACCATCCCCAGGTCTTGGCATTGGCTGTCCCGTTAAGTTCTGTTCCCGGGCCGCGGAGATCCGAATTGTAATATCCCTTCATCTTGGAATTGTCGAGCATATCCTCCGCATTACGTGTAGGAGAGGTCTTGGACTTGAATATGTCCAGATATGAAGGACGTGCGCAGAAGCCGTTCCAAGTATCCAATATGGTACCGTAATAGTGCTGAATGCCATAATGGTGCGTATTGTACGGAATACGGAACTTGTTCTTCACTTTTCCCGTATCGTGCTCGTCGTCAGTAAGGCCGTTCTCCACTATGGAGAATATGGCCTCCTTGCTGTCCTCGTTGAAGAGCGCGAAATTATGGAAATAGTCCGTCTCGATGGAATATGAACCAGCGTTGATTACATTGTCACAGCATCTTACGCAGTTGTCATAGAACGAACCTGAGAACTGGGAAGGCTTCTCCACGTTCTTGAACACGTTATCGAGGGTGCAGCCGTAGCTCTCGGCGTTAAGGTAGAGTCGAGCCAGCAGAGAATATGCGAATCCCTGCGTAGTACGGCCATAATTGGCGGCGCGGTTGCCGTCGTTGACCACTGCCATATTTGGAGCATTGCGCTCAAGAGTGGCCACAAGCTGGCTCCATACGTCCTGAGGATCGAGAAGCGGGCCTGTAACCTCCTCATACACTTCCGTATAAGGGATGCGTCCGAAACATTCGAACATAAGATAGAAGTAATAAGAACGCATCACTTCCACCTCTCCCAGATACTGGTTATACACCTCTTCCGACATCGAACTCTTATAATCATTAAGGTTCTTTATGATCTGGTTGCACTGCACGGCACCTGAAACGGTGATGTTCCACACCTCTTTCAAAGCGTCGCCGCGGTGATCCCACGTGTGAGTGTTCTGTTTGAGCCAATAACCTCCGTCGTTCCAGTCTGTACCTCCGTTACGAGGAACGCACAGACCCTCGTCCGCGGTTATGGTGACCAGTCCCCAATAACCCCAGTGGTCGTGGGTATATTTGACATTGGCATATATCTGCCCCACCATCATTATGACATTCTCTTCGCTTGTCATCATATCCTCTATGGTAGGGTTGCCATAATTCACCTCGTCAAGCATATTATTGCAGGAAGACACTCCGAAAAGTGCTGCGAGAGAGGCTATTGTATATATAATCTTCTTCATGACCGTTCTATTTGAAAGTAATGTTGACACCTACGAGGAAAGTGGCTACCGTAGGATAGAAATCACAATAATCTATGCCCGGATTCCAGACGCTGGTGGTGTTGACCTCCGGATCCTGTCCGCTGTACGCGGTAAGAGTAGCGAGATTCTGTCCCGTGATATATACACGCAGATTGTCCACAAGACTGTCCTCCTTGAACTTGAAGTTGTAGCCTATCGTGACGTTGTCCACCTTGAGATAAGAACCGTCTTCAAGATAATAGTCCGAGAATTGCTCCTTGTTGGTGAGAACCACTCCGTCAGAGGCTTTGACATCCTTCATAAAGAGGTTGTTGGTAGCAGCCTTGGTAGGACCGAAAGCCCAACGTGTGAGATTGAATATCTTGTTTCCGACTACGCCGCGCATAAAGATGGAAGCGTCCAGGTTCTTGTATCTGAGAGTATTGTTCCAACCGAACGTAAACCACGGCTGTGCATTGCCAAGTTCCTGACGGTATCCTTCGGCAGCACCTGCCCCGTCGACTACGCCGCCGGCAGGAGTAGAATAATACCAGGTTCCGTTGTTGATGGCGAGGAACTTATATCCATAGAATGTGCCTACGGACTGACCCTCGCGGAGAATCTGGGTGTTGGTGTTCATTATACCCGTCTCGCTGACGGTACCCGTAGTGGTCTCCTTGTAGTTGAATCCCTTGGAAGGATCTGAAAGCTTGGTTATCACGTTCTTGTTGAACGAAAGAGTAGGAGTTGTAACCCACGTCCAGTCCTTGGTCTTCACCGGCACACCGCTGATTGCGAGCTCGACACCGTAGCTGTCCATCTGTCCCGCATTGGCAAGAAGTGTAGAATACTGATATGGAGGAGTAGGTACTTCGTAATCCCAGAGAAGATCCCTGGTCTGACGATAGTACGTATCCAGACTACCGTATATGCGGTTGTCCAGGAAAGCGAAATCCACACCCAGGTTGTACTCGTATTTCTTCTCCCAACGCAGGTCGGCATTGACATTCTGGCCTACACCGTAAGTATAGACATATTTGCCATTGTACCAGAATGTTCCTCCGTTTGTAAGCATAGCTACTGATTTAAGGTCGGAAGCGAGGTTGTTACCTGTGACACCGAAGCCGAGACGGACTTTGAGGTCGTTCACCCACTGTGCGTTCTGCATAAATTCCTCCTCTACCACGCGCCAGCCGAGGCTGACTGCAGGGAACCAACCCCATTTGTTGTTGGCACCGAAACGGGAAGAACCCTCACGGCGCAACGAAGCTGACACGAGGTATCTTTCGTCATAATTGTAATTGGCACGGGCGAAGAATGCGGCTAAAGTATTAGAGTTACGATAAGAAGATGCTTTGAGATAAGTTTTTGTTGCATCGCCGTTTCCTATCTGATAATACTTCATACTCTCCGTAGGGAAGCCCTTGTTCTCTATATCCGACCCGTCGTACAGGAAATTCTGATAAGAAAAACCTCCCACGGCCGCAATGTTATGCTTTCCGAAACTGCGCGAGTAATCCGCCGTAACCTCGAAAAGCTTGTTGAAATTGCTGCTGTTGCTGCGGCCGGCCTTACCGGAACCGTCTACATCGGTGTTTATCTGCTTATTGGCCCAGAAAGAAGCGTTGTCACCTTCCTCTATGGCTCCGAAAGCATTGATCTTCAGGCCCTCTACAGGAAGGATATTGAGGGTGGCCTTGATGGACCCCCTGAAATAATTGCCCGTCTGGTAAGACTCCTTCTGGTTCATATTCTCCACAGGGTTGGTGAGGCCCGTTCCCTGAGGATTATAGTATCCTGATGCCGTAGTGGCGTCATAAATCGGCATAGTAGGGTTGAGAATGGCAGCCTGTTTGAAATCTCCGCAGAAATAGTCGTTGCGATAATGCATATAGGAGAAGTCATAGTTCAAATCGAGCCATCCGCGAAGAGCCTTCTGCGAAGCGGCGAGCTTGGCTATCATCTCGTTACGCTCATTGTTGCGGGCTATTCCCTGTGCGTCCTTGTAATTGATGGAAGCACGGTAGTTGAAATTGCTTGAAGAACCTGTTATGGCCACGTTGTGATTATGCGTGAGAGCGGCCTTTCTGGTGATCTCCGCCATCCAGTCTGTCTGATACGGATTACCGTCTTCATCCTTATAGATAAGAGGTTCTATGACTCCGCCGGAAATCTCGGCGAGGTTGATGAACTCCTCTGGGGTGGCCATACCCTGCTTGCCGTTACGTACGGAAAGCGAAGCGTAACCTGCATACTCCACCTTGGTCATAGCCTTGTCGGTGAAGTTCTCCCCGCGCTTGGTGGTGATGATAATCACACCGTTGGTACCTCTCGTACCGTAGATGGCTGCAGCCGAACCGTCCTTGAGAACGTCCATAGAGGCGATTTCATCAACAGAGATGTTGTCGATGCTGCTCACCGGAACGCCGTCAACTATATAAAGAGGCGATGTGCCGGCACCCTTGTCAAGTGTGGAGAAACCACGGATCTGAACATTGAATCCGGTGCTGGTAGGATCACTCGTGGAACGGCTGATGTTAAGACCGGCCACCTTACCCTGAAGAAGTCCTATGGGACTGGTCTTCACGCCGGCATTGAAGTCCTCCGACTTGACTGAAGCGACGGACCCCGTCACTTCCTTCTTCTTCTGGGAACCGTAACCTATGGCCACGGCTTCCTCCAGAAATACGGTATCGTCTTTAAGGACCACTACCGCAGGCACCTCTCCGGCACGGAAAGTGAGCGTAGCGTATCCTATACAGCTGAACTCCAGGACAGCGTCGCGAGATGACACCTTTATGGTATAATCTCCGTCCATCCCGGTAGGAACGCCGTTGGAAGTCCCCTGCTCGATTACAGCGGCTCCGACGACAGGGCCATACGCATCCGTGACAATACCCTTCACCTCGTACTTCTCCTGAGCGGAAGCAGACAAAGAGGTCACGGTCAGCATTGTGGCCAATAAAATCATTATCCTTTTCATTTTGTTAGTTATATGTGTTTCAGTGTTATTCGGTTATCTACATCCGGCAGGGTCGTCCGGGCGAGGGACGGACGGTTATTTTTTAGGTTTGTCCACAAATGCGACGCTTATCGCACCGCAAAGCATAAACGCTCCTGCGAGAGCAAGCATAGCCACAGCATTGCTGTTGAATATGTATTTGACTATCACTCCTCCCAAAAGTCCCATAAATATCTGCGGGATGACTATGGTAAAATTGAATATCCCCATATATACGCCGGCACAAGATGCGTCAATGGCACGGGAGAGTATCGCATACGGCATAGCCAATATGCCTGCCCAGGCAATACCTATGAACACCATAGGAATCATCATAAGATACTGATTATGAATCAGCGTAAGTCCCAGGAAGCCAAGCGCGCCGAATGCCAGACAGGCGGCATACACGCTGCGGTTGCCGTAACGGCGGGCCAATTGAGTCATAAACAAGGCGACTATGCAGGCCGGAACAGGATAAACGGCATTGAGCACGCCCACCCAAGTGGCGGTAGCACCCTCGGAAAGGACCACTCCGGCATTGTCCGTAACCACGCCGGTGATGGCAGGTTTGAGATAATTCCACATAAGGAAAAGTGCAGCCCATGAGAAGAACTGGGTCACTCCAAGCTGAAGCATCACCTTGGGAACACCTCTGAGAAGCTGTCCGAAACTCTTCTTCGGCTGGCCGGCTGACTGCTTCTCCTCTTCTGAAACTCCGTTATAAAGTGCAAACTCCTTCGGAGGATATTCCTTTACCTTAAAAGAAGTTACAAGCACAGAAAGAAGAAGGATCGCACCGCCCGCATAATATGAATATGCGATATGTGCGGACACGTGGCCTTCAACAGGTTCGTCACTCACCCCTATCCAAGTCATTATGAGAGGAAGAAGCGCTCCGATTACGGCTCCCAGATTGATGAGCAGAGTCTGCACCACGAAGCCTTCCGTCTTCTGGCTGTCGTCAAGCATATCGGTGACCAGCGCCCTGAACGGCTGCATCGTGATATTGAACGACAAGTCCATAAAGAAGAAGATGAGCGCGCCCATCAGAAGCGGTGCGAACGCGAGCATCTTCGGACAGTTCGGCATAAGAATCAATGCCAACGCCGATATGATGGCTCCGCCCAATATGAACGGTATGCGCCTGCCAAGTCTGGTCCACGTCTTGTCAGAGAACATTCCCACGATAGGCTGGACGATAAGTCCTGCAATGGGAGCCGCGAGCCAGAAATAACTGAGCGTGCTGAGATCAGCCCCGAACGACTGCAATATGGTGGATGTATTGGAATTCTGAAGAGAGTATCCTATCTGGACGCCCATAAAGCCGAAGCTCAGATTCCAGATCTGTGCAAATGAGAGTTTTGGTTTGTTCGATTTCATTATATGGTTATTCAATCGCCTGTTTTTCTGCGCACCGTCCGTTCCGCATACCGGAAAGCACGGGACACAAGTGTCATTAGTGGTCAAGCGAAGATAATCACATTTAATATAGGTAAGAAATCACCGCGGACGAACGGCGGACAAATCCGGACGAATGGCGGATAATTCCGGACGAACGGCGGTGATTCCATAACACCTCAACCGAAAAACCAAGAACCGCTACCAATTATCCGAACGGAACGGAGCGGCAGGAAGAGCGAGAGAACCGGTCAGATTACCCACCTGGAAGTCCTTGAAACAATACCTTACGGCCACAGGGGCTGGAACTTGCGCACTCCTTACCACGACCTTGTCATCCCATCTCTCGGCCTGCGCCGGATAGAACACACGATCTTCCCCTGCGAGCTCGAACCCTCGGATGTCGTGCCAAGGACTGAGTCCGTCATACATAGTATTGGTAAAATAGACTATGACCTTGTCCCCGTCCACCTGCATCTCCTTATATATGGGACCTTCACACTGCAAGGCGCTCATCCCGTAAGTTTTGTTCAATGCCAACAGGGCCAGACGCTCGCCCACCTGACGCTTCTGACAAGGGTGAATCTGATCTTTCTCATATTCATAGGCCAAGTCATTGGTAGTCACGATACCGCTGTTCGGAATAATGTCCGCGGCACGACGCTGTGCCTCGCGGATGCGCGCTCCCGAGGTGCCGTCTCCGCCATAGCACCACGGAGCGAGTTCCACCTCATAGAAAGGAATCTCCCCCTGCCCCCACAATTCACGCCACACTTCCACCATAGTGGCAAGCCTGTCAGCATAATAATCATAAAGTCCGGCATTGGTCTCACCCTGATACCAGATGAACCCCTTTATGGTATAATTACTTACCGGAGCGAGCATAGCATTGTACATCACATAATTGGACATATGGTGATACCAGCCTCCTTCCGTAATCTCAGGGTCGTGCTTTCCGAAAGGAATGGTATTCTCCGGATACGAACGTACCAGCTGCTCAGGAAGCCAGCTTTCCACGGCGGAACCTCCCCAGTTGCAGGCTATTATACCCACGGGAACATCAAGAGAAGTATTGAGAGCCGTGGCGAAATACCATCCTACCGCCGTAAATTCTCGTACAGTGGCAGGTGTAGTCTGCTCCCATTGTCCCTGCACATAGTCCTCCACCTCCGGAGAACCGGTTTTAGGTATTTTCACCTCACGTACCTTGTTCTTCCACTCACCCGCAGAAAGAATACTGCCTACGGCCCCCTCCACAGGACAGCTGTTGTATCCCATAAGAGGCATCTCCATATTAGACTGTCCGCCGGCGAGCCAGACCTCACCTATCAGCACATCGTTCAATGTGACTGATCCGTCCTTGTCGGAGATGACTATGCTCTGAGGAGTATAACTGCCTGCGGGAGTCTGTACGGCGAGTTTCCATTTGCCGTCAGGCCCTGCGAGCGCAACGGTCTTTTCCTTGCTCCAAGACGTCTTCACGGTTACTTTCGAATTGGCGGCCGCCTCACCCCAGAGATTGGCCCGGGTATTCTGTTGAAGAATGCAATGGTCGCCGAGCTGCTGCGGAAGGGTAATCCTGGCCTCAGCGGAGAGACCCGTCATCAAAAAGGCCGATGCGACGGCCCCTACAGTTAAAGTTTTCAGTGTCATAATCTTTATAGTGTTCTACGTTAATTACTTATTTACCAAGCCGTTCAAGAACCTCCAGGCACATACGGCTGTTATGATAAGGGCATTTCCAGAATCCGGCTTTGTCATCGGCTGTATTCACGCTTCCGTCAGCCCTGAGGCTCCAGTGCCACTCACCTCCCTTATAATCAACTATATGGGCCTTTATGAACTGCCAAGTGTCAAATGCGCGTTCCAACCACGATACGTCCCCGCTGCGCTGATAGGCATTGAGACAGCCCACAACAGTCTCGGCCTGAACCCACCAATGACGGTCGGCATCTATCGCCCCCGTATCGGAATGCAATTCATACATCATCCCCGCCTTAGGGACAAACCCCTCCATCGCTGCAGACGCTATCTTGATGACATCGGGCAGAATCTCCTTTTCATCCAGGCCAATCACCCCCGCCGCCTCATCCAGAAGCCAGGATGCCTCTATGTCGTGCCCGAATGATGTAATCTCACGCTTGCTCTGCCAATGCTCGTCAAAAAACAGACGAAGATGCCCGGTCTCAGAATCCAGAATCTTCTCGCGGAATATATGAAGCAGATTCTCTATCCTCTCCTTCAGGCGCTCCGACGGCCAGACCCGGTAAAGGGCCGTATAAGGCTCTATTATATGAAGATGCGTGTTCATAGTCTTGCACTCATTGGCATCCTTCTCGCTGAGACGCATATCTTCCAGCGCGGACCAGTCCCGTGCAAATGCCTCAAAATAACCATTCTCGTCAGGATCGAAACTGTGCGCCTCTATGTCCTCGAAAAGTCGCTTGGCATATTCAAGCGAGAGCGCATCGCCTGTGGCGCGCGAATACTCGCTGAGCCCGTAGATGGCGAAACCTATGGCATATATCTGCTTTTTGGTATCCAGCGGCTGACCCTTACTGTCCAGACTCCAGTACACCCCGCCCCACTGAGGATCATAAAAGCGGTTTATAATCTCGTCCCTCGCCCTGGTGGCCGCATCCAGATATTCCTTTTTGCCAATCACTCGATATGCGGCCGAGAAAGCCCACAGGATGCGCGCATTCAGAATGGCACCTTTGGGGGCCTGAGGATCATGGGCACCTTCTCCCGTAATGCGGCCAAGAAAGCCTCCCTCGGGATCCAAGAAACGATCCATCCAGAAAGGAAGTATATTTTCTACCAGATTTTCGTGGACTTCACCTTTAAGGCACTTCGAAATATCCGCTATGTTCATATATTGATGCGTGTTTAATTAATTATCGTTCAAATTTAATCTAAAAAGATTGATTTTTATGCATAAGGCAAAAATCGTATCAAATAATGTTAGAAAAGTACAAGAAAAATTCTAACTTTGCGGATATTCACATATCAATAACACAAAACAAGCCCCTTCTGATGAGAGAAGTACTCACCGAAATCACTCCCCTGTCAAGTCTTGACTGTTTTTACATCACGGACAGGCACAAGTCAGAATTCACCTACCCTGTCCACAAACACCGCGAATTTGAACTCAATTTCATAGAGCACGGCAAGGGGGTAAGCCGTATAGTGGGAGACAGCGTAGAGGAGATAGATGAATACGAGCTCACTCTCATAGGCGCCCCGGATCTGGAACACGCGTGGAAAAACGGGACCTGCAAGAGCGAGGACATAAGGGAGATAACCATACAGTTCTCTCCTGAGTTTCTGGGCGACAACATCTTGGCCAAGAACCAGTTCGACTCCATACGCAAAATGCTGAAAGCTGCCGGGCACGGCATCACCTTCTCGCTGGACGCGATAATGCACATCTATCCTAATCTTGACAGATTGGCAAACGAGACCGACCATTTCGTACAATTCCTCAAGCTGCTATACATCCTCAACGAACTGTCGAAAAGGAATTACAGGACATTGGCCAGCAGCTCTTTCGCTCACCTGGGAAAGACAGCGGAAAGCAGAAGGATAAGCAAAGTGAAACAATATATAAACGAGCACTATGCGGAGGCGATAAAAATAGACGAGATATCGAATCTGGTGGGAATGACCCCGTCCGCATTCAGCCGTTTCTTCAAAGTGAGGACAGGAAAGTCACCTTCAGACTATATTCTGGACATAAGAGTTGGATTTGCGGCGAGAGCCCTGGTGGACACCACGAAAAACATCTCCGAAATCTGCTATGAAAGCGGATTCAACAACCTGTCCAATTTCAACCGCATCTTCAAGGCCAAGAGAGGCTACACGCCAAGCGGTTTCAGGGAACTTTACAAGAAAAACAAAGTCGTGATCTAAAACAGAAAAACTGAATTCTTATGAAACATACACTTTTATCTTTAGCAGCGCTGACGCTGATGCTGACAGGCTGCGCATCTCAGAAGAAAGACTTCTGGAACGTGAAAGACGGCCAATTCCATAAAGGTTCAGGCGAAGCCACGTATTTCATCGGGACAAACCTGTGGTACGGACCGCTATTGGCATCAAACACCGAAACTTCTGACTTTCAAAGACTTGAAGAAGAACTGAATTATCTGAAGTCCTTAGGGATAACGAACCTGCGCGTACTCGTGGGTGCGGACGGGCTTCCGGGCGTAAAATCCAAGATAGAACCCACCCTGCAGCTCAAACCGGGTGAATATGATGAGGACGTGTTCGTAGGACTGGACAGGTTCCTCGCCGAGATTGGCAAGCGTTCAATGAGCGCCGTACTTTACATCAACAACGCCTGGGAATGGTCCGGCGGTTTCGGCCAATACCTCGAATGGGCGGGAAGAGGGAAGCCCAAGAGCACGGTGGATGACCCCTGGAACGAATACTGTGCCCATACAAGCCAATTCGTGATTGACGAAAAGGCCAAGGAAATGTTCTCCGATCACCTGAAAAATGTGGTTGGACGCGTCAACAGTGTGACAGGATTGGCATATAAAGATGACCCGGCGATATTCTCCTGGCAGATATGCAACGAGCCGCGCTTTTTCGTGAGCACGCCGGAGCTGAAAGAGGCGTTCGTGGACTGGATATGCAGCACGGCCGCGCAGATCAAGGCGCTGGACCCCAATCATATGGTATCTACGGGAAGCGAAGGCAGCTGGGGCTGCGAGGGGGATATGGACATATTCAGGCGCATACACGCCTGCCCGGATGTGGATTATCTGACCATACATATATGGCCTTTCAATTGGAGCTGGGCCCGCCGCGGCAGCTTGAAAGAAGACCTTCCGCAAGCAATCGCCAAGACGGACGAATATATAGATTCACATATAAAGGTGGCACGCGAACTGGGCAAGCCTGTCGTACTCGAGGAATTCGGCTTTCCGCGTGACGGTTTCCAGTTCAAAAAAGAAAGTCCTACTTTTCTTCGCGACCAGTACTACTCGCATATTTTTGATCGTGTCCTCCGATCTCAAGCCGACGGGGACGTTTTCGCCGGAATCAATTTCTGGACCTGGGGAGGAAACGCAGCACAATCCGAGGACAGCATCTATTGGCAGAGAGGAGACGATTATTGCGGAGACCCGGCCCAGGAACAGCAGGGTTTGAATTCAGTATACACCACAGATAACAGCACGATAGAGATAATCTCCGGTGCGTGCAAAAAACTATAAACAACTGTCAAAATGGCTAAAATCAAGCTTTCTGAAAAAATTGGATATGCACTCGGAGATGCCGCTGCGGGCGGAATCACCTGGAAAATAATGTCCATAGCATTCCCATTGTTCTTCACCAACGTATTCGGACTAACATTTACCGACGCCGCCACCCTTATGCTGGTCGCGAGGCTTTTCGACGTGGTCACCGACCCTTTTATGGGAAGCATAGCGGACCGCACGCAATCCAAATGGGGGACATATCGTCCGTGGCTCATTTTCGGGGCGATTCCACTGGGAGTGGTGTTCACGCTGCTGCTTTGCACGCCTGACCTTGGGCCAGCGGGGAAACGCATCTGGGCATACACGCTCTATCTACTTATGATGCTGATTTACACTATGGTGAATGTCCCATACGGATCGCTTCTCGGAGTGATGACCGACGATGACAATGAGAAAAACCAGTTCTCTTCATACAGGATGGTGGGAGCCTATGCGATGGGATTCATCACTCTGCTCTCATTCCCTTATCTTCAGAAACATATAGGAGGCAGCGAAGCGCACCAGTACGCCGTGATAGCCGCCATATTCGGAGCCATCGCCGCCGCTATGACACTTGCCTGCGGTCTTCTCACCAGGGAAAGGCTAAAGCCGGTAAGAGCAGAGAAATACTCCTTCAGACAGTTCGGAGACCTGTTCAAGAACAAGCCTTGGGTATTCCTCACACTGATGGGCATCTGCACGAATTTCTTCAACGGATTCCGTTATGCGGTAGCAGGTTACATCTTCACTTACTGTCTGGGAGGCGACATCACGGCAGGAAAGCTCATCATCAACTACACCATCTTTATGACCTTCGGAGAACTTACCTGTATGATATTCGGCGGGGTGTCTCCGTGGTTCACGAAGAAAGTGGGAAGCAAGAAAAAGGCGTTTATGATCGCAGCCCTCATCTGTCTGGTGACCTCCGTCCTGTTCTTCTTCGTTCCTATGAAGCCGTCATCCATCTATCTGATGATAGCTCTCGTAATCCTCACTTCCATAGGAATAGGTCTGTATTCTCCGCTTCTTTGGTCGATGTATTCCGATGTGGCGGACTACGCCACCCAGAAGAACGGAACGTCTTCCACCGGACTCATATTCTCGTCAGGAACTATGGCGCAGAAACTCGGAACAGCCGTATCAGGCTCGCTCGTAGCACTTTTCCTGGGACTTGCGGGAGCCAGGAACATAACCGACGCAGCCGGCAACTCCATCGTGGATCCGCTTTCCATCACCGAACCAGTGCTTACGATGATATGGGCGCTGTTCTCACTCATCCCGGCAGGCATCGCAGCCATAATGCTGCTGCTCACCTACCTGTACCCTATCAAGAAATAACGGCATCAATCAGTCAAAGGAATTCGGAAATTCTCTCCTCTGACCGTCAGTATCACTTCACCGTCCGTTCCCCCGATGGAGCGTATCATAACCTGTGCATAGCCTTCGAAAGGCGTCACCATAATGAGATTTCTGCTTTCAAAAGACTGGCCTGACGGCCTTTCCCGGCTCTTGAAAGCAGGATCTCCATTTCCCCAGCCAAGCAGTTCAGCATTCTTGACACTCACTTCCACAGGCACCCACGATGAGGTTTCTATATCCACTACTACCACATCCAGTCCGTCCGCCTTAAGTAAATTCTTGGAAAACTTGACATCAAGCTCAGAACAAGACCTCGGAAAATTGTCCTTCGCACATTTCTTTCCGTCCTTGTATCCCACAGCACGGATAAAACAGGCGTCCTGAGGCAAAGTCCACGCCAGATGCCCGTCTTCAGGCATATTCTTAGTACCGAGATCCTTGCCGTCGGCATACAGGCGGACCTTGTCACAGGAAGAATACACCCACACCTGTCCTTCATAAGGTCCACATATATGAACCAAAGGTTCTCCGGTCCAGGCCGCCTTCAGATAGAACGCCTCGTCCTTAGGGAAACCGCAATAATCGAAAATGCCGAACTGCGATCCCGTGGCAGGCCACTTCATAGGATTAGGCTCTCCCCTGTAATCGAATCCCGTCCAATAGAAAAGGCCCAAGGCCCACGTATATTTCTTATAAAACTTCCATCCGTATTCTATCACATTGATCCTTCCTGCCGTATCCGCACGGTTGAGAGGCGCCATCCAGCCGCGAGAGGGATCTGTTTTCCACGTACCACGGGTACCGCACCCGGAAGTCTCCTCCGTACCCACGACACATTTTTCAGGGAACTGCTCGTGATACTTCTCCACAGGATTCTGCACCAAATAGTTATATCCGAACACATCCAGGCCCTTGACCAGTTCCGGTCCGCCGGAATTACCATAAGTGGTAGGACGGGTAGGATCAAGCGTATGGGCAAATTCGCTCATTCTTAGAGCCACCTGCGTTCCTTGAGGGTCGTGTTCCATAGACCATTCTTCATTACCGACGCTCCACAGGATCACACAAGGGTGATTACGGTCACGCTCTATCATATTGCGGAATTGGCCAAGCTGCTCATCGTTGACACCAAACTGACGGTTCTCGTCTATCACCATTATGCCAAGCGAATCGCAAACCTCCAGCATAGAAGGAGAAGCGCAGTTGTGCGAGCTGCGCACTGCATTGAACCCGAAGTCCTTGAGCCTTTGGATGCGGTAACGCCACAGCTCGTCAGGAACGGCCACCCCCACTCCGGCGTGGTCAAGATGCATATTCGCGCCCTTGAGCTTCACATTTTCTCCGCTTACCAGAAGACCCTTCTGCGGGTTGAATTCGAGCGTCCGCACTCCGAAACGGCAGGAATATTCATCGGAAAGTTCGCCCCTGCAGAACAGTTTGACCTTCAAGGTATAAAGATACGGATCGGACGGGCTCCAGAGGTGATCGGCTATCAAGGTTGGATTACCCTGCGCATCTTCGAAGTTTATCTCATAAGAAAGATCGTCGCCGCTTACCGAAGCATCGGCATATACGCAGTCGAAGCTCACACAGGATGCGTCCACGATCACCGGACAGGTCCCGTCTTTCAGCGTCCACGCATTTCCATCCGCTTTTTTCGCGTTGATGCTGAGCGAATAAGGTTTCAGGGCTATCTTTCCGGCCTTATGAAGACGCACGTGGCGGTACAGTCCGGCCCCCTCATAATACCAGCCCTCTTCCAGAGACGCGTCGCACCTTACTGTCAGCACATTGTCCTGTCCGTATCTGAGATATGGCGTAAGCGTATAAACTCTCGATGCATAACCGCTCCGCTCACCACCCAGATAAAAGCCGTTGCAGAAGACCTCGCTGTTGCGGTAAGCCCCTTCTATCTCCAGGCTTATCTGTCTGCCTCTGTCCGATTCGGGAATGAATATATGGCGACGGTACCAGCCGACCGAATTCTCAGGATACTGCCAGCCCACACATTTATAGCCGTGCGAATGGCTCGCCTGCGCGCTGTAAGGAAGATCCACCACCCAGTCGTGAGGAAGACTGACCTGCTGCCAGGCGGAATCGTCGAACTCCGGCATAATGGGCGAATGACTGTGATCCGCCGAACGGACCTTGCACAGATAAGTGAAATACTCAGTGCCGTGTGTAAAATCCGCCTCCATATTTGAAGCGTTCCCCAGTGAAAATGTCCAACCGGAGTCTATGTTTATCGATTGGCCGAATAAATTACAGCCAATGACAAGCCCTGCCAATACAGATAAAGTCCTTCTCATATTTTTACTCAAACCTTACAGTTCCAGTTCCAGATTATGCTCGCCCGGCTCATACTTTATGAACGCAGACTTGCCGCTGCCTGAATTATGTATCGTCATATCGTAGACCGCGTCACGGAAGACCCTGTGAATGGTGTATTCCTTTATCTGCGAAGGAAGACAAGGCTTTATCAAAAGCCCGTCATACTGAGGATAAACACCTAACAGATACTCCGATACGGCATACCAGTTCCAAGCCGCAGTTCCCGTAAGCCAACTGTTTTTCCCTTCCCCGGGACGCGCCGCATCCTTTCCCGCCACCATCTGGCAATACACGTAAGGCTCCACCTTATGCAGGCCCTGGTCCTTGACGAAAGCAGGTGAAATCTTGCAATAATGCTCCCACGCATCCTGCGCGCGGCCGGCAAGCACCTCCCCTATTATAACCCACGGATTATTGTGACAGAATATGCCCGCGTTCTCCTTATAGCCCTGCGGATAAGAGGATATCTCTCCGGACTCTATATGATAATAAGTGTAGGCCGGATTAAGCAGGACCATACCGTGCTCACAGTCAAGCAATTCCTTCGCCGAGTCAAGAGCGAGGTCACACATCCCCTTCTCCTCTCCGATACGGGCCATAGTGCACCAGCCCTGACTTTCAATGAATATCTTGCCTTCGGCATTTTCATTCGAGCCAATCTTGTCACCCGCAAAATCAAAGGCCCTGAGGAACCACTTCCCATCCCATCCGTGCTTCTGAACGGCTTGAGACATCTTCTCCACATCCTGCAGGACGCTTTCCGAAGTGACAGAGACCCCTCTGAAAGCGGGGCACAGGTCAGAGTGCTTCTCAAGATGCTCGATCAACGCTGCAAGATCCTTTCCCGTAACCACATACAGGCCGGCTATCATAAGCGATTCCGCCTTGCTGCCTTCGCTGCGGTTCTCAGTAGTCTGGAAGGACTCGTCAGGATTGGTGGAGAAACAGTTGAGATTAAGACAATCATTCCAGTCAGCCCTTCCGATGAGAGGCAGGCCGTGAGGTCCGAGATGACTGCCGGTAAAATTGAAGCTTATCAACAGATGTTCCAACAAAGTCTTCTCCGAGCCCGGGACGTTGTCGAACGGCACCATCTCGTCCAGTATGGAGAAATCTCCCGTCTCCTTGATGTAAGCAATGGTTCCGAAAATAAGCCAAAGAGGATCATCGTTGAAGCCTGACCCTATGTCATTGTTCCCGCGCCTGGTAAGAGGCTGATACTGATGATAGCACCCTCCGTCGGGGAACTGCGTGGCGGCGATGTCCAATATGCGGGTGCGTGCTCGGGACGGGATCTGATGTACGAATCCCACGAGATCCTGATTCGAATCCCTGAATCCCATTCCGCGGCCGATTCCGCTCTCGAAGAAACTGGCGCTCCGGCTCATATTGAAAGTCACCATACACTGATATTGGTTCCAGATGTTCACCATCCTGTCCAATTCCGGGACTTCGGAGCTGACGTGGTAGCGGCCGAGAAGATCATCCCAATACCCGCTCAAGTGAGCGAAAGCCTTCTCCACCTTCTCCGAAGTATTGAATGCCAACAGAATATCGTAAGCCACACTCTTGTTGACAAGATCCGAGCAGGAATTCAGAACCTCTCCCGCGTAAGGCGTAGCCGCGATTCGTTCGCGAAGCGCGTCAAGCGTGCCGGAGTCAAGCTGTTTTTCGAATTTGCATTCATCCGGCATCTCCACATAGCCCAGAGTAAAGACCAATTCTCGGGTCTGCCCGGGGTCAAGCTCTATCGAGAGGCAATGCGATGCCACAGGGCTCCATCCGTGCGCTATGGAATTGGCATTACTGCCCTCAAGCACGCGCTGAGGCGCATCGAAGCCGTCATAAAGTCCCAGAAAAGATTCCCTGTCGGTGTCGAAACTCTCGACAGAGGCGTTCACAGCGTAAAAAGCATAATGATTACGCCTCTCGCGGTATTCGGTCTTATGGTATATCACGCTGCCCTGCACCTCCACCTCCCCGGTGGAAAGATTGCGCTGGAAATTCTCCATATCGGTCGCCGCGTTCCAAAGGCACCACTCGACAAAGGAGAACAACTTGAAACTCTTGCGGACGGACCCCGTATTGGTCAGGCGCAGACGCTGCACCTCACACCTATATCCGACAGGAACAAAAAACAGAACTTCCGCACGCAGGCCGTCTTTTTCTCCCGTAATGCGGGTGTAACCCATTCCGTGACGGCATTCATAGAAGTCGAGCGGAGTCCTGCAAGGTTTCCAGCCCGGATTCCAGACCGTGGATCCGTCTTTTATGTAGAAATACCTGCCTCCGGCATCCATCGGCACTCCGTTATAACGGTAACGGGTTATTCTGCGGAATTTGGCGTCCCTGCAGAAGCTGTATCCTCCGGCAGTGCCGGAAATAAGAGAAAAGAAATCTTCGGTGCCAAGATAATTTATCCACGGCCACGGTGTAGCCGGGTCCGTTATCACATATTCTCTGGCAGCATCATCAAAATGTCCGTATGTCTTCATAACTGTGTTTTTTCAAATTTATCGGATTTCAATGATAACGGATATCCTCAAAATACAAAAACCACGACCGACGGTCAAACTATTCGCCCAAAAACTCCTTGTTCTTTTTTATGAGGGCTTTGAGTCTTTCCACGGACTTGGTGGTACAGAATCCGTCGGACTCAGTGTGAAGGCAATAATCCACCAGACGGTCCACCGTGCTTGTAGCCACGTGCATACGCGTGTCGCAAGAAGCGTAATAAATATATACCTTGCCGTCCTCGTCAACCGCCCAACCGTTGGAGAAGAGTACGTTCATCACATCCCCCACGAACTCCTCCCCTTCCGGAGCCATAAAGAAGCCGGCAGGTTCCGCGATAACCTTCGTAGGATCTTCAAGAGAAGTCATATACATATACAGAACGTACCTCAGACCCGAAGCGCAGCCGCGGACGCCGTGCGCCAGATGCAGCCATCCGCGTGAAGTCTTAATCGGAGCGGGGCCCTCTCCGTTCTTCAATTCCTTAATGGTATGATAATTACGGAAATTTATAATCTTCTCCTTCTTAATCTCGGCGTTACAGATATCATCTATCAAAGCCCAACCTATTCCGCCGCCTTTGCCGGCATCTATGAAGCCGTCCTGAGGACGTGTATAAAGCGCATATTTTCCATTCACAAACTCAGGATGCAGCACGACATTACGCTGCTGTGAAGCCGATTTCAGGTCCGGGAGTCTTTCCCAAGAGAGAAAATCCTTGGTGCGCGCTATTCCGGCACAGGCCACAGCCGAAGACAAATCCCCTTCCGGAGCCGACGGATCCTTGCGCTCGACACAGAATATACCGTAAATCCATCCGTCCTCGTGGGCGGTCAGACGCATATCATAAACATTGGTAGCCTTCTGCCCATAATCGGGAAGAGTCACAGGATAATCCCAGAACCTGAAGTTGTCCACACCGTCAGGACTTTCCGCCACCGCAAAAAAAGATTTGCGATCCGCTCCTTCCACCCTGGCTACGAGAATATACTTTCCGTTCCATTTGATGGCACCCGAATTGAATGCAGCGTGTATGCCGAATCTTTCCTCCAGATAAGGATTGGTCTGAGGATTAAGATCATATCTCCAAAAAAGCGGGGCGTGTTCGCCCGTAAGCACCGGATTCTTATACCGTTCGTATACTCCGTTCACATAGACCGGCTCATTCTTGAGAGTTATCAACTCTTCGTGCTTGGCTTCAAGCCAGGCAAGTCTTTCTTGAAAATCCATAATATGGTTTCCTATTACTCAAGTTTCACACTATTGATTCAAAAATACCGTCCTGCCGCTCCTGCTGAACCGGGCGAAATCCGCGGCGTCCTTTGAACCGGGATACGGCGCGTAATAATGGCCCGGCTTGTCCCAGGCGTTCCTCCACGTAAGCACATAACATACAGGATAATCCTCCACGGCTTTCAAAAGCACCTGCGTCCACCACGTCGGATTAGGAATGCCCTCAAAACCCGTCTCGGTGACAGCGATAAGTTTTCCTTTGGCCTGAGCAAATTCCTGCATATATGCCAAGTCAGCTGAAAGCACCTTCATATAATGTTCGTCCGCCTGCGCGATGTCGCCACCTTCAGGCAGAAATTCATAATGATCAACTCCCAGAATATCCACGAGGTCATCTCCCGGATACCGGCTGAAATACTGCTCCTTATTTATCTCAGAATTAGGAGAATACGCCCAGAGGATGTTATCCAGTCCACGCTCCCGGGTAAAATAATCGTGAGTTGTCGCGAAAAGAGCCTTGTACTCCTGTTCCGTGCAAAGATTACCTCCCCACCAGAACCAGCTTCCTATGTTTTCGTGCCAAGGACGGAAGATTACGGGTATCCTGTGACCCTTCGAATCGCGAAGAGAATCCATAAAATCCGCCGCCTTCCCAAGCCAGGAGATAAATTCTTCGTGGTTCTCGCCTCCCGGAAGGACGGAAGCCACCACCTTGTCACTTGAAATATCCCAGGAATCCCCTCCCGTAAGAAGGTTTCTCATATGCCAGGAGAATGTGACGATACCCCCCTTTTCACTATGGCTCACCGCCGCGCGGCGCATAAGGGAGAAATCGACTCCGTCAAGATTGGCCTTGTCGCCAAGCTCTATTCCGCCCAAATCAAATCCCACGACAGCGGGAAAGAAGCCGCATACTGACAGAACATCGCTGCGTGAAAGGTCATCGCCCTGCGGGTCTGTCACCTTCCAGCTATGCCCATAAACAAGATCATCCTGATGGGCATAATAAAATCTCCCTTCGCGAGCCGTCTGCTGAAGCCTGACTCTGAGCACTGCTGCCGCATCTTCAGAATTCTCTTTACAAGCGGAAAAAAGCATCACAGTTGACAATGCCAAAACGGAACCAACTGAATATAATCTCATATGCATAAACTTTTTATATTATTCCAATAATTACCATTTATGGAGCCGCGTTATATACCGAACGCAACGTATATGACTCCTTAGAAGTGGAAATAGCCTTGCTCATCGCCTCCACCATAACCTTACCGTTATTGATATACTCTCCGTTCGCGTGGTCTATGACCGCGCTGGTTTCACGCCCCGTGCCTAGCGCCCCGTTATCCCAGTAAAAAGGAGCTATGCCGTAATTCTTGCAGGCCTTGTAGAAGAACTCCATATAATACCTCTGAAACGCTATCTGCCTTTCCGTCGTCCTGTTGGAACACCCTGTCTCACCGAAATACACCGGTATGCCATTATCCACATATTTGGCTTTCAGACGGGCCAACACCTCCACCACCTCTTTTTCTCCGTAAGGGCAGGCGTTGTTCTTGGCAGTATGTCCCCACTCATCGTATTTGCATTCAAGAGTATAGTCATAAGGATCATAGCAATGCACGGCCACGAGAAGACGGCCTTCGGCACTGTCTTCAGGAAGGACGAGATGCTCCATAGTAAGGTCGGGATTGGCACAATAACCCGGAATTCCGAGAAAACGGGTGGCGTTGTTCCCGCCCGTCCGGCGCACCACGTCCACGAAGGCCTGCACCCACTTGTTTATCACCTCATACTGGGCTCCTCCGTCAGTTCTGTTCTCGCCCCACCCCCAGGAACCGTCGTGAAGTTCATTGAAGGCCTCGAAGATGAGATAATCGCCCTGGCCTTTGAATCTGAGCGCAATCTGACGCCACAGAGCCTCATACTTGGCCGTTATGCTGTCATATTCGGACGCGGAAGAAGCCGCTTTCTTTACATTAAGCCAATTGTTGTTCTCCGCTCCGTCGTGATGTACGTTTATGATGCACCAAAGTCCGGCAGACTTGGCATACCCTACGATTTCCTCCACTCTCGCAAGCCAATCCTCATCCAATTCATAATCCGGCGCATCGCCTATATGCCCCATCCACGTCACCGGAATACGTACGGAAGAGAATCCTTTGGCTTTCAGGCTGTTGAAAGTAGCCTGCGTGGCCTTGCCGTTACCCCATAGAGTCTCCCCTGAGACTCCACCGGAGTGAGAGTCCATCTGATTGCCGAGGTTCCAGCCCATTCCCAACTTTCCCGCCATAGTCCAAGCCAGATTGTCACCCGGGACATTCTCCACGAGAAAATCTTCCGGCTCCACAGGCTCGGCGGCCTTCTGAGTTATCGCTACCTTCACCTTTTCGTCAGCGCAAACCACAGAAAGATAAGCTGTTCTCTGTTCCGCAGAAGCATTCTCATCTACCGTCACGGTGACACTGCACTGAGACTGGTCGAATATCCCGACAGCAGATCTGCACCAGGATGCGCTTGACACCACGCTCGGCTTCGTGGACGACTTCACCGTAAGAGTCTGAACGGAAGACACACTGCTGAAGGAGAGTTCCTTCGGGGCCACCTCCAAAGCGATGGTCGTACCACCTTCCTTATGCGAAGTGTTCTTCTCACAACTGCACCCCAGAGCGAAGCTGCTGAGAAAAAAAAGCACCGGGAATATACCAGCTGTCCGTTTCATATCCTACAAATCAGATCTGTTCAACATACAATCATCAGAAAGAATCTTTTTCCAGTCCGCTGCCGTGTTGTTCCACAAATAAGAACCGTCTTCATTCAAGGCGTAAAGCACCGGAGAACCGTCGATGAAGTTACACCAGTTCATCATATACAGCCACGGGGCGTTCTCACCGTGCGCAAGAGGAAAATCGAGAAGATTACCGAACTCGCTGAGAGCCACCATCTTCCTGCCCATCACGGAATTGTTCACATAACGGAACGATGAAGACTGCGAGGTCCATTTGCTTTCATAAAGGTCCGCTCCGACTATATCCACATAATCGTCTCCCGGATACCATTCACGAGCCTTGTCAAGATCCTCGCACACCTTTCCGCCGTCCCTGGTCTGCACGGTCCACACCCATATCAGATTGTTCAGATGATATGTATTCTGAAGAGCGTCGCGAAGATACTTCCACAATCTCACACAAGGGCCAGCCCCTTCGAATCCCCACCAGAACCAAGCGCCCCAGGTATAGTCACCGGCCGCCTCGTGAAGAGGGCGGAAAAGCACCGGAATCCCCGCATCCTGAAGAAGCGACATATATCCGGCCAATTTCGCTATCTGCGAATCGATAAGTTCGTTCTGCCAGGTGCCTTCGGTCAAGGCGTTTTCCACACCGAACTTTCTGGTATTGTAAGAATAATTATCCAGATCGCTCTCCCCCTCAACTGAAGGAACCGTCCAATGCCAACCTATCTGTATGATATTGCCCGCCTCCCAGGCCGTCTTGACTGGAGTAATGTCGGCATAGTCGGGACATCCGTCCCATTTTTTTGCAGGCCAATTCAGAAAAATATAGTCAAAACCTACGATAGCGGGATAAATCCCCGACTGCTCCGCTATATGGTCAGTATATGATGTCTCCCAGGCCGTGCCTCCCATAGCGCCGCTCAAAGTCTTCTTTCCATAATTTTCAAGAAGGAGCGCATAGAGTTCCTGTGCCTGCCGAGTGGCGTTCGGATTGGTAAGAGAAGAGAAAGGATCGCGCTCATAGTCCTTTTCTGCGGCATTCATCGAGAATTCATAACTGATGGGACCGGCCGGATTGTCCTTGTATCCGCTTATCGCACCCTCAGCAATGGTGAGCGTGTAAGTGAAGCCTTCCTGCAGGGAAGAAACCGTTATCGTGACATCTGTGTTATACGCCAGCACCTTTGTGACCACGGCGTCGTTATCTATGCTCACAAGCGAGTGCTTCGAAGAGGGGCATTTGACGTTCTGATCAAAAGTCAGCACGATCTGCAGCGACTCGCCCTTCAAGTCTTGAGCTCCGTTCTCCGGAGAACAGGAAAGCAGGTCAGGCGCAGCCGCACCGGCAGGATCGTCGGAAGGCTCCTGCTTGCAGGAAGAAAACCCTGACAAAAGCAGAAGCGCTGACGACATAAGACATATGCATTTACGTGTAAACATAATTTTTCTTAATCAGGTTCCGGCGGCAGGGTCAGCCGCCGCCGGAAAAAATGCTATAGAAGCGTTATCTGCTTCAATGTGTAATAACATCCCGTGATGACAAGACCACCGTTGGCTACAAGGTCATCGATATTGGTCTGAGACAACTCAACCTCGATTCTATTTTGTCCTGCCGTCATCTCTATGAAGACCTTCTCCGGAAGTTCTCCCCAACCATCACCGTGACGCAGAGAGAGCTGCCACCAAGTCTGAGCGGTATCCTGCTCCAGATAGAAGACAAGCTTCTGTCCGGCCGTAACTGTACTCCAGTCGTATCCGCCCCAGGCGAGATCCTGATTACCGCCCCAGTTACCGGCATTGAACTCGCCTTCCCAGATGGACTTCTCCTGAGAGATCTCACCTATCACCTCAACTTTAGACAAGGTGTAAAAACATCCTGTAATAACCAATCCGTTTTTAGCAATAAGGTCGTCCAGATTATTCTGCGTAAGAACAACATCCACAATGGTTTGGCCTGCGGTCATCTCTATGAAGACCGGCTCCGGAAGTTCTCCCCAACTATCACCGTGACGAAGGGAGAATTGCCAATAAGACTGTGAAGAATCCTGTTCAAGAGTGAAACGAAGTGTCTGTCCCGCCTTGACGGTAGTCCAATCAAAGCCGCCCCAGGCGAGATCCTGATTACCGCCCCAGCTGCCGGCGTTGAACTCGCCTTCCCATATTGTGGTAAAGGTTTGCTCCAGAAGCACCTCTATGCTCTGAGGGCAGGTCTCACGCTCGCCGCTGAAAAGATCGAAATAAACGGAATATGTCCCGATCTTGTTATAAGGCATCACGAATGAGAGCTCAGTATCGCTGCGTGAAGAATATCCCGTAACTTTGGCTTCGCCGATATAGATGTTCTCGATGAGCATAAAATTCTCTCCCTTGAGTGTGACGATGCCTCCGATATGCTCCTCTGCAGGCATTTCGTTCACGATGATAAGAGATTCATAACTCAGCGTTATCTCCTCTGAAGGCTCGAGAGTCTCTCCGTTATAGAGGGTGAGAACCACTTTCCCTGACACCGAAGTATTTACAGTGGCAAGGCTGAGCTGTGTTCCGTCTTCATTGGCCTCTATCTCGACAGATTTTCCGCCGAGAGTGGCGCTTTCCACGAACTGGAGTCCGGTTCCCTTTACTGTTATGATATCACCGGCCGTGAGAGCGAGCGGAGCCACCTCTGTAACTGTAGGAGCGATGAGGGTATATGCCACACTTACGCTCTCCCCGTTAGCCATTCCGAGAGCTATCTCCCCGCTTCTGGCTTTGAGAGGAACCGTTACGCTTATCTTGTCATCTGCCAACGTAAAATCGGCGATGGCGTCAGCGTTAGGGAAAGTTACGGAAGTAACCACGTCCAGATCTTTTCCGGAGATGACAATGGTGCTGAGCGTCTGCACTTCGGCAGGATCCACTGCGAGCTCTGAAGGCTCCACCATAGTTGCCTCTCCTGCGACGAATTCCTTACCTGCATAGCTGACGAGCTTGACCTCACCTGATTTCATCTGGGCAGGAACTTCAAACACTATGGAGTTGTTATCATCGGCAAGCAGGAAAGTCTCGTCATCTATGGTGACCTCGCCTTCGAGACGAATCTCCTGTATCATATCGAGGTGCTTGCCGGTGACGGTAGCCTTCTGTTCAGGCTTCCACACGCCCGCCTTCACTGACGAAACCGTAGGATCGCCTATGGTAAGATCCGACTCGGAGTAGATGAGATTGGCTATCTCGCCCTCGTCGGAAAGGATGATCTTTCCGGTAATAGCCGTGGACGGAATGATCACGGTAGCGTTATGTCTGTCGATATTGGTGACTTCAGCCTTCTCGCCGCCTGCGAATTCCACGCTCTTGACAAGATTCATATAATCGCCTTTGAGTTTAATCTCGTCTCCAGGATAAGAAGGCGTGGATGAAACCACGAACTGTTCGAACACTATAGGCTCGCTGTAGGTAAGTTCGGTAGATGTGGTAAGAAGTGTGCCGTCAGAAGCCTTGAGAGTAAGTTTTCCGACCTCAGGACCTTCTTCCGGAAGGATGACGCGGATTTCACTCTGCAGTCCGCTCGCCACCACTTCGATTTCCGTTATCGCATCTACACCCGGAACCTGCACCTCGACTATCTTGTCGAGGTTGCTTCCGAGAAAGGTCACGGCACCGCCGCGCATTACGGGGTTAGGGCCGAAAGAAACCAATCTTACCTGCTTTGCAGAATATTGGTCAGTGTCCAGAGCGTCCGTCTTGCATCCGGTAACCGATGCCGAAAGAAAAGCCAGAAACGCTGCAGCCACTAAAATTGCATATGATTTTTTCATTGTGAATATCCTCCGTTATTTGACAGGGACAGCCCTGATATTATCTATCTGAACCATTGGGTTACAAGAAGTTCCGGCAGCCTTTCCGGCAGCGAAGAAGATCTCCATACCTGCAAATGTCTCCTCTTTCAGAGTACCTGTAGCTTTGTTGCCGTCCCAGTACCATACGAACTCGGTAGATATAGGGAGAGTGACGGTGATCCACTTGCCTGCGGTATCGAACGATCCGGTAGCGGCCCAAGGCATATAAAGTGCACGAGGAAGTGAAATGGAATCATCGTGGAAATAGCTGTTGTTGCCGGCTCCGAGAGAAACCATATCTGTGCTTGCGAAATAAATCTGCATAGGACAGCCGGTCCAAGGATGCTCTGAAGGAATGCGCATCTCGAACTTGATGGCCATATTGCTGAAGTCAGAGAAATCAACCACCTTATTGAGCGCTATGCCGTCAGGATCCTCGAATGTCTGAGGAGTATCCCAGTTACCTGGCCAATATTCGAAGTGGTAACCCGTATCAGCCCAGTCGGTACCGTCCGCCTTGAGAGCGTCCGGGGTATCGGCATAAAGCTGCAGATACTTGCCGCTGAATGAGTTCTCATCTTCCTGTATGGTCTGGTTGTGCCAACCATGGTTACCCCTCGCATCGTCGAACGTGAAGAGAAGTCCCCTGTTGTCCTGATACATAAACGCAGACTGCCCGGTACCTGACTCGGTGATGACCTTGATCTTACCAGGCTGAGCACCATCAGGAATGACGACATCGAATGAACTGAACGTAATATTTTTTATCTGGGTAGCCTCTGCACCGGTGAATTCAACCGTAATAGGCTCATAGAAATAATTGCCGGTAATGGTAACGGTCTGCCCAGGCAGAGCATATTCGAATGACATCGCGCTTACGACAGGTACGGGAGGAAGGACTTTGAAATCGACCTTTACGGTATCCTTCGCAGCGTTTACCAGATACATCTTGTCGGTCTGCTTCTTAGGAAGGACCTTCGGCACTGAAACTATAAGGGTGTTGTCAGTGATATAACTTGTGTTCAACGTAGCTTTCTGATCATTGAACCACAGCTCGTTGACACTGCACAGATTCTTACCGAGCAGGCATATTATCTCATCCATATATGCCCCGGTGATGGTCAGGTCGCGGTCGGCGTAACGCACAGAATATACCTCAGGCACACCCTCGGTGGCTCTGAAACGATCCGGATAGTCCACCTTGTCGCAGGACGACAGTCCTATGGCGAGAGCGGCAAGACCTATTATATATTTAACTGTTTTCATCTCTCACTAAAAATTATATTGATACTCTGAACGGACGTCCACGTGAATCGCCTCGGCGTCACTTGCCATATTCGGGTTGAAGATGACATCCTCTGAAGGGAATGGAAGGGTGAAGCTGGACACGGTGACGTTAGGATTGTCGTTTTTCGCATTATATGTGACTGCGCTTGCATCCCAAGTCCCGGAATAATCGAAATCCTCGCCTATCCAATTCTTATAGACCTTGTCAAGACCTTCATAGTAAGACCTTTTCTGTGCCTTAAGCTCTGCGATGCAATTGGCGGCGTCATAATATGAGCGGCGGACGAAATCGTACCAGCGGTCTCCCTCACCGGCAAGCTCCAGACGACGCTCTTTCCAGATATCCTCCCAAGATACTGAAGCGAGTGCATCTGCACCGGCGCGTTCGCGAACCTTGTTCACATATTCAAGTGCGGAAGCATTATCCGTATTCACCACAGCCTCAGCATAGATGAGATAAACGTCTGAAAGCCTGAGGATATGTGTAGGAAGCTGATTGGCCATATTCTGCGGAGTGATGCCAAGCGCAGAGATATGATCCTGATTGTCTCCGAAGAGATGCTTCACGTTATTGGCTCCCGTATTGCACTGAAGCTGTCCGCCAGGACCGCCCTTGCCATATCCGTCGCTGTCATAGATGAATCTCAGATAATCGAATCCGGCTCTGGTTCCGGAGTATGTCTTGTCTGCCCAGAAGTAGTCGTAGACATCTCCCGGAAGCATCATCACGGCGTGACGGCGTACGTCCTTATACACTCTAGGGTAAGTAGGAGTAGCTGTAATGTCCTCGCCGAAAGCCTCCTGAAGATCAACGGACGGGCCTACATAACCTCCCCAGCAGTCTCCGTTCTCGTCGAATCCCACCATAGCGAGGTCGCTCTGGAGAGTATTCTGCTGAGTCCACGGATCACGTCCGCATTTCCACAGCCAGGAAATGAGACACTCGCCTGTCTGGTTGAAGCCTGTGAGACGGAACACATCCTCATAAGAAGGGGTGAGAGTTCTGCCCGAATTGTCTATCACGTCCTTGGCATAATCAGCCGCCTTTTTGAGATCATCTGCGCTGAGTGTTCCGGTGATGCCGGCTCTTGTCAGATAAACCTTGGCAAGAAGAGCCTCGGCCGCATAGTAATCGATTCTCTCATACTCCGCAAAACCGGAGGTCTTTGCAGGGAGCAGTTCCATAGCCTTTTCGAGAGTAAGGATGATATACTCATATATATCGGCGCGCTGAACTTTATGTACCTGATTCACCTGACCTGTAGTGATAAGATCGGTATTGTCGTGAATGATAGGAACATCTCCGAAAGTTCTTACCAGATAGAAATAAGCCATAGCCTTCCACACGAGAGCTTCGCCTATGCACTTGTTCTTTCCCTCCTGAGTAGGTCCGTTGGAATTGAGAATATTGTTGATCACGGTATTGGCGTGTCCGTTGACTGCCCAAAGGGAATACGACATATTGACCAGGTCAGTATCCGTACCGTTGGTAGTGAAATCCAGATAAGGAGAATCGCCCCAGTACATATTACCGGACATCACCTCTCCGATCTTTATGAAGCCGCGCTGAAAATCGTACCAAGGGGAATTATACAGGTAATTCACTCCCTGCTCGCACTGCGCATCGTTAAGATAGAAATTGTCCACGTTATAATTATCCTCACTCGGACGATTCAAGAAGCCCTCGCAAGAGACCAAGGTCACCGCAGCTGCGGCTATGGACAAACCTTTTATGATATTTGTAATTTTCATATCCGACCCGTTAGAATGTTATGTTCAATCCGAAAGAGTACATGGTTGGAGAAGGATAACGACCATTGTCCAAACCATAAGTAAGACCTGTAGAGTCCTGTGTGCTGGCTCCGACCTCAGGGTCATATCCGGTATACTTGGTAAGAGTATAGAGGTTCTGGATATTCAGGTACACACGGATGTTCTCCACGTGAATCTTATTGAGCACGCTCTTCGGGAAGGTATATCCCAAAGTGATGTTCTTCACGCGGATGTAAGAACCGTCCTCCACGTAACGGTCGCTGATGCGGTCGTTGTCGTTAGGGTCCTGAATGGAAGTATGAGGGATCTTGGTGTCCGCGTTCTTCACACGTACGTTGTCGATATGGTCATACCACTTGCTGCCGTCTGCATAGACGATACTTGCATCTATAGGCTCCAGTCTTGCGCGGTTGTTCACCACGTTGAGCTGGTTGGTCCAGGTGCTGTTCATATGGGTAAGTGTGATGGCGTTATAGTTGAACACCTTGTTACCATACGAACCATTGAAGAATATGCTGAGGTCGAAGTTCTTGTAAGCGAACGTATTGGTCCATCCGAAAGTGAATTTAGGAAGAGGTGAACCAAGATCCGTACGGTCAGCTTCGTTGATGACGCCGTCTCCGTTCACGTCTTCATACTTGAGGTCACCTACCCATACGGTATTGCCGCGGCTGTAAACTCCGTCTGAAGGATATTTGGCCGCCTTAGGAGAATTCTCGATATCGTCAAGATCCTTATATACGCCCACCACCTTATAACCGTAGAAGTTATACAGGGACTTGCCGATTTCGGATACGCAGACCACATCGCTCCATTGGCCGTAACCTACCAGAGAAGCGTTCTCGGTGTCTGAAAGGCTGAGGAGTTTGTTGCGGTTGAATGAAATCTGGAAGTTGCTGTCCCAGCTGAAGTCCGATGTCTTCACAGGATGAACGTCGAGAGTGAACTCGAGACCCTTGTTCTCTATGCTTCCGTAGTTACCCTTAGGAGCGTTCAGTTTTGATGATCCGTTACCCTGGGTACCCATATAAGAAGGAAGCTGCAGAGACATAAGCATATCGTCAGACCTCTTATAATAAGCGTCCACTACAAGATTGATCTTGCTGTCGAGGAATCCGAGGTCGAGACCGAGGTTGACCTGCTCCTGACTTTCCCAGCGGATAGCCGTGTTAGGGATGTTCGAAGGACGGAAGCCCATACCGAGAGCCGAAGGCATACGTGAGATGGAAGCGCCCCAGGCGTAAGCGCCTATATTGGCATTACCTGTCTGTCCCCAGCCGATACGGAGTTTACCGTTGTTCAGCACGTCCTTTGCGTTCTCCATAAAAGCCTCGTTGGTGAATCTCCAAGCCGTAGCCACTGAGTGGAATCCAGCCCAACGGTTCTGAGGACCGAAATTCGACGATCCGTCGTAACGATAGGTGTAAGTAGCGAGATAACGGTCATCGTAATTGTAAGTCTCTCGGGTGAAGAACGATGCCATAGCGGACGAACCGAATCCCGAGCTGATTGAAGGAGTACCTGAACCGAGAGCCACGTTATGAACTTCGTCTGAAGGAAGGTCAGTGTTGCTGCCGCTCAGATAGTTGTATTTTGACTCCCAGCATTCCTGTCCGAGCATCGCCGTTACGGAATGCTTGCCCCATTGGTTCGAATAAGTAAGATAGTTCTTGAGCTGCCAGAACGTGCTTGAATTCTTCTGGAAGCTGGCCGTATTCTGACTGCGCACCCAACCGCCGAGGTCTACCATAGGCTTGTAACGGTTAGCGTCTGAGTTGTTCACGTCGAAACCCACCTCCGTTCTCCAGACGAGATGTTTTACAGGAGTAGCTTCGAGATAAACGTTCCCGGATATCTTCTGCCTCTTGAGCAGAATCTCATCCATCATTGCCAATGCCACCGGGTTAGGATTGGTGTAACCCTCACGGATGGTGGAAGAATAGTTGCCGTTCACGTCATACACCGGAATGTCCGGGAGAGTGGTGAGCGAGTAATATATGAGACCCTGGTTGGAGTCTGCAAGCTTGAGATTATCGTTCGTGACGGCATAAGTGGCGTTGACACCGAGTTTGAGCCAACTCTTAAGCTGCGCATCGACATTTGTACGTACAGAGAAACGATCGAAGTTGGAACCTATGATAGTACCTTCCTGGTTCATATAAGATCCTGACACATAGTACTGTACTTTGTCAGTACCGCCCTGCGCGCTCAACTGGTGCTGATGCTGGAATGCGGTCCGGAAGATCTCGTCCTGCCAATTGGTACCCTTGCCCAGGAGGGAAGGATTGGCATAATATGGATTTGACTCATAGATGTCACCCTCCTCTATCATCTCATTATAATACTGAGCGAACTGACGGAGGTTCATCATATCGAGACGTACGGTCTGGCGGGAAACGGCCATCATACCGTCATAAGTGAAGCGTGCCTCACCGGCCTTACCGTGCTTGGTGGTGATGAGGACTACACCGTTGGCACCCTGTGCACCATAAATGGCTGTAGCGGAGGCATCCTTGAGGATCTCCATACTGACGATATCGGCAGGGTTGAGTGTGGAAAGAGGTGATATGGTGGAAACTTTACCATTACCGAGGGCATCTCCGAGACCGAAATCCGCACCGGAATTACCGCCGCCCTGAACGATTACTCCGTCTATGACATAGAGAGGTTCAGCATTGGCATTGATGGTGGCTTGACCACGCACGCGGATGGAAGACGATGAACCCGGAGCACCTGATGTGGTGACTGCCGTAACACCGGCCACACGACCCTGAAGGCTCTGGTCCAATGATGAAATGATGGATCCCTTGAGGTCGGATTCCTTCATAGAAACAGAAGCGCCTGCGAGGTCGCTCTTCTTCATAGAACCGTAACCTACGACTACCACTTCATCGAGAAATTCCGTATCGTCTTCGAGACGGACATTGAAAACGGTTTCATTACCTATGGTTATAGTCTTGGTGGCATAACCTATGGATGAGATTTCAATGACTGCTCCCTTCCGTACGGAAAGAGAAAAATGACCGTCCATATCGGTCATAGTACCGTTATTAGTGCCTTTTTCAATGACACTGGCACCTACAACTGGACCTACTTGATCGCTCACCGTTCCCTTTATAGGAATCGACTGAGCTATCGCATTGACGCTCAATAAGAACATCAGAAGGCACGAAAACAGTTTACTTTTCATAAATTTTAGTGCTTAACATAATGTGATTTATTAATGTTGCAAATTTACGAGTCCTTCGCTCCATAAACTAATACTATTAACGAAAAATATGATACTATTTTGACATATATTGATTTATGTCACCAAACTTGACGGATATTTATAAAATAATTCAATATATTTGGCCGAATCGATAAAAAACCACATAACACTATATTAATAATGTTTAAACGTATTCTCATCTGCACTGCCGCTGCAGTGGTATTATGTGCTTGTGAAAAAAGCCAGGTCACCGTCAGTCACCAAAACGGAAAAACACGTATTGAAGCATACTCTGACAATATTTTCCGCGTCACTTCAGTTCCTGAAGGCGAAGGATTTACTGACGGCAAATCACTTATGGCACTTCCGCAGAAAGGAAAGGTCAGATGCGATATTTCCCGCACCGACAGTACGGTTGTCATCTCCACTTCGCGGATAAGCGCCAGCGTGAACTGCACCGACGGAAGAGTGAGTTTTTTCAGGAATGACGGCACGCCCATCACCGTGGAGCACGACAGGTCCTTCACTCCGATAACCGTGGAAGGCACATCGGCGTGGACGGTCAGCCAGAGTTTCGATTCCCCTGACAATGAGGCCTTTTTCGGCCTTGGCCAGCATCAGGCAGACGAATGGAACTACAAGGGTCGCAATGAAGAATTGTATCAATATAATACAAAAATATCCATTCCTTTCATAGTATCATCCCGCAGATACGGACTTCTGTGGGACAGCAACAGCTTCTGCCGCTGGGGAGATCCGAGAGACTATGCGCAGCTCCCGCAGGTGTTCACCCTGTTTGACAAGAACGGTGAAAAGGGCGCACTCACAGGCACTTACAAGGCGGCAGACGGGACCACGTTCATAAGAAAGGAGACCGACCTGGCGCAGGAATTTCTCGAGACCCCGAAGTGCGACAGGGTCAGGAACGCCCCCGATTTCGCATTCAACGGTGCCGATGTCCTGTTCGAAGGAGAACTTCTGCCTGAGGAAAGCGGCCTTTACCACTTCTATATATATTACGCGGGATACACCAAGGTATTCTTGGACGGAAAACAGATGACCCCCGAGATATGGCGTACCGCGTGGAACCCAAACGGAAGAAAGTTCGAGGCGCGGCTTGAGGAAGGCCGCCGCGTACCGATTCGCATAGAATGGAAGCCGGATGGGGACGTGTCGTACTGCGGTCTGCGCGTGCTCAGCCCGGTCGACCCGCAGATACAGAACCGGATGAACTGGTGGGGCGAAATGCAGGACCAGATAGACTACTACCTCATAGCAGGCGAGAATATAGACGAAGTTATAAGCGGTTACCGCACCGTTACCGGCAAGGCGCAGATACTCCCGCGCTGGGCGATGGGATATTGGCAGAGTCGCGAGAGATATACCAGCCAGGAGGGCATATTGCAGACCCTCAAAGATATGAGAGCCAAAGGGATACCTGTGGACAACATAGTGCAGGACTGGCAGTATTGGAAAGATGACCAGTGGGGAAGCCACGAGTTCGACCCGGAGCGCTATCCTGACCCGAAAGGTATGGTGGACTCGATTCACGCGCTGAATGCAAGATATATGATATCCGTCTGGCCTAAATTCTACCGCAACACCGAGCATTTCCGCGAGTTGGACGAGAAGGGATGGATATACCGGCGCGCGATTGTGGACAGCGTGGCCGATTGGCTCGGATACCAGCAGTCATTCTATGACGCATACAGCGAGGGCGCGCGAAAGCTCTTCTGGAAGCAGATGAAGGAGCACCTCTACCCTCTCGGAGTCGATTCGTGGTGGATGGACGCCAGCGAGCCTAACATCCACGACTGCACGGATATGGATTACCGCAAAGCCCTCTGCGGGCCTACGGCGCTTGGCCCGTCCACGGAATATTTCAATGCCTATGCCCTTATGAACGCACAGGCCATCTACGAAGGTCAACGCAGAGAAGACCCCGACAGGAGGGTATTCCTTCTTACGCGTAGTGGTTTCCCTGGACTCCAGAGATACTCTACAGCTTCGTGGAGCGGAGATATCGGCACCAGATGGGAGGATATGAAGGCGCAGATAAGCGCCGGACTGAACTACTGCATAAGCGGTCTGCCTTTCTGGACACAGGACATAGGCGGATTCAGCGTGGAGAACAGGTTTATGGCGGCACAGCACCTCCTGGAGGATACCGGAAGGGTGAACGAAGACCTGAAAGAGTGGCGCGAGATGCAGACGCGCTGGCATCAGTGGGGCATCTTCTGCCCTCTCTACCGCGCTCACGGCCAATGGCCACTGCGTGAGCTGCACCTTCTGGCCCCGGAGAACTCCCCTACCTACAAGGCCATTCTCACTGCGGACAAGCTGAGATACTCGCTTCTACCTTATATATACACGATGAACGCACGCGTGCATTTCGACGACTACACGATGATGCGTCCTCTGGTAATGGACTTCACCGACGATGAGCGGGCGCTGTCGGTAAGCGATGAATTTATGTTCGGAGACGCTTTTCTCGTATGTCCCGTCTATGAGTACAAGGCCCGCAGCCGCAAAGTCTATCTTCCTGAAGGCCAATGGTATGATTTCTATTCCAACGAACTTCTCGAAGGCGGGCGCAGCTTCACTGCGGCAGCACCTTATGAGCGTATCCCTCTTTATATACGCGCAGGACAGATAGTGCCGATTGGCCCGGACATCCAATACACCGCGCAGGACGACGGTTCCCTTCTTAAAATCAGGGTTTACACCGGTAAGGACGCCTCATACACCCTCTACGAGGATGACGGGGTAAGTTACGGTTACGAAAAGGGAGAGTTCGCCACGATTCCTATCACCTGGCGTGAAAATTCCGGCCGGGGGACACTGACCATAGGAGAGCGCAACGGCTCTTTCCCGGGATTGAGCGAGCTCAAGCATATCGAGGTGGAAATCATATCCCCTGACGGTATACGCAAAGCAGACGCGGAATACACCGGAAAAGAGTTACGGTTGTAAAACAGACTGGCGCCTGCTGGAGAATTATAATAATATGAACGTATCTATTATCTATTCCTTATAAAGACCCAGTTCCAGATAGCCGTCAATCCATTTTGAAGTTTTATAATCATATACCAAATAGTGGTCAATCATAAGAACTATCTTATGAGAGTATACCGACTTTGTCACTTGAACACCGCCAAATGTTTTTAGCCCTATACGATCATCATTAGGCCAATCAAGCCGATCAAATTTGTCGGATTCGAGAATCCCATCATCATTCATAGATATATTCAAAAAGATATCAGCAAAACTGAATAGAGGTGAAGGTATAACAGGATCACTGCCTATAACATCATAATAGTCTAAAACAGGTACAATAACCCGCAAAGTCCCTGTTTTACCATATTTTTTTACAGTTACAATCGATTTTTCCCATTTAGAATTATCTGTTATCCGGAAGGTCTCTTGCATAATATCATTAGAGTAGTGTCCATCCCCATCTATGTCGATGGTTGTCACCCCTCTTGCTCCATATTTATTCCAATCCATATAGTCTACACTATATTCTCCGACGTAATCATCAATAGATTTAAGGTCTTCCTCTACAGGAGTATCCCTCTGACACGACGAAAAAATAACACCGCAAAGCAGTATACAAGTAAATAATTGATTTCGC
>CAVHGF010000007.1:0-51547 GCA_963635625.1 Treponemataceae bacterium | reverse complement strand
CCGCCGAAAAAGGCATAAAGATATGCACACGGGGGCTTGACGACTCTCTCATATTTCTTCTCGACGATGACAAGATAGAGAAGATACTCTCCAATCTGTTATCGAACGCCGTAAAATTCACGACGAAAGGAGGCGAGATAGAAGTCACGCTTGATGCCTGCGAGGGTCATCTGACCATATCCGTAGCCAATGACGGACCAGAAATCCCGGGAAACGAGGTTGAGAAAATATTCCTGCGTTACTATCAGGTGGCATCTACAGGCGGAAAATTCAATTACGGCACCGGAATCGGCCTTTACTATTCACGCCGTCTGACAGAACTGCATCACGGAACCATAGAGGTGCATAACCGCACTGACGGAAGCGGTCCGGTCTTTACCGTGCGTCTGCCTCTCGACGAAAAAGCGTACGCTTCAGACAAGAGAGCGGAAGACGAAACGGAACTCACCGGAACACTTGCCGCCGCCTCAGCCCCTGCTGAAGAGGCTCCAAGCGCGACATCCGCCGAAGAGCGTCCCGTAATGCTCGTAGTGGAAGACGAAACGGAAATGGCGCGTTTTCTCAAAACAATCTTTTCTTCAGATTATAAAGTGGTCAACCGCTATGATGCCGACAGCGCGCTTCGGGACATGGCTTCGATAAACCCCGATATGGTCATATGCGACGTGATGATGCCGGGACGACTCGACGGATTCGGCCTGTGCCGCGAATTGAAGAACAATCCCGACACCTGCCATCTGCCTGTCATACTGCTCACGGCCAAAGTCAACGTGGAATCGCAGGTGCAGGGCATGGACTGCGGAGCGGACTCATATATCACCAAACCATTCAATCCCAACTATCTGAAAGCCAATGTGCGTTCGCTTCTGTCCAACAGGGACAGGCTCCGCCAGGGTCTGGCCTTGTCCACCCGTACAAAGGAAATAAGCTCGGACAAACTTTCGCCTTATGACAGGGAATTCATGGACAGGCTGTATGCCCTGATGGAGAAGTCTCTGAGCGATCCAGAACTCAACACTATGGGGATAGCGGAAGCAATGAGAATCAGCCGTACGAAACTTTACTACAAGATAAAGGCTCTCACCGGAGAAAACCCGAATTCGTTCTTCCGTAAATATAAGCTCAACCGTGCGGCACAACTGCTGCGGGAAGGCCGCTACAACATATCGGAAGTTGCCGACATCACGGGCTTCGCATCGCTCTCCCACTTCAGCACGTCATTCAAGAAACAGTTCGGAGTGGCCCCGAGTTCGTTCTGAAAGGCACCTACATACAAAGGCCGGCAAGATCACGGAAGTCCGGGATTGTGAAGCTTAAATAAAAAAAGTATCAGAATATATAATTAAGCGCGATGGTCAGCCCCATAGGATATTCGCTGTGCCCTATGACCTGTGCGGCCTCCACGCTGATTATGAAATTCTGATTCATCGCAAGTTTCAAGCCGGCGCCGGCAGAAACCGCATATTTATCACCCTCTGAGAACACGTCGGGGCGATACGCCCTGGCGATATATCCGGCATCCAGGAAAGGGTTTGTGGCCAGATACCAGGATTGGCCCAAAAACTTAAAGTCCAAAAGACGGGCGCGAAGCTCGAAATTACCCCATAGATAGCCCTCGCCGGTAAGACGGTTCTGTATAAGTCCGCGAACAGTATTCAGGCCTCCAAGTCCCTCGGAGCCGGTTTGTCTGAGATAAAGGGTGTATATCACGGGGAGCATATAGAAAGGCGTCTGCCCCGCTACCGTATCCTGATAACCGAGATGATATGCAAATACGAAACGATCCGTCCCCAGAGAAAGGTACTGACGGAAGTGGGCCACCAGCTTCAGATAGCCGCTTTCCACCCCGAAAAGCTTTGGAGAACCGTTAATGTAGGCTTCAGCCCATATTCCCCGCGAAGGAGCGGCCTCATTATCCCTGGTGTCATATACTGCGCCGACCTTGGCCTCTATGTGGGAACCGCCGCCTGCCTGCACGGAAGAAATCAGTCCCTCTCTGACATATTGATTATACAGAGAGCTGGCGGTCAAGTATTTGTCCGAAGAGAAGTCTTTGTTCTCCATATTCCAGAATGACGTTCCGGCCACCCAATTCAGGTTTTCGGCAATGCGTCCCTGGAAATCAAGCAGGACACGGAGCATCCCGCGCTGGAAGTTATACCTTGCGGTCTGCGTATCGGCATTGAGGTCCAGCTGCGGATCGTATTTTTCCGCCCCGTTGAAACCGTAGAAATAATACAGCGGGTCATATTGATAACTTATCGCTCCGGTGATTCTTACTCCGGGAATAAGATGTTTGCTGTCATACTGGGCGTGAAGAAGAGTCTGACCTTTGGTATAACGCGAAGCCTCCACATAAAAACGATGCTCGTATTCGGGAAACAACGAGCCGTCTCCATAATAGAACACGTCAGCGCACACTCCATATTGAAATCCGAGATCCGAATTATACGACACGCAAGGCAGAGGACCTATGTTCCATCCGCTGACTTTGTCATCCGCCGAGGCCGCCGTACACATAGCGAGAAGCCCGGCAATCAAAAAGCTAGGTTTTTTCATAGGGCAAAGTTACAAGAAAAATATTAATTTCGCAGTCTGTCAGATTATGCCGTCATTTCTTCAAATAGAGAACATATCCAAGTCCTACGGGCCCAAGGTTCTTTTCGAGAAAATCGCCTTCAACATCAACGAAGGAGACAAAATAGCCCTCATTGCACCCAACGGAACAGGAAAAACCTCGCTTATGCGCATTCTCGCGGGTGAGGACAAGTCAGATTCCGGAGGAAGCATCAAATTCTTGAAAGAAGTGCGTATAGCCTTCCTGAAACAGGATTTCGATTACGAAAAGCAAAATACCATATATAAACAGATAATAGAAGGGAAAGACTTCGACTTTGAACTCAGGGCCAAGAAGATTCTGGATGAATTCAGCCTTCGTCCCGAGCAGAAGATGTCCGAACTTTCCGGAGGAGAGGTCAAAAGAGTGGCTCTCACTCAGCTGCTTGCACAGGATGCCGACTTCCTCATAATGGACGAGCCTACAAACCACCTCGACCTGGACGCCATAGAATACCTGGAATCGTACCTCAAACGCAGCCGCTGCACACTCTTTATGGTCACGCACGACAGATATTTCCTGGACAGGGTCTGCAACACCATAATGGAACTTGACCACGGGTCAGTTTACATCTACAAGGGAGATTATGAGAATTATCTGGAGAAACGTGACGAACGGATAAAGAATTATAATGCCCAGACGGACAGAGTAAGAAACATACTTCGTCGCGAACTCGAGTGGATGCACGCCACCCCTTGCGCACGCAGCGGCAAGGCCAAGTACCGCAAGCAAGCTTTCTGGGATCTGAAGGAAAGAAGTGAACAGGCATACATATCCAAAAGCATCAACCTCGACGAGATGAGCCGTGGCAGCCGTCTTGGCAGCAAGATAATAGACTGCAAGCACCTCTCCTTCCATTACGATGATGCGTGCTACCTGAACGATTTCACATATAATTTCCAACGTTACGAAAGAGTCGGAATAGTCGGGGCGAACGGCGCGGGGAAAAGTACGTTCCTGGGGCTGCTGGTTGGTGACGACACGCACGGCGGGACGCTGAGCGGGACAATCGAACGCGGAGAATCCCTTAAAATAGGATACTACCGCCAACAGGGAATGACTTTCGACGAAGATGACACGGTGCTGGAGACTGTTCCGGATATGCATCTGCTGAACCTCTTCCTCTTCCCTCACGATATGCTTTCAAACCGCATAAGTTCACTTTCAGGAGGAGAGCGCAGAAGGCTCTATCTTCTCACCATACTTATGCAGAACCCCAATATGCTGATTCTGGACGAGCCCACCAACGACCTGGACATCGTGACTCTGAACATATTGGAAGAATACCTTCTGGAATTCAAGGGCACGGTCATAATAGTCTCACACGACAGACATTTTCTGGACCGCCTGACAGATCATCTGCTCGTATTCTGCGGAGGGGGCGAGGTCAAGGATTTCATCGGCAATTATACAGAGTACCGCAGTTTCCTGAAAGACCTTCACTCCGAGCAGAAAGCGCGTGAGAAAGAATCCACGGCCAAAAAGCAGGAAAGCGCTGAGCCGAAGCCGCAGAACAAGGCACGCAGACTGTCATACAAAGAAAAGAGAGAATTGGAACAGCTTGAGACGGAGATTCCGCAGATGGAAGCTGAGCTCAAACGTCTGGAAGAAGAGATGAGTTCGGGACAGGCTGACTTCAACCTCATTCAGGAAAATGCAAAAAAATACGAAGCTCTGAAAGGCGAACTTGACCTTAAAGAGCTCCGTTGGCTTGAATTGTCAGAAATCCCGGCTTAGACTAACGCGAACGACGCCTGCCTCTACGGTTTTTCTTCGCATTGGAAGTGACGGCGAAATACGCCACACCTGCTATTATCACCACGGCGACTATCACGTAAGTCAGCGTACTGGCCTGACTTCCCTTTACGTCCTGCCACATTGAGAGAAGTTTCTCGGTATCATCGCCCCAGTCGTGCTCAAGAGCACAGCGATCGATGACCGATTTGTCCGGGTAAAGGATAGGATCCACCCTCACGGATGAAGCGTCAGGACCGAAGAAATAAGACAGATCCACCGGATCGCACTCCTCATCTATCTGAGATTCAAGAACTTCCCAGGCGCCGTTGGATGCCACATATCCTGTTTCATCCATATTGCGTATGGCTATGTCCGGACGGGACATAAAGTTGATGAAATATGTGGCGGCCTTGACATTCTTGGCATATTTTGGAATCACCCAGCCGTCGAACCATACGGTAGAACCTTCCTCCGGCACGACATAATCCAGATTCACACCCACGGAAGCAGCCTCGTTGATGGCCCATACGGCATCGCCGCTCCAGTTCAGGGACACATAAGCGCGTTCTTTTGTCAACTGCTCCTTACCAAGGTCAGCCTCCCAACCGTACACGCCGGGCTTGCACTGAAGCAGATAATCTTTCACCAGGGCGATGGACTCGTCGGAAGAATCGTGCATAAGCGAAGACAGGGTAACTTTTCCTGATGCCAATTCCCTCTGTTTAAGATATATGAGTACAGGAGCATAGACATCGCGCGGAGCATCCTTTATAAGGATTTTCCCGGCAAACTTGGGATTACGTATTATATCCCAGGTAGAAGCCTCCTCACGGCTCACCTTGTCAGAATTGTAGATGATGCCGGTAGTTCCCCACATATATGCCACAGAGTACTGATTGGCATCGATCGAAGGGTTTATGGATTTGAACATATTCTCTATGAACGGAGAACGGTTCTGTTCTATATAGTTCGGGGTGTTTCCCAGGCAGGAGTAGTCCATCGGAAGGAGCAGCCCCTTGTTGAGCATTCTCTCGATTATATAATCGGAAGGACACACCACGTCATAGTCCTCGTGGCCCTTCTCTATCTTGGAAAGCATAGCCTCATTGACGTCGAAAGTCATATAGATGACCTCCACACGCTCACCGGTCTGCTCGAAATACCATTCCTTAAAATCATCGAGTACACCTTCCGCGATATAATCGGACCAGTTGTACACCTTCAGGACGTGACTTCTGTCCTGCGCCGACAGAGAAACGCAGAGCAAAGACAGAACAAAAAGGGAAAAAACTCTAAAAAATCTTTTCATCGTCTAGTTTTGTTTTTGTTTTTTTAATGATCTTATGTTTACAAAAAAGAGAACCAGCAGGACAGCCAGAAAAATCATTGTCATCATAGGCTTGAGCTCCGGAGTAAGTCCGCTCTTTCTGGCATCCGCATAGATGAAAGTGGACAGTGTCTCCAGACCGGAAGATCCTGCCGTGAAGTATGTTACGGCGAAATCATCGAGACTCATCGTAAATGCCAATATGAATCCGCTCACCATACCCGGACGCAGCTGCGGGATCAGCACCTTGCGTAGAGCCTGCGAAGGCGTGGCACCCAGATCCAGGGCCGCCTCATATATGTTCGGGTTGAGTTGCGAAAGCCTTGGCAGGACATTGAGCACCACATAAGGGGTACAGAACGTTATATGCGCAAGCACAACCGTGACATAGCCCTTGCTTACGTGCAGAAAGACGAACAGAAGGAAAAGCGACACGCCCGTAATGATGTCCGGATTAAGCATAGGGACATTGTTGAGGAAAGTCATCGTCTTCTTCGCACGTCCTTTCATATTGAATATGCCAATCGCCGCCAACGTACCCAGAACGGTAGAGACCGCACTGGCCATCAGCGCCACAAGCAAAGTATTCTTCAACGCCACCATCAGCGAAGCCGAGCTGGAATTGGCCCCGGTGAAAAGATTCTCGTAAAGCTTCAGCGTGAATCCTGTCCAGTTGCCCAGAGACTTGGCCTCGGTGAAGGAGAAGACCGCGATAAAAATGATAGGCAGGTAAAGCATCAGCAACACCAGCCACAGATAGCATTGTGCCAATATCTTCTTAGTTTTCATCTTTATCCTTCTGAAGTAAAGTTGACAATCCTATAATGACGAGCATCACCAGAGAAAGAGCCGCACCCTGGTTCCACATCAGGTTGTTGAACTGTTCCTGAATTATGGAGCCGAAAAGCTGTATCCTGTTGTTGGTGAGTATTTCAGAGATGGCGAAAGTTGACACCGTGGGCATAAACACCATCATCACGCCGCTCAGCACGCCGGGAAGCGACAGAGGCAGAGTCACCTTCAGAAACACCTTCCCCGGACTCGCGCCCAAATCCTGGGCAGCCTCAATATAGCTCTTGTCCAATTTGCGCAAAGTGTTGTAGATAGGATAAATCATAAACGGCAGATAATCATAGGCCAATCCGAAAAGCAACGTCCCCTTTCCCAGGCCTATCCCCAGCGAATTGAAGATCTCCGCCGTGGCGAGCGTACGCATCAGCGCGTTGATCCACATCGGAAGGATGAAAAGCACCACCGTGAAAGTGGAGCGGTTCAAAGCCTTGTCCGCGAGGATATAAGCGGCCGGATAACCTATCAGAATACATATTATGGTGTTCTCCAGAGCTATCTCCAGCGAGACCATAAACGAATTCACTATCTTGGCCTCCGTAAAAAAGGCCAGAATATTCGACAGGGTGAAAGCACCGTTGGAATCAGTGAAGGCATAGACCGCTATAAGGGCAAGCGGCAAGACCACGAACAATATCAGAAAGATAAAGTACGGGATGGCCCAGTTCGACCTTTTAACCATCTATCTTCGTGATTTTAATATCCTGAGGCAATATCTTTATTCCCACCAGGTCGTTCTTGTCCCAGACGTCCTGAGTATCCACAAAAAGCCTGTATCCTTCAGGTGTCTTCACTTCAAGATGATAATGGTCTCCCTTGTAAAGGATGTTGCGTATATGGGCGGACACATCGGCGTCCTGCTCATCATCGAGCAGATCCACCTTGTCAAAGTCCACCTGAACTTTCACTTTGTCGCCTTTCTGCAGGTTGGTTTCCTCACATTCACACTCTTCATCGAGGAAAAGAACTGTGCAAGAAGATGTCATCTCCCCTTCGAATTCATTACAAAGCAACTGCTTATGCATCACCTGTATATCCGAAGGTTTGATTATCAGGCCCACCTCGCTTCCCACCTCGAAAGCGTTATAATCCTGAATCACAAATTCATAACCATTGTCGCTGTCTACGAACATCTCATAATGCACTCCCTTGAAAATGCAGGAACGCACGGTGGCGGTGAATTGTGCAGCCTCGGTATTATACATTATATAGATGTCCTCCGGACGCACTACCACATCCACAGGCTCGTCAGGAGCAAAGCCCTTGTCCACGCACTCGAATTCGTGACCGGCGAAAACCACCTTTCCGTCACAAGGCATCACACCGTCCAGAATGTTCGAATCGCCTATAAAGTCGGCTACGAAAGCGTTTTGCGGTTCGTTATATATGTCAGTAGGAGTACCTATCTGCTGTATGCGCCCGTCGTTGAAGACCACGATAGTATCCGAAAGCGTGAGGGCTTCTTCCTGATCGTGGGTGACATAGATGAAGGTAATGCCCAATTTGCGGTGCATCTCCTTGAGCTCTATCTGCATATCCTTGCGCATCTTGAGGTCAAGCGCACTGAGAGGCTCGTCGAGAAGCAGCACCTTAGGCTGATTCACGATGGCACGCGCTATGGCTATCCTCTGCTGCTGTCCGCCTGACAGAGAATCAACGTCCCTGTCCTCATAGTCTGTCATAGACACCAGCTTCAGGACCTTCTCCACCCTCTTATCTATCTCTTCCACAGGAAGTTTCTGCAACTTCAGACCGAACGCCACATTATCATAGACATCCAGATGAGGAAAGAGCGCATAACGCTGGAACACGGTATTGAGAGGCCTCTTATAAGGAGGGAGGTCGGAAATGTCCCTGCCCTCAAGCGTGATGACACCTTCGCTTGGAGTAAGGAAACCGGCGATGAGCCTGAGAAGAGTGGTTTTCCCGCATCCGGAAGGGCCAAGAAAAGTTATAAATTCGCCTCTTTTGATTGAAAGATTAACGTCATCGAGCACCTGTTTTTCTCCGAACCAATGTGAGATATGCTCGAGACTGATGATAACATCCTCGTTTTTTACCATTTCTTGCCGAAAGAACAAATCAACCCTACACTGAACTGCCAAGGAGTCTCCACAGGAACATTGCCATACTTATACGCACACAAAGCGTGGAACTTAACGAACTCGAAAGGTTCGTACGTCGCCAATAAGCCCACGGTTCCCAATCTGGTATCCAGACTCTTGCAATACTCGAAATCCGTATAGAACCTGGTGCCGATTTGCTCTGTAGGAAGATAATCCACGCTGAACGCAAAGGCCTTGCCTCTGGAGAGAAGACTTTCATCATTTCCCACAACGTTTTGAGCGTCAAGTGTAAATGAAAGATTATCAAGGCAATTGTACTTTACTCCGGCACTGTATGTGCCGAATTCATCTCCAAGTCCGGTTCCGAAAAGATTATAAGCGGCTCTGAAAGATATCAAATCATCTTCTCTTATGGCGCGCACCCCGAAAGTATAGAGATTGCTTGTAAAGAATCTCTCACCGAAAGGCGAAGTGGTATAGGCCACTTCCAATTTTCTGACATCGTCCAGATTGAAGGCGGTGGATATTCCCCACTGGTAAGAATTCATACTGTTCCATACGGATGAAGCGAACGGAAGATGAATATTGTAGTCATATTCATCAAATTCGTGGGTTCCCCAAAGAATAGGCATTTTGCCCAAAGAAATGTCCCACTTTCCGGAAGTATAAGTCAGATACGACCAGTCAAGCCAATTGACATTGTCCGAATGAAAAGTGTTCGAATACAGATCGCCCGGCGTGGAACTCAACCAATGGTTGGAGATACTGTAGGAGAAGTGCTCTGAAAGCGAGCCTTCAAGAAGGGTGTAAAGAGATGTGTTGCCAAGCGGGTCAGACGAAAGATATTCGGCCCTGGCAATTACAGAGAGCTCGGCAGCACTACCGGACTCGTCAGATGCTTGCGAGTGCGCAAGGAAGCAGGGCAGCAACAATGCTGCGGAAACGAGTAATTTGTTCATTCCAAAGTACCATAAAAAATTTTTTGGTTCAACTTCAAATTGCGTTGCAAAAGTAGTGTTTTTTTGGAAAAAACAAGGGCTTGACCACTATAACTTTAAAAATTATACGTCAGCGAGAAAGAAGACGGAGTGATAAGCAGATTTATCCTGTCCGTGGCGAGCCTTCCGAGATGGGCGCTTCCCATACCTATGGCCGCGCCTGTCGCCACATCCCACCACCAGTGGCGGTGATGCACCACTCTCATAGTCCCCACCATAATTGCATTGGCATAAAAAAGAGCACCCCAGCCCCAGCCGTATTCCATACGGACAAGTTCAGCACCGGCGAATGTGGCCGCAGTGTGGCCGGACGGAAACGAATTATAAGCCGTACCGTCCGGACGGCTTTCCTTTATGGTCCATTTCAAAGGATAAACTATGGCTGTGCTGATAAGCGTGGTCAGCGCCAGATTCATAGTCCTGTCCACAAAAGCGTGCTTGCTTTCTATCCCTACCGCGCCTGAACACAGAACGAAAACTGCCGGTGCGTATTGGCAGTACGTTTCAAAGAATTTATACTCGTTCACCCTGGCCTTGCACTTACAGCCTACAACCAACAGTACAAGGCTGAGAACAATCACTTTAATCGCCTTCATAGTAATCGTTTATCGTTAATTTTGAGAATAATTTCCCATTTTTGTCCTTTTCCGAAAGAATCGCCTGGTCAAGAGGGATACGCCAATCGATCTTGAGCTCCGGATCAAAAGGGTAAATACCGCCTGCGGAGCACGGAGCATAATGATTATCGCATTTATAAAGAAACTGAGCCTTTTCGGAAAGCACGCTGAATCCGTGTGCAAGGCCTCTCGGGAGAAACACCTGCCTGCGGTTCTCTGCCGATAGCACCACCGAGAAGGTCTTTCCGAAAGTGGGACTGCCCCGCCTCAGGTCCAAAGCCACGTCCAGAACCTCTCCGCTCACCACTCTGATCAGCTTGGCCTGGGCGTCCTTGCCCCTTTGATAATGCAGGCCCCGCACCACTCCACGCGAAGACAGGCTCTCATTGTCCTGGACAAAATCAACGTCCAGCCCTGTCGCCCTATGGAATTCCCCTTTATTATAGGATTCGAAAAAATACCCGCGGGAATCTCCGAAAACCTGAGGTTCAAGTATCACAAGCCCCGGTATGGAAGTTTCTGTTATCTTCATAGAGTCTTGAGGCATTCTTTTATGGAGTCCTGCCAATGCGGGACAGTCACTCCGAAAGTCTTCTTGAACAAAGACTTGTCAAGCACGGAATACATAGGCCGTCGCGCGCGGGTGGGATACTCGACACCCATTACCGGAATCACGCGGCAGGACGCCCCTCCCAGAGAGCATATACAGTGCGCGAAATCATACCACGATGCCACTCCCTCATCAGAATAATGATACAATCCTGTCTTTTCAAGATAAGACGGATTCTCTATTATGTGCATTATCGCATCGGCCAAATCCCCCGCCCACGTGGGCGTGCCTACGGAATCGCATACCACCTTCACCTCCTTCTTCGAGGACAACAGGGACTGCATCGTCTTCAGAAAATTCTTACCGTAAGCGGAATACAGCCACGAGGTGCGTATGATTATATATTTGCAGCCGGATTTCATTATGGCGTCCTCCCCCGCCAATTTTGTGGTTCCGTATACATTGGCCGGTTCAGGAATGTCCTTCTCGCAATAAGGATAAGGATGATTCCTGCCGGAGAATACGTAATCGGTGGAGATATGTATCAGCGGAATGTCTCTTTTCTTAGCCGCTTCCGCAAGATAACAGGGGGCTGTATGGTTCAGAAGATCCGCCATATATATGTCATCTTCAGCCTTTTCCACATCAGTATATGCGGCACAGTTGACGATGAGGTCTATCTTCTCGCTTTCCGAGACAATCTCCACCGCATCAGGGTTGCATATATCCAGGTTCAGCGTCTCCACATCGGTGGATTCGGTTATGTCAGTGAAGACAAAATGATGTCCACTGTCAAAACTGGCGTTACGGAGCTGTCTTCCAAGCTGTCCGTTCGAACCTGTCACAAGAATGTTCATAGGATGAAGTATTTGCGCAAAAATAACTAAATTTGCACGAAAGTGGAAGAAAAACCGACTATATATCTTTATACTGATGGCGCAGCCAGCGGGAACCCTGGTCCTGGAGGATACGGGGTTGTCTTGAAGTGCAACGGACTGGAGAAGGAGATGAGCGGCGGCTTCCGACTCACGACCAACAACCGTATGGAACTGCTCGCCGTGATAAAGGGTCTGGAGGCCATAAAATGGAAAAACGCCACAGTGGAAGTGTATTCCGATTCATCCTATGTCGTGAAAGCGATCAACGAGGGATGGCTTGAGAATTGGCAGAGAAAAGGATGGAAAAAGGTGAAGAATCCCGATCTCTGGCAGGCGTTTCTTCCTCTGTACCGGGCGCACAAGGTCAGTTTCCATTGGCTGAAGGGACACGCCGGACATCCGGAGAACGAGAGATGCGACTCCCTGGCGGTGAGCGCATACAGGAACGGACCTCTGGCCACGGATGAAGGATATATGGCGTCAAAAGAAGATTCAAACGACAAAACATTATTTTAAATATGCCACAAAACAACAAAACGATAGTAGGTATCACCCAGGGAGATTCCAACGGTATAGGATACGAGGTCATAATCAAAGCGCTCAGCGACGAACGTATCCTGGACCAGCTTACTCCCGTAGTATACGGATCCGGAAAATTGTTCAATTTCTACTGCAAGACCATTCCGGAGATAGAACGGCTGAACGTGTGCTCCATTCAGGACGCCTCTGAGATTCAGCCCAAGAAGATAAACATCGTGGAGTGTCTGACGGAGAGCGCCTTCGCGGAACCGGGCACAGCCACGCCGACTGCCGCACAAGATGCCATCGTCTGCCTTCAGAGGGCCGTAGAAGACATAAAGACGGGCAAGATAGATGTCCTGGTGACAGGCCCGATCAACAAGAAATCGATGTCCGCGCAGGGCTTCAAGTTCCCGGGGCACACCGAATATCTCCAGCACGCTTTCGGCGTGAAGGACGTCACTATGCTTATGGTGAGCAACCGTATCAAACTTGGAGTCGTTACAGGGCATATCCCGCTTAAGAACGTGTCTTCCTCCATCTCCGAAGACAGCATCATAAGCAAACTCTCGCTTATGAAAGAGTCCCTTCAGAAGGATTTCTCCATCACCGAGCCTACGATAGGAGTTCTCAGCCTGAACCCCCACAGCGGAGACGGCGGACTGCTCGGCACGGAGGAACAGGATATAATCATACCGGCCTTGAAAAAGGCTATCGATATGGGCATCAAGGTATTCGGGCCTTTCTCTCCTGACGGATATTTCGGATTGGGGACATACCAGAAGTTCGACGCCACTCTGGCGATGTATCACGACCAGGGGCTTTCGCCATTCAAGACAATAGCGTTCTCGGACGGCATCAACTTTACGGCGGGTCTTCCTGTCGTGCGAACATCTCCTGACCACGGCACAGCATTCGAATTGGCAGGCAGAGATCTCTCCGACGCTTCATCAATGCGTGCTGCCATCTACGACGCCGTGGACATCTTCCGCCGCAGGAAAAGCAACGAAGATCTCCAGAAGGGGAAAATGAAAGACCTTCGTCCTACAGAAGAAGAAAGGCCGTCAGGCAGACCGCAAATCGCTTGACGGTGGGACCTTCCGACTGCATATTCGCAAGAAACTGCATCATAAGGCGGCTCGACAAAGAAAGGGCCGCCGATTTTTTGGGGCACAACCATTATCTGGGATCTTGCACCGCACGTTACCACTACGGGCTCTTTTCCGTCCGACGGACAGGCGCCGCAGAAACGGACCTCGGGGAAGGGACGCTCGTGGCCGTGGGCAGCTTTTCCAACGCACGCAGATTCCGCGACGGACACACAAGTTACGAATGGATAAGATACGCCTCCCTGCAGGGCCTGCGCGTGATGGGCGGAATGAGCAAGATACTCAAGCATTTCTGCCTGGAGCATAATCCCGGAGACGTGATGACCTATGTAGATGCCGACAAGACGGACGGCAAGGCCTATAAGGACTTGGGGTTCAAGGAAGTGGAAAGAGTGGAGCGGGAAGGCTTCACTAATCTGAAGCTGAAGTTATATTTTCCACAAGAGGCCGGATGAGGTCATACTCATACCCCCTGGACAGCGCGAAACGGATAAGCTTGTATTTGCCCTGAGGGTCATCCTTCAGGATCTTCCACTTGTTCTCGAGCGCGCTTTCCAGCTTCGCCTCGGCCTTCGAAGCATCCACCTCGCAGAGAGCCCGCTTAATCAATTCCATATCTATTCTCTTGGCCAACAGCGCCGTGCGTATTTTCAGCGGTCCCCATCCGCCAAGTGCGGACTTCTCACGGGCAAATGCGCAGGCATAGCGGCTGTCATCCACGAACTTATCCTCCAGAAGAGATTCAACCATCTCGGATGCCTTCTGCGCCGCGTCCGCCTCATCCTTACAATATGCCAATGCCTTCCGGTAAATGTCCTGCGTGCAGTATTCCCTTTTGACGCATTGCGCCTGGAGTTTCAGCAATATGGGATCTTTGGGACTCATTTCTGATTGTGTTTTCCTGCCAGAAGCCCGCACGCGGCCAGGATATCTTCACCTCGTGAAGCCCTTATGGTGCAAGTTATTCCGTGAGCGCTGAGATAATCCCTGAATGCGCTCATAGTCTGCGGCACACTGCACTCGTAAGGGAAATCCGGTATCTTATGGAAACGTATCAGGTTGACCCTGCACTCCAAGCCGTCAAGAAGTCTGGCCAGGGCACGTGCGTGCCTTAGGTCATCGTTCCAACCCCCGAACATAGTATATTCGAAACTCACCCTGCGCTGAGAGGAGAAATCATATTTCTTAAGCAGCTGCACCACGTCCCTTATGTCATACGCCTTCTGTATCGGCATCATCGTGAAACGCTCTTCCGGGAAAGGATTATGAAGACTCACAGCCAGATGGCATTTGCAGTCGTCAAGGTATTGCCTTAAAACAGGAATTACGCCTATGGTACTGAGCGTCACCCTCTTGGGGCTCCACGCAAATCCCCACGGTGCTGTCAGGACCTCTATCGCCTTCTTGACCGCGGCGTAATTGTCCAATGGCTCGCCCATCCCCATAAATACGGTATTGGTCAGGCCCTGCGCCTCGTCTATGGCTATGAATTGGCTCAAGATGTCACTCACGTCAAGATTTCCGTGAAAGCCCTGCCTGCCCGTCATACAGAATTTGCAGGACATCTTGCATCCTATCTGGGAGCTGACGCATAGAGTCTTGCGGTCCTCGTCCGGTATCATCACGGCTTCCACCGCACCGCCGTCGAGATCGAAAATGTATTTTCTGGTACCGTCCCCGGAAGTGAAGCATTCGCTGGCGGAAACCACCCCGAGATCGTATTTTTCCTTGAGCCTCGCGCGGCCGTCCTTGGAGATGTTGGTCATAGAATCAAAATCCCTGACCTTCTTCTCATACATCCACTGCGCAATCTGGCTCGCCGCGAAAGACGGAAGGCCCACGGACACCACCGCTTCCTTCAGTTCACCGAGATTTTTTCCTAACAATTTTTCCTTGGACATCGGGCATCAGACTAAAACTTCGGTTGCAAAAATAATCAAATTTGCGTAAGTTTGCCTGAATGAAAACCAATTTAAACTATCGTTAACTTTTTAAAATTTCAATTATGGGTAAAGAAGCAGAAAACAAAACCGGCGAGCAGGTCAATGCCGCTAAACTCAAGGCCCTTCAGGCCACTATAGACAAGATAGAAAAAGACTATGGCAAGGGTACGATAATGACTCTGGGCGAACAGCCGGAGCTTGACGTGCAGGTCATTCCGAGCGGCAGCATCGCGCTTGACCACGCGCTCGGAATAGGCGGATACCCCCGCGGAAGAATAATCGAGATTTACGGACCGGAATCCAGCGGCAAGACCACCCTCGCCATCCACGCGATTGCGGAGGCGCAGAAGACAGGTGGGATAGCGGCTATGATAGATGCCGAGCACGCATTTGACCGCACCTATGCCAAGGCGCTTGGCGTCAATCTGGAGAATCTTCTGGTGTCGCAGCCGGACAACGGAGAACAGGCGCTCGAGATAGCTGACAACCTCATCCGAAGCGGTGCGATAGACGTGGTCGTCATAGACTCCGTGGCGGCGCTTACGCCCAAGGCTGAGATCGAGGGCGAGATGGGTGACAACAAGGTGGGCCTTCAGGCACGTCTTATGAGCCAGGCTCTCCGCAAACTCACCGCCAACATCTCCAAGACCAATACCTGCTGCATATTCATCAACCAGCTCCGCGAGAAGATTGGCGTGATGTTCGGCAATCCCGAGACCACCACAGGAGGTAACGCTCTGAAATTCTACGCTTCAGTGCGTCTGGACGTGAGAAGGACCACCCAGCTCAAGGACGGAGACGAAGCTACCGGCAACCGCACCAGGGTGAAGGTCGTCAAGAACAAGATGGCTCCGCCTTTCAAAAAGGCCGAGTTCGACATCGTCTATGGCGAAGGCATCTCCCACACGGGTGAGATCGTGGACCTGGCCGTGGAGTACGACATCATACACAAGAGCGGTTCGTGGTTCAGCTACAACGGGGAGAAATTGGCCCAGGGAGCGGCTGCCGTGAAACAGGTGCTCAAGGATAACGTGGAACTCTGCGACGAGATAGAAGCTCTGGTCAGAGAGGCGCTTAAAACAGTGAAAGACTGATGGCTGACATTATACTTACAGGCGACCGTCCGACCGGTCGCCTTCATATAGGACACTATGTGGGGTCTCTCCGCAGAAGAGTGGAGCTCCAGAACAGCGGAAAATTCGACAAGATCTACATTATGATAGCCGATGCCCAGGCTCTCACCGACAATGCCGACAACCCGGAAAAAGTGCGTGAGAACATCCTGGAGGTGGCTTTGGATTACCTGTCTGCAGGACTCGACCCTTCCAAGTGCGTCATCTTCATACAGAGTATGGTGAGCGAACTTACGGAACTCACCTTCTTCTATAATAATCTGGTGACCGTTCAGAGGCTTCAGCGTAACCCTACCGTAAAGGCGGAGATTCAGATGCGCAATTTCAACGATGACTCAGACGCCGAGAACAAAGCCGGAACTCCTGTAGGATTCTTCTGCTATCCTATAAGCCAGGCGGCTGACATCACGGCTTTCAAGGCCAATGTCGTCCCTGCGGGAGAGGATCAGGAACCGATGATTGAACAGACCCGCGAGATAGTGCGCAAATTCAACTCCACCTACGCTCCCGTGCTTGTGGAGCCGGAGATTCTTCTTCCTACCGAGCAGGCCTGTCTCAGGCTCCCGGGGACAGACGGCAAGGCGAAGATGAGCAAGTCTCTGGGGAACTGCATCTATCTGTCGGACAGCGCAGAAGAGGTTCAGCGCAAGGTGAAGGGGATGTTCACTGACCCCGGTCATCTTCAGGTCAGCGACCCGGGCAAAGTGGAGGGCAACACGGTCTTCACTTATCTTGACGCCTTCTGCCGCGACGAACATTTCGAGAAATTCGCTTCCTGCTTCGTAGGTAAAAAGGTAAGTTTCACATTCCATAATCTGGACGAAGTGAAGGCACAGTACCGCGCAGGGGGACTCGGAGATATGATGATAAAGAATTTCCTCGCCGCAGTTCTCAACGATACGCTTGAACCTATCAGGACGCGTCGCAAAGTCCTGGAGCAGGACATACCTTATGTCTATGAGATTCTGCGTCGTGGTTCGCAGGAGGCGCAGAGCGCCGCCGCTCAGACTCTCAAAGAAGTCAAGGCCGCGATGAAAATCAACTATTTCGAACCGGGCGTCCTGAGCGAGCTCATCGAGCGCCAGAAGCAGAAATACAGCGAATAATAACCTTATCCGGAGAAACAGAAATGAAAAAGAAACTGACAGCGCTGCTGCCTGTCATCATCACTATGACTGCGTGCAATACGAACCCTCTGCTCGAGGACTCCACACTTGAATACGGAGCACCCCTATTCGACAAGATCAAAGCCGAACATTATCTTCCGGCTTTCAAAAAAGGGATAGAAGATGCGAAAAAAGAGATAGACAAGATAGCCTCCAACCCACAGGCTCCTACATTCGAGAACACCATTCTCGCCCTTGAGGATGCAGGAGAACTCGTAGGAAAAGTATCCGGGCTGTTCTTCAACATTATGGAGGCCGATTCCAACGAAGAACTCCAGAAAACTGCTGAGGAGGTGTCGCCGCTTCTGAACGAATACTCTATGTACATCTACCTTAACGACGCCCTCTTCGAGAGAGTCAAGACCGTATACGAGAATTCATCAGACGCGGAATTGGACCAGGACCAGAAGAGGCTTCTGGAGATTACCTACAAACATTTTGTCCGTCAGGGAGCACTGCTCGGCGAAGATGACAAAAAGACATTCGGCGATCTTCAGGAGAAACTGTCCCTTGCGCAGCTGCGATTCTCGAAGAATCTTCTCGCTGCCAACAACGCCTATACACTCAACATAACGGACGCCGCCGATTTGGCCGGACTTCCGGAGCATATAATAGAAAGCTCACTTCAGACGGCCAAAGAACACGGACAGAGCGGATGGACTTTCGACCTGTCTTATCCTATGTACGGCCCGTTTCTGAAATACGCCGACAATGCCGCCCTTCGCCGTGAAATCTACACCGCCTACAACTCGCGGGCTACGACAGGCGAAAACGACAATACCGGAACTGTCCTGGAAATCACCAACTTGCGTATACAGATAGCTCAGCTGCTCGGTTACAAAACCTATGCTGATTATGTTCTGGAAGAAAGGATGATAAAGACCCCTGACGAGGTCAACGCCTTCCTGGAACAGCTTCTCCGTCCTTCTCTTCCGGCCGCACAGAAAGAGGTGCGCATCATCAACGACTACGCACACGCCCACGGATATAAGGAGAGCGCTATGCAGGCGTGGGATTTCTCCTACTGGAGCGAAAAATACAAGAATGAGCACTACGACTTCGACGAGAACGCCCTCAAGCCGTATTTCGAGCTGGACAGCTGCGTCAATGCCGTGTTCGCTCTCGCAGGCAAGTTGTACGGTCTCCAATTCGAGAAACGCGACGATCTTCCCGTATATCACAAAGATGTGAAGGTCTATGACGTAAAGGACGCTTCCGGAAGACATATGGCGCTGTTCTATGCCGACTTCTTCCCGCGCGCTTCCAAAAGAGGCGGAGCGTGGATGACTGAATTCCAAGGTCTTAAAGTGAAAAACGGAGTGGAGCGCCGTCCGTTTGTGAATATGGTGACCAACTTCACAAAGCCTACTGCGGACTCGCCTGCGCTCATCACCCACGATGAACTCTGCACCCTTCTTCACGAATTCGGGCACTGTCTGCACGCATTCCTCAGTGAAGGCCGCTACGAGAGCCTGGCCACAACCAACGTTTCCACGGATTTCGTGGAACTGCCGTCCCAGATGATGGAGAACTGGGCATACGAAGAGGAATTCCTGAAAGGTTTCGCCCGTCATTATAAGACAAAAGAAGTGATTCCTTCCACACTGATAGACAAGATAGTGGAGACCAAGAACTACCACGCCGCCTATTTCCAGGTGCGCCAGCTCAACTTCGGCATCCTCGATATGGCGTGGAACAACCGCAGCGAAGAATTCGACGGCGACATCTTCGACTTCGAGAAAAACGCCCTCGACAGGACCACCCTGTTCCCGCAAGTGAAAGGCACCTGCATAAGCACCTCCTTCTCACACATCTTCACGGGCCAATACGGCGCCGGCTACTACTCCTACAAATGGAGCGAAGTGCTGGAAGCCGATGCCTTCTCCCTGTTCCAGGAAAAAGGCATCTTCAACAGCGACGTGGCAGAATCATTCAGAGCGAACATTCTCAGCAGAGGCAACACTATGGAGCCATCCGAGATGTTCCGCAATTTCCGCGGACACGACCCTCAGACAGAAAAACTGCTGAAAAAGCTAGGAATCCAATAGGTTTCTGAACACTTCCATATCGGAAGACGACAGGGCGTTGGCGGGATCGGCAAAAAGAGCTTCAAGCTCCTCCCTGGTCCAATCAGGATGATTATCAAGCCAATTCTTCAAAAATGACTTACTCCGACTGCGGCGCGCGCGACATACATCGCACACTCCGCAGTCTTTTGTCTTCTCCTGACCGAAATACTCTATGAGAAAACGAGAACGGCAGACGTCCGCTGACAAGCAGTATTCCTGCATCTTGGCCACTCGTCGGGAAGCATTCTCCTTCAGCTGATTATAATAAGGCTCATTCAGGTCCACGTTCCCCTCCCGAAGACGGGAATGACGTAAAGCCACTATGGTACTCTTGTCACAAGGGATATACTTTATGACGTGTTCCAACGAACTAGCATACAGCAGTTTTCTCAAAGCCGGAACGCTTAGACCCATCTTGCGGGACACATCCTCCTCGTCTATGGACACGGGGTAGGCGAAAATACCGGTATAGGAGCGCATCAGCACTTCAAGCAGTCTTACCATCTGCGCATCAGGAAGTTCTATTCCGTACAGCGCCTGCCTGTCCGGGATTATCTTCACCTTCGTAGGGATATCCACGTCTTCGCTGTATACGAAATGCCCTATGCGGTCGAGATATTCGAGCGCGTAATGCACACCGGCACGCTGAAGTGAAAATTGAGAGCAGAACGTCTCGAGGGAGAATTTCAGCTCCCTTCCTTCCCCGTGCTCATAAGGAATCCCGTAAAACAAATGTATCTTCTGATATACCTCCGCTATGAATTCAAGCGAGGGGAAAGATATGGAAAGCAATTGGTTAAGTCTGGTGATATCCCTCTTCTCATACAGGACCACGGCATAAGAACGGAGTCCGTCCCTTCCCGCACGTCCCGCCTCCTGAAAATAGGCTTCCGGAGAATCCGGAATATCCATATGCACGACGAAACGCACGTCAGGCTTGTCTATCCCCATACCGAAAGCATTGGTACACACCATCACACGCGTCTTTGAGGACTTCCATTCCTCCTGCCTGAGACTTCTCGTGGAAGATGCCAGTCCGGCGTGATAATAATCCGCGCTGATTCCCGCACCCTGCAGATAAGACGCCACCTCCTCGCACTTGGAACGGTTGCGCATATACACTATCCCTGTCCCCGGCACGGCTGAACATATGGATATCAATTGGCCCATCTTGTCGGAAGTCTCCCTGACTATATAACTGAGATTCGCCCTCTCGAAATCAGCCTTGAAAAGCACCTTCTTCTTGAATTGCAGCCTCTCCATTATGTCATCACACACCTCCGGCGTAGCTGTGGCCGTAAGGGCCAATACCGGAGCGTCCACACGCTCGCGTATCTTTCCTATCAACAGATAGTCCGGGCGGAAATCATATCCCCACTGCGAGATGCAGTGCGCCTCGTCCACCACGATCGTGGTAATTGGCAGAATATCCAGATAAGACGAGAACAGCGAAGTGCCAAGCCTCTCGGGCGACACATACAGGAATTTGCATTCAGCGTCGTAAGCGGCATTGTTGAGCGCCAGATCCACCTCACGCCGGCTCATTCCGGAATGTATGGCGGCGGCCTTGATCCCCTTGGCCTGGAGATTCTGCACCTGGTCTTTCATCAGAGCCACCAGAGGACTTATAACCAGCGCCAATCCATCTTTAAGCATCTGCGGAACCTGGAAGCAGACGGATTTTCCGCCGCCCGTGGGAAGCAGCGCCAAGGTGTCGTCTCCGCTCAGGATGGAATCAATTATCTGTTGTTGAAGAGGACGGAACGAGTCATATCCCCAGTATTTTTTCAGGACGCTTAAGGGCATAACTTTTGCATCAAAAATAACGACAAATAGTTAGTTGCGTATCTTCTAAAAATGTTTATCTTTGCAACGCTTTCAAACAGGAGCAAAAATACAAATTATACTTTATAATTATGGCAAATATTGATCTTACAAAGTACGGTATCACCGGTGTGACCGAAATCCTCTACAATCCTTCTTATGAGGTACTTTACAACGAGGAGACCAAACCTGGTCTTGAAGGCTACGAAAAAGGACAGGTAACTGAACTCGGAGCCATTAACGTTATGACCGGAATCTATACCGGCCGTAGTCCTAAAGACAAATACATCGTTATGGATGCTAACTCTAAAGACACCGTATGGTGGACTTCAGAGGAGTACAAGAACGATAACCACCCTCTCAGCGAAGAGAACTGGGCAGTACTTAAGAAACTTGCTCTCAAGCAGCTTTCAGGCAAGCGCCTTTTTGTAGTCGACGGTTTCTGCGGAACCCATAAGGACACCCGTATGAAAGTCCGTTTCATTATGGAGGTCGCTTGGCAGGCTCACTTCGTCACCAATATGTTCATCCGTCCTCAGAACCAGGCAGAATTCGACCAGGAGCCGGACTTCGTGGTTTACTGCGCTGCAAAGGCAAAGGTTGACAACTATAAAGAACTCGGTCTCAACTCCGAAACCGCTGTCGCATTCAACGTCACAAGCAAGGAACAGGTCATCCTCAACACCTGGTACGGCGGTGAGATGAAGAAAGGTATGTTCTCTATGCAGAACTACTTCCTCCCGCTCAAGGGCATAGCCTCTATGCACTGCTCTGCCAATACGGACCTCAACGGCGAGAACACCGCCATCTTCTTCGGTCTTTCAGGAACAGGCAAGACCACCCTTTCCACAGACCCTAAGCGTCTTCTTATCGGTGACGATGAGCACGGTTGGGACGATGAAGGCGTATTCAACCTCGAAGGCGGCTGCTATGCCAAGGTCATCAACCTCGACAAGGAGTCTGAACCTGACATCTACAATGCCATCCGTCGCGATGCGCTCCTCGAGAACGTAACGGTAGACGAGAAGGGCAAGATCGACTTCGCAGATAAGAAAGTTACCGAGAACACCCGTGTATCTTATCCTATCTACCACATCAACAACATTGTACGTCCTTATTCTCAGGGTCCTGCAGCCAAGAGGGTCATCTTCCTTTCTGCAGACGCATTCGGAGTACTTCCTCCAGTGTCAGTGCTTACCCCTGAGCAGACCAAATACTACTTCCTCTCCGGATTCACAGCAAAGCTTGCAGGAACAGAGCGCGGTATCACAGAGCCTACTCCTACATTCTCAGCTTGCTTCGGACAGGCATTCCTCGAGCTTCACCCTACAAAGTACGCTGAGGAACTCGTCAAGAAGATGGAACAGAGCGGAGCCAAGGCATACCTCGTAAATACAGGATGGAACGGAACAGGCAAGCGTATCTCAATCCGCGACACCCGCGGTATCATCGACGCCATCCTCGACGGTTCTATCGAAAAGGCGCCTACCAAGGTTATTCCTCACTTCAATTTCGAAGTACCTACAGAACTTCCTGGTGTAGATCCTCACATCCTTGACCCACGTGACACCTACGCTAACCCTTCAGAATGGGAGACCAAGGCTAAAGACCTCGCAGGACGTTTCGTAAAGAACTTCAAGAAATACGAAGGAAACGAAGCCGGAAAGGCTCTTGTAGCAGCAGGTCCTACAGTAGAGTAATACTCTCCGTTTCACATACTTTTAAAAGGTCGGCCGCTACGGTCGACCTTTTTTATATCGTCTCCAAGAAGAATATGAGCACAAAAAAGGATGACCCCGCAAAGGGCCATCCTTTATTGTTGAACCGAAAGTCAGATTACTTAAGGTTTGAAGCTACAGGACGAACTGCGTTGCCATTATAACGCTCCTGGCTGCCGGCACCGTTCCAAGTTGAAGACTCAGCCACGCTGAAGCTTGCTGCGAGATCATAATCAACTACAGTACCCTCATAGATATCAGCTGCCCAGTAAGAACCGTATGGAGGGAGTGTAGTATTGAAAGCAGGGAAGAAGATAGAGTTGTTGTTCTTGTTGCTCTTAACCTCAATACCATAAACGCTCTTGTCACCTACTTTCTTCTCTACCCAAGTGGTAGTGGTGTTGTCCTTGTTGAAGAGCTCCTTGAAATCTGCTGCAAGAGGAGTGTGGCAAGGAGCCTTGAGAGCTACAGTAGCGAGATCGTCTGCAGCGTCAAGAGTCTTCTTTCCGTCCTTCTGTGCATATTTAGTATAAGAAGCCTCATCCTTTCCATACTTGTAGTTGTCAGCGGTGAAAGTAGACTTTGTTTCAGTCTCACCCCAGGCAACAATAGTACCGGCGTCTGTAGAAGCAGCAGCGCCTACGTTGTTCTCAGCCCAAAGAAGTCCGCTAGGAAGTCCAAGGTCTACGAAACGGTAGCCGTTAACCTTGTAGATACCGCCGCCGAGATCCTCGATGGTAGCTTTGTCCTCATTCTTGTTGTCTTTCTTACAAGAAGTAGCAGCTATGCCAAGACAAAGAACGGCAGCTGCGAGATAGATAATTTTTTTCATTGATAACCACACTTTTACGTGTCGTGCGCAACCTTTTATAAAATGAATAATTACAACTCTTCACAAATAATCGGGCGCAAAGATAGACAAAATTTTTATAATCACAATCAAATGACTATATTTGTAAAGTGTGCTTCGCGAAGGCACGCTATTTTTTTTGCATTTAAACGTACCCCGCTTCCAGAAAGCGAGTTTTAAGTATGACTATCAAAGAGTTACAAAGCCACATTCGTGTCATTGAGGATTTCCCGAAAAAAGGAATTCATTTTCAGGATGTAACCACCCTGTTCGTAAAACCTGACTGTCTGAAAGAGATAGGCGACCGCATCTACGAACTTTATAAAGACAAAGGAGTGACCAAAGTGGTGGGACTCGAGTCTCGAGGATTCATTATGGGAGGCATAATCGCCGACAAGCTGGGCGCCGGATTCATTCCGGCCAGAAAAAAAGGCAAGCTCCCCGGAGAAAAGGTATCCGAAACTTATGAACTCGAATACGGCACGGATACCATAGAGATTCATACGGGCTGCATAAATTCGGATGACGTAGTCCTCATACACGACGACCTTCTCGCCACCGGCGGCACATTGGCAGCGGCAAGCCGTCTCGTCGGCAGGTTCTCTCCAAAAAAGATTATGCTGAACGCCATCATCGACCTCACCGGATGCCCCAAGATAAAGGAGTTCCCGACTGATCTCGAATTGGAGACCCTCATAAAGATAGACGAAGCCTAGACCCTCTTCACCTTATTCACATTCTTGGTCCTGCTGATGGCGGACATTACCTTATCCAGCTCCGAATTAGAAGGAACGAGGAGTTTTATCTGCATATCGTCCTCACCCGTACGGGAATTGGCATTGACCGTAAGTGAACGCAGAGACACTCTGAAACGGCTTATCGCATCCATTATCTGCGACATCACGGAAGACTCCGGGGTCGTGCTGACGACAAGGGACACCAGAAACTCTCCGCTGCTCTGAGTTTCCTGCCACTTGACCTTCTGTATTCTATACGGATATTTTTCTATCAGACGAGACGCATTCGGGCAGGAAATGCGATGTATCTTGATACCCTCCTCCCTTGTCACGAAGCCGAACACGTCATCCCCGAACACAGGGTTGCAGCACTTGGCCATCTTATATTGGAGACCTTTGACATCCTTGGCATTAAGAACCAGGATATCGTCTCCCGTGCTGGTGTAGCCGACAGGACGCGAGTTCTCGAGAGCCACGGCCGCGGCCACGCTCTCCTCCTGTCTTTTGGATTCACCCAGAATGTATTCTTTAATCTCATTGACATCCAGCTCACCTGATCCTATGGCGGCATACATCTGGATCTGACCCGAATACCTGGATTTCTTACAGAATTCCGTGACCTGATCGTCCGTGAACTCCATCTTCCAGTTCTTCAGACGCCTTTCCAGAAGTTCCTTTCCTTCAGATGCCAATTTTCTCTCCTCGGCGTCAAGTTCCTGACGAATCTTGCTCTTAGCCTTGCTGGACACCACCCAGTTAAGCCAATCGGAAGACGGGCGCTGGGTCTTGGTGGTAAGAATCTCCACGACGTCTCCTGTCTGGAGTTTCTCACGTATGGAAACGGCCTTCCCACCGATTTTCGCTCCGCTGCACCTGCAACCTATACCGCTATGGATATTGAAAGCGAAATCGAGCACGGTCGCTCCGGCCGGAAGTATTCTGAGTTCTCCGGAAGGAGTGAACACGAAAATATCGCGCTGCGAGGCGATGGGCATCTCGTCAGTGTCATTGACCATCTTATGCTCAAGAGCATAGCGGACGGAAGTAAGCCACGTGTCCAGCGTCTGCTCCGCCTTTATTCCTTTATATGACCAGTGAGAAGCCAGTCCGCTTTCCGCTATCTCATCCATACGCTTGGTACGGATCTGCACCTCTATATAATTGCCCTGCGCATTACGGACGGTTATGTGAAGACTTTCGTATCCGTTCGGTTTCGGATTGGTAAGCCAGTCACGAAGACGCGCCACATCAGGAGTATATTCCTCGGTGACATACGAATACACCTTCCAGCACAAATCGTGTTCTATCTCCCTCACAGGCTCGCAATCTATGATGAAACGCATAGCGAAGACGTCATACACTCCCTCGAAAGGCACCTTCTGCACCACCATCTTCTTATATATGCTGTAAGCCGTCTTGGTCCTGACCTTGACCTTATAATGTATGTTGGCCTGATCAAGTTTCTCCTTCAGCGGTTCTATGAATTCCACCCTGAGCTTTTCCCTGTCCGCCGCCGTAGCCGCCAACTTGTTCTTTATGGCTCTGTACTGCACAGGTTCGGCGAACTTGAAAAAGATATCCTCCAGTTCGCTCTTGATGTTGTACAGGCCAAGCTGATGAGCAAGCGGGATATAGAGCATCTGCGTCTCGAGCTGTTTCTGTTCCCGCGAAGCCTTGGGGAAGATGCTCAAATTGCGCATCACCTCCAGCCTGTCGGCTATCTTTATGACGGTGGCACGCGGGTCCTTGCTGTACTGAGCTATCAGTTTCTTATAATTGTCTGCCTCCAGACGCGTGTCCTTAGGCTTGATGGTACTTATCTTATTCAAGCCCTCGACAAGCGTACGAACTTCTTCCGGGAATTCGGACATATCCACTTCCGGATGTGTCCTGGAAGCTTCGTGAAGATAAACGGCAGCGACGCACTCATCAGGAAGGCCAATCTCGTCACGGACTATGGCCGCCACTCCGTCAGGGTGCGTAATGAACGGAATACCATTGCTGCGAGTCTCATCCTTGAGAACCTCAGCCGCGATCTCGCGTGCTTTTGTTACTAAATTTTCCATAACTGCTGTTATTTATTATGGGCATTATGATATGTCCTGGCATTTCTGGAATGCTCAGAATAAGTTCTTGCGAAAAGATGCTGCCCCGGCTTGGTGGTCGAAGCGCAGAAGTACAGATACCCAGAGGCCGTATTGGCATCAAGAACAGCGTCGAGAGCAGCCTTGGTAGGACAGCAGATAGGTCCGGGAGGCAGGCCCGTATGGGTATAGGTATTATATGGCGAATCCACTTTCAAATGCTTGTTGAGTATGCGGTTAAGCTTGAAATCATAGCAGTACGCCACCGTCGGGCAAGCCTGAAGTTTCATCCGTTTTTTAAGCCTGTTAAGATAGACGCCGGCAAGGTCCTTATACTCCGGAATATAGTTCGACTCGCATCTCACTATGGAAGCCACTATGCTCACCTCCAGAGGTGTCAAGCCAAGTTTCGATGACTTGGAAAGTCTGTCTTCCGTCCAGAACTTGTCATATTCGCGACGGAAAAGGGAGAAGAGATCGTCCAGGGACGCATCCCAATAAATCTCGTATGTATCAGGGATGATGAGAGCGAAAACGGTCTGCGGAGTAAATCCGTACTTCTCAAGAAACCTCTTGTCGTCAAGGGCGTTATGTATCGTGGCAGAGTCGAGCAGAATCTTCTTGCCGATTCTGGATGCAACCTCGCTCTTGAGTCTCAAGGAACCGGAAAGAGTCACCTTGACGGGAGTCTGCCAGGCATTGTTGAGCATTCTGGCCACGTAAACGGAAGAATAGGACGGTTCTATCTTATAATAGCCGGGTGTTATGAAATCCTTCACCCTTTTGCGGGCGAAGACCCTTCTCATACTCTTTTCGAACCTTATGCCGCTGGTCCTCTTTATCTGCGCTATCACTCCGTCGACGGTGGTGGTGTCACTGACATACACCTCGCTTGGCGCGGTGAAATTAGGAATTCTCGAATCCCTTACATATCCCCACACCTGCACAAGCAGAAAAAAAGCTATGGCCGCAATGCAGTATTTTACCGTTTTATTCATCTGAGTCTCAGCTCCTGATCCTTGGCGAGAGTATCTCCTTCCTTCAGATGGTTACGCCTCATCACGCTTTTCATCTTCACACCGAAACGCTGACATATCGAATAAAGGTCCTCTCCGTCTTCGCTGACTATATACATATCCAAACCTCGGGCCGTTCTGTTCTTCTTCGCTCTTATGTAGACCATCTGGCCGGGGGCGATCTCCCTCTCCTGCGAGAGGTCATTGAAACGGAGTATCTCCTTGAGATACAGATTATACTGCGCCGCGAGCGAAGCGAATGTGTCCCCGCGTCTGGCATACACGAAGTCCACGCCGTTCACCTGATATACAGGCCTGTTCACGTCAAAGGTGTATTCCTCGTCATATTTCAGCGAATTTATCTTTTCAACAGGGACTGCCACAGGACGCTCGAGCCTGTCCGGAGATATCACGTCCACCTTAACGTTGTCATAACGGTGAAGATTATACTTTTCCACTATGTCTATCAGTTTGGTGGCATACTTGGGATCCGTGGCATAACCGGCCTTTTTCAGACCGAAGCACCAGCTCTTATAATCCGTGGGATCATAATCAAAGAGAAACTTGTACCTGTCATTATAACGCAGGAAATCCGAATGGTCGCGGAACGACTCCTCCGCCTTATCATAAGCCCTGAAGCACTCCCCTTTCGCATCGTCATCGTGCGAGATAGTCTTCCCGGTCCAGTTCTTATGGCACTTTATTCCGAAATGATTGTTCGCCTTAGTCGCCAGCCTGGAGTTCCCGGCACCTGATTCCAGCAGCCCCTGGGCCAATGTTATCGAAGCCGGAACACCTGTGCGCTTCATCTCGGACACCGCTATGGGGGCGTATTTTTTTATATATTCTTCTTTAGGGTCGCTCTGGGCAAAAAGAGAACTGATCATCACGCCAATTCCCACCAGACAAGTAAGCATCTTTTTCATTCCGCTAATTTACTCAATCTTTGGAAATCATTAAAGGATTTACTCAGGTTTCGCAAGCGCCATACAATATAAATATGATTATATTTGCACGGACAAAAACATTCAGGGATTATGCCAAGACTTCGCAACAGCTTAATACTCACTCTATTTATCGCCTTGTGCATCGCGGGCACGACCGCCTGCCATAAAAAAGACAAGGTCGGAACCACCGAAATAAGCGGACATATCGCGGAAATCAACGAATACGGACAGCTCATTCCGGATTTCAGCCCCTCAGATATGAAAGCCGCAGGGTTCGATTATGCAGACCTCGTGGAAGTATATGTGGGCGATGACATACATCTGACAAACATTCCTCTGGTGACATCCTTCAATGAAACGGCCATCCTCGCCCCCGCGTATGTGGATTACAATGCACTGGGGACGCAATATGGATTCGGTATGCTCAATGGGGATTTCCATTACTTCATAGGAGGGGAAGTGGGAGACAAATGTACGGTGAAACTCTCTTCCAAAGGCGGTTATCTCAAGACCTACGAGATACTGAAATCCATCTATCCCGTCGAACGCAGAAATAACGAAACCGCTGAGCAATATGCCAATTTCCGTATGGTCGAGACGACAGGCATAGCGGAGGGCGTCCTTTACCGATCGAGCAACCCTCTGAACTGCGTCAACAATCCGGGAAGATACAGAGTGGCCGACAGCCTGGCGAGAGTAGTCGGGATAAAGACAGAAATCGACCTGGCGGATTCTCCGGAGAAGATAAATTCTTATATATCGTCAGAGTCCTATGAATCGACATACTGTCCACAATTGTTCAAAGACGGCAACACCATAGCCTGCAGTATGTCTTCCAATACCTTCAGCGATGACTTCAAAACCAAATTGGCCAATGCCATAAGGTTTATGATCTCTCACGAAAGTCCGTATCTGATTCACTGCAACGAAGGGAAGGACAGATGCGGATTTGTCGCCCTGCTTCTGGAATCACTTGCCGGAGCCGGCATAGAAGAAATCCGGAAGGACTATATGACCACGCTTTGTAATTTCTACCAGATTTCCCACGACGGAGAATCATACCGTCTTAGACAGAGTCTTTCAGTAGACAGGATGATGTGGTTCATCTGCAATGAAAACGACCTGGATCATTTCGCTGACATCGACTGGGACGGCATAGACATAGACTCCAAGATAACTGACGACAAACTCCGCTCCAGCGTGATAGAATTCATCAAGGAATGCGGAATAAGCGAAGATGAGATCGATGCGTTGAAAACGAAACTTTCGACAAGTTCACCGGTTCTCTGATACAGGCCTGAGTGAGCTAGTCGATTTCAAAGACGTCACAATCTGAAGCGGCGAAGGAATTCTCAAAAATCTGACGGCACTCCGTCTCATATACCCTCAGGTCGCGCTCACGGGATGAGTAGTGGCCCGTCAGAAGCCTGCCGGCTCCGGCCTTTTCCGCGCACCTGGCGGCATCGAAAGTGGTGCTGTGATAATACTTGCCGGCCTTGTCGGCACAAGACATAGGATATGTGGTCTCGTGATAAAGGGTTCCGACTCCTTTAACATAATCTGCCAATCCCTCGAAAGGCATAGTGTCGGAACAATAGGCATAACTGGCCGCTTTGCGCTTGGAGAGTTCCCTCTCTGAAAGCAGCTCATCGAAACGGTAGCCGTAACACTCTATCTTGTGACTGAGAGGGAAAGCGCTAACCTTCACCCTTTTTGAAGTCCATACGGGAGTAAGACCGGCTGTCTTGACCTCGTGGAACACTATATCATAATTATCTCCGTCACCGAAATATGATTTATAAAAACGGATTATTCCTTGAAGAGCCTGAGGGCCGAACACTTGCAGCGGCTCTCTGCGGTTATACATAGCCATAGTGGAGAACAGTCCCAAAAGTCCGAAGACGTGGTCCCCGTGTATATGACTGATAAAGACAGCCTCCACCTTAAGGAATGAAAGATGAAGCTGCCTGAAACGCTGCTGGGTTCCTTCCCCGCAGTCTATTAAGAACAAGCGCCCCTGTACATCAAGTACCTGGGCGCTTGGATTTTTATCAGAAATGGGCATAGCCGAAGCCGTGCCCAGTATCTGGAGAGTAAAACTCATTATTCGCCTTTTTCAAGTTTGCTCTTGAGAGCTGCCAGAGCGTCGATGTCACCGAGAGTTGTCTTCTCGACATTGGCATTGACTTTCTTGACAGCCTTCTTGGTGTTCTCCACCTCAGCGGCAGCAGCTTTCTCTTTAACCTCCTGATATGTACGGAGATGACTTACAAGAACGCTATGTGTGCTGCGACGGAGCTCAACAACCTTGAATGGAAGAGTCTCACCTGCGACAGCCTGCTTGCCATCCTCTTTTACAAGTTCACGGTTGAAGCAGAAGCCTTCGACGTCTGAACCGAGAGTGATGTTGGCACCCTTGTCAGTAGTAGAAGCTACCGTACCCTCTACGACTGTTCCTACAGGGAATTTCTTTTCGATCTCATCCCAAGGATTAGGGGTGAGCTGCTTGTGTCCGAGGCTGAGACGATGATTTGTCTCATCGAAATCGAGGATTACGACATCGATAGGATCACCAACGGCTACGAGCTCTGAAGGATGCTTGATCTTGTTCCAGCTGAGATCGCTGATGTGGATAAGTCCCTCTACGCTGTCCTCAAGCTGAGCGAATACACCGAAGCTTGTGATGTTACGGACCGTAGCGGTATGCTTGCTTCCGACAGGATATTTGCTTTCGATCTCGTCCCAAGGATTAGGAGTGAGCTGCTTGATGCCGAGTGACATCTTGCGAGCCTCGCGGTCAAGTGTAAGCACCTGAGCTTCAACCTCATCACCTACCTTAAGGAAATCCTGTGCAGAGTGAAGACGTGTGCTCCAAGACATTTCTGACACGTGTACAAGTCCTTCAACACCCGGCTCGATCTCAACGAATGCGCCGTAGTCTGCGATAAGAATGACTTTACCCTTGACTTTGTCGCCCACTTTAAGATCAGGATTAAGCGTATCCCAAGGATGTGCCGTAAGCTGCTTGAGACCAAGAGCGATTCTCTTCTGCTGCTCATTGAAATCAAGAACGACAACTTTGATCTTGTCGCCAAGCTTTACGATCTCCTCAGGGTGGTTGATTCTGCCCCAAGAGAGGTCTGTGATATGGATAAGACCGTCTACACCGCCGAGGTCTACGAATACGCCGTAATTGGTGATGTTCTTGACTTCGCCTTCAAGTACCTGACCTTTCTCGAGCTTGCCGATAAGTTCAGCTCTCTTCTGCTCCTGCTCTGCTTCGAGAAGTGCCTTGTGAGAAACTACAACATTACGGAAATCAGGATTGATCTTGACGATCTTGAAGTCGATGGTCTGATTGACGAACTGGTCGTAATCACGGATAGGCTTGATATCTATCTGGCTGCCAGGAAGGAATGCCTCGATGCCGAAAACATCTACAATCATACCGCCCTTGGTACGTGTCTTGACGTAACCCTTGACGATCTCTTCCTTCTCGAATGCCTCGACAACACGGTCCCAAGACTTGAGAGCGCGTGCCTTCTTGTGAGAAAGAACGAGCTGGCCCTTCTTGTCTTCTGCTGATTCTACGAATACTTCTACTTTGTCACCTACTTTAAGGTCAGGATTATAACGGAAATCGACCGCGTTGATGACGCCTTCGCTCTTGCCTCCGATGGAAACAATAACTTCGCGTTTGTTGATTTCTGTAACTTCTCCTTCTACAACTTCGTTCTCAACCACCTTGTTGAGAGTTGCATCATAAGCCTGTTCGATGGCTTTTTTGTCTTCACCGCCATAAACTCCGCCTTCCTCGAAAGCCTCCCAATCGAACTGATCAGGAGCGACGGATGCGTTAAGCCTTGCGGTTTCTTTTGTTTCTGCCATAACTGGTAAAACAATTTTTTAAATGGTTAAACAATAATTCTAAACCCGACGCCCCCGATGCAAGTGCATACACGACGTACAAAAGCGGGCAAATTTAAGAATTCTTTAGTACTTTTGCAATATGAATTATAAAAACATTCTCTTCAGATACAGTTTCGCCACTCTCGGAGTATGCATCGTCGCTTTGGGAATAGTGTTTTCAGTCAAGGCCAATCTCGGCATTTCCACGCTCAACACCCCGGCATACGCCATTTCAGCCAGGACAGGGCTTTCGCTCGGCATCTGCAACATATCCTTCTTCCTTCTCTGTATGCTGTTCCAGGCCATCATCCTGGGGAAGCGGTTCCAGGCCAAAGATCTTCTTCAACTGGTGACCAATGTGCTTCTGGGCATTATGATAGACGTGTTCACAAAATTGTTCGACACTCTGAACTTCGCGCCGGCAGGAGTGACCGGGGCTGTCGTTTTCCTCGTCCTGTCCGTCATCATCCAGGCCATAGGAATCACTATGGAGGTCAGCAGCGGAGCCTGGATGCTCCCGGCTGATATGACGGTACGTGCCATAGGAATCGCCTGGGGAGGAAAATTCAGTGACAACAAGATAAAGATGGACTGCACGGTCCTGGCCATCGCGGCTTTGATGTGCCTGGCGTTCTTCGGGAACATACTCGGACCTCAAGGACAGCCTATCATAGGATGGGGCACGCTGGTTCTGGCCATTTTCATAGGAATGTGTATGAAAATCACCACACCTGTAATAAACAAGATTCCTTTCTTTAAAGATTGAAGCCCTCGATGCTCACTTGCGGCAATTCAGGGCAATCCTTCATAGACACCCTGGCCTTGAGCGTCTTCTGCGCTCCGGCCGGAAGATTGACATAATTATCTGACCAATACACCGGAAGCACTCTGTCCCCGCGCCTGTCTCTTATCTGCGGATGCAGCATTATGGCCGGAACATCCCCGAGGTTCTCCATATAATAAGTAATCTCCCATTCATCTCCCTCGGAAGCTATCTCACCCCCGGCCCGAAGCGTAGCCTTAGGCATTTCCAGAATGGATTGAAACTGATCTTCCGTATTCCAGAGAACATAGCTGTTTTCACATATCGGTTCATCCCCTTGATAGACGCCTATTACCAAAAGTGCTGCTCCGTCAAAAGGCTGAGTGCAGTCCGTCACATCCTTCACGCTTTCAGCTTTAAGACTCGCCTCACAGACCATCTCCTCCGACCTCTTCGAACAAAGGTCGAACCATTGAACCCCGATCTTGAGATGCTCCATATCGGATGAGCTTCGGTTCACAAGCCTTATCTTTCCGTCCGAATACTGCACGTGAATCATCTCCCCGGCCTTCCTGCAAGCATAAAACGCCGCAGAAGGATTCAAAAAATAATCGTATGTAGTGCCGCAAATGCTTGTAGTATAAGGATGGTTTACGACAAGACTCCTACAGACGGACCCGTCCGCTATCTTCTGATAATTCCTGTAATTGAAAAGCTGTCCGTACTTGCAGAAAGACAGGGCATCCTTACCGCCATCTCCAAGCGAGCGGTTTACTGCCCCGGCCAATTCAGCCCAACGCTTCTTGTCCGTCACGTGGGCATCCCAGACATAATTGTCGACAGGAAAGAAACAAGTGGAATCCATCATCTGTGCAAGGGACTCGAATTCCGGGATGACAGGTTCGTTCACGAGGCAGAAATCATCATCGTCGAAAAGAAGGAATCCGTACTTGAGTGCAAGTTCTTCAAAGCTGAAAGGAGTGTTTTCACAGAAAAAAGAATTGAAATTCTGCTCCCTCTGATATCTGGCCACACTCTCCAGATAATCAAAGTCATATCTGGAGAGCAGTTCGAATCTGTCCGCATAGGTTCCGCGCCTCTGAACCCTTTTCCCGTTCACTTTCAGAGTATCCCCCTTCAACGAAACATCCCTTACGGCAGAAGAGAAGCTTCTTCTGTCACATTCCTTATTTCCTTGATAAAGAGTCATCGACACTTCATACAGATGCTGCTGTCCATAACCGTTGGGCCACCACAGAGTAGGATTATCCAATTCCACTGCTGTGGTGAACACCCCGCCTTGACCTGGCGAAAGAGTGGCCGCTATGGTAAACGGCATCCACGCATATTTGCCTTTAAGAAGAACTTTCTGACTCTTCCTGCTGTAATTTACCAGTTCGGCCGAAATGCTGACCCTCGCCTGCGTCGTGTCAGGAAGAGATAGAGATGTCTTTACATCCACATTTCCTATCGCGACATCGCTGCTTGAGGTAAAATACACGCTTCCGGTGATTCCGGCGTCCAGGCGCGATGACTCTATCCTTATCGCAAGCGCGTTTTTCCCTTTCAACGCAGACGTAACGTCTATCTTGCGGCCCGGGTCAAGTTTTTTTCCGTTAAGCCAGAGCTCCGCGCAACCTTCCACTCTTTCCAGGTTCAGGAAAGTTCTTTCCTGAACAAAAGAGCTTGGCATAATGAACTCCACCCTGTACCACGCAGGGAAGATATATTCCATAGGCACGGAGAAGATATTATCCGACCAAGTCGGCTCAGCCAGTTCGCCGGACTGCGTATAAGATGCCACCACAGAAGAAGGAACGGAAATCTTGAGCCAATCACCGTCGTCAAATGACCTTTGCGAAAGTTTGGCCCCGTCCGCAGCTTTCAGTTCCGACTCGCTTTGCACTCTCCAGCCTTGACCATCAAGACTATAGACGTTCGTTTTCGACGAATTCAGCGGAAAAACCGCCAGTACCAGACTTATAAGAAAAGATTTCATAACTAACCGATATATCTGCCTTTACTTTTCCACTCTCTACAGCCTACCACCGCGACTGCCGTATATACCAAATATAATACCGCCATCAGATGCAGACCCTGACTGAAGCAAAGAATTGTTGAAAAAATATCGGAAACTATCCATATATACCAATTCTGCGGATACGATCTGACCAGCCAGACTGTTCCTACAACCCCGCTCGCACCTATGAAAGCATCCATCACAGGAGACGAATCGCCTGTCAGGGACAGCACATAATAAAGTATCACACCGCTGACAAGAAATCCAGCCAGGGAGACGACTGCCGTTTTCACACTCAAACGGCGAAGCCGTATGAACTGCTCTTCAAAATGTCCGGCGTCCTTTTTCCAGGTGGCGAGCCCTATGAATCCCATCACGAGATAATATGCGTTGAGAGCCATCGATGCCCACAACTGCTGGTGGCAGAACACCGCAATGGCGGCCGCACAACACAGAATGTCGACAGGCCACATCCATATATTCTGCTTCACTTGCAGAAACACATATATCAGTCCGGCAAAAAGAGTGACAGACTCCAATACAGAAAATACAGTTTCCATAACGAACGAAAGTAAATCATTTTTGTTATCTTTGCAAGCCTTATGTACAAAACGGACAACTACCCTTCAAGAGTACTTCAGAATGCAGTAGAAGCCATCAGTTCGCTTCCGGGGGTAGGGCCCAGGAGCGCGCTCAGGCTCTCTCTGCATATTCTCAGGCAAGACCCGGGATACATACATAGATTGGCCGACTCCATAAGCAGATTGGCAACGGATGTCAAGTATTGCCGCAAATGCAATATGATAAGCGACAGCGACCTCTGTCCAATATGCGAAGACAGCCGAAGGGAGCGGAATATGATATGCGTTGTGGAGAGCGTGCGGGATGTGATGAGCATAGAGGCGACTGGCGAATACAAGGGACTTTATCACGTGCTTGGCGGCATTATCTCCCCCATAGACGGTATAGCGCCAAGCGACCTTAACATAAATGGGCTTCTGGAAAGAGTAAGCGAGGGGATGGAAGTGATTCTGGCCCTCAGCGGGGATGTGGAGGGCGAAACCACGGCCTTTTACCTCTACAGGCAGCTGGAGCCTTTCAATGTAAAAGTAACGACACTGGCAAGAGGGCTCGGATTCGGAGACGACCTCGAATATGCCGATTCCATAACGCTTGGCAGAAGCCTGATTTCAAGACAACCATTCAAAGTATAGAAAATGAGTTTTTGTGAAACTTTGCTTTTCGGTCTATCAGTATGTGTAGACTGTTTCGCCGTATCACTCTGTTCATCAGTGAAATTAAAAGACAACAACGCCGCCAAGACCCTGAGGATAGCGTTGTGTTTCGCCGTGATTCAGACATCTTTCCTGCTCGCGGGGTGGGGATTCGGGGACATATTGGCGATGTTCATAGAAAAGATAGCCAAGTGGATAGGTCTGGCGCTGCTGCTGTATGTGGGAGGCGAGATGATTTACTCCGCGTTTTTCTGCAAGTGCGAAGGTGAAAGCCACGATCTCAACGGTATCAAGAATATCCTGCTTGCCGGAATAGCTACAAGCATAGATGCGCTTGCCATCGGAAGCAGTCTTTCCCTCACGGGGCAGAATTGGCACGACACCGTTCCTCAGGCAATATCCGTATTCGCTTTCACTGCCCTGAGCGTAGTGCTTGGCATATCTGGCGGGAAGAAGATCGCACACAAAACCGGACACTTGGCGGAAGGCATAGGAGGACTTGTTCTCATAGGTATAGGATTCAGTCTTGTTTTATAGACAGTTTATTTATAAATTTGCGGGTTATGATAAGGATCTTTCATAGAAGCGGATCTGAGATAATCCTTTCTACTTCAAAGGAGGCGTTGGACGTTCTCCACAGGGAGGATGTGATCTGGATCGACCTTATCGACCCTACGGGAGAAGAGAAAAGAGCTGCCGAAGCTTTCAGCAATGCGCAGATTCAAAGCCGCGCACAGGCGGAGGAAATCGAAAGTTCATCACGCTTCCACGAGTCCGGAGGCATCATATTCGCCAATACGAACTTCCTCTCCCCTACGAGCAGCGATATGAGTATGGACCCTGTCTCATTCATATTGGCACCATATACGCTCACCACTCTGCGTGAAATACCTATCCGAAGCTTTGACCTGCTTTCAAGCAAGATTCAGGCACGTCCGGAACTCTACAAGACCGGGTTCAGCGTGTTCGTAGAGATAATGGACAAGAGAGTCGACCTGGACGCCGACATCGTGGAGCTCATCTCGCAGCAGACTTCACAGTTCAGCAAAAGAATCAACCAGCAAGAGGATATAAACGAAGAGTTCCTTCTGGATATAAATCAGTTGCAGGAGAACGCGATGGTCATACGCGAAAATGTGGTGGACAAACAGAGGATTCTGGGCAACATACTGAAAAGCGACCTTTTCCCGGATTCGCTCGACAAGAGGTTTTCCATCATCCTCCAGGATATAACATCACTTATAGCCCACATCAACTTCACATTCGAAAGACTTGAATATCTGCAGGATACGGTAGTGGGTATCATTAACTTGGAGCAGAACAGGATTATGAAGCTCTTCACGCTGATATCCCTTCTGCTTATGCCTGCCACCCTTATAGCGAGCTTCTACGGAATGAACGTCAAACTTCCGTTCGCTTCGCTGAATCTCGCGTGGCTCTGCATACTCCTCCTGATGATTTCCATTATCGTAGGAGTCGTATTCTATTTCAAGAAGAAGAAGCTGATGTAATTATTTTACAATCAGCTCCCCTACTGAATACCCCCAGCAACCGTCGGTTATGATGGGAATTTTCTTTCCCGACGCATTTTCCTGATATACTATGTCATCCAGGAAGGTATGGCTGTGTCCTCCCACTATGAGATCCACATCCTTTGTCTGCCCGGCTATCTTTTTATCCGCCTTGAAACCGAGGTGTGAAAGAAGGATGACCATATCGCATTTCTCTTTCTTTTTCAAATACTCCGCATAACGGTTCGTCACCTCAGCCGAATCATACTGTACGAGCGAAGACGATATCTCATAGGCCACATTGGAAGCCAGATCGGAAACCAGACCTATTATGCCGATTTTCTTGCCCGCTCTCGTTATGATCGTGTACGGGGTCACTATACCCTCGAGCGGAGTCCCTTCCAATTTCAGATTGGCACAGACTACAGGGCACTTGATCTGAGCGAGCCTGTCGGCAAGATCCTGCACACCGTTGTCAAACTCGTGGTTGCCTATCGTGATGCAGTCATAACCGAATGCGTTGATCGATTCGAGCTCCGGAATGCCGCCGAACTGATTATAGTATGACGTCCCCTGATTGAAATCTCCGGCGTGCAGAAGAAGGACTTTGTCCGCTCCCCTTGCGAGACGTATGCTGTCAACTATGGCCCCCCTTTCTATGATGCCTCCGTGACCGTAAGCGCGTTCATCGCGTATAGGTTCGAGATGCGAATGTGTGTCATTCACGTGAAGGATGACAAGTGAAGGTGAGCAGGCGCTCATCAGAAGGGCGCACGGAATTATGATGGATATTAAAGACTTTCTCATTTTACCTGTATTCTGTTATCCAAATGATATTCAAGCGGAAGACCAGCAGCAGAAAGGGCATAAATCTTCTCAAGTATGCAGTCGCGAAGAAGCACGTCGGGGCGGATTACCTGTGCGGCTCCGTCGGCCAGGTGAATCTTGTCTCCGCCCTGAAGAAGGAAATCTATGCTTCCTATTCCATATGTCTTGTCGTCAGTCACTTCCTCTCCATTGACCTTGATACTGAGCAGACGATGGTCCGAAACCGTCACCTCGATATTTCCTCCTATGACCTCCACCTTGCGGCGTGCCATCTCCTCGAAAATCTCACGCAGTCTCGCTCCGTCCACCTCCACATAAACAAGATAATTCTTGAATGGGAACATTGACACTATATCGTCCAGAAGCACGTCTCCCTGAGGGACGGCGCATCTTATGCCACCGAAATTGATTATGCTCAGATCGACCGTCCTGCCCGTAGCTTTCTCGACGCCATCCTTTACACAGTCTGCGGCGAAATTGGACAATTCACTCTGTGGGCCGTGACTTTTCATACTTTTCGGAGCGTATGCGATGACCTGCTTCAAAGGGCCCATTTCCTTCTGACAGGAAATCAGGATCTCGGCGAGTTTGGGCGTGGATCCTTCCGAATAGGTACGTCCCGAAGGAGAATGATACACATCTCCTTCCATATAACCGAGAGCCTGCAAGGTATTATCGGCAGTAGCAGGAGTAACCCCCGTACGGGATGCGTCCGCCTCTATCTTGGACCACGAATAATGTGTCGCGCAAGAGCATAAGCACAGCAAAAGCGCAGAGTAAAGAACCGAATGTTTCATTATTTTTGTTTTAACCACTTCCACAAATCCTTGAATGACGTCTTCTTGCCGAACATCAGGATACCTACCTTGTATATTTTGGCCGAGAGCCAGGCGCAGGCTATCGTAGTGAGCACAAGCAGCACCAGAGAAAGAGCTATCTGCCAACCCGGAACCCCGAAAGGTATGCGTGCGAGCATCACTATAGGCGAGGTGAACGGAATGAGCGAACCCCACAGAGCCAGGCTGCTGTCCGGCGCCCTGTAAGCGTAAAGAGCTATGAAATAAGCTATCATAAGCGGTATGGTTACCGGCATCTGGAGCTGATTGGTGTCGTTCTCGTTCTCTACGGCCGAGCCTATGGCCGCGAAAAGCGACGCATAAAGAAGATATCCGAGAGCGAAGAAGACGATGAAGTACACCACCATACCCAACACGTCAAGACCGGAGAATGCTCCCAACAAATCTCCCAACTCACTGTCGCTTTGTGACAATACGGCCGTAAAGGCGTCCATCTCGCCCGTTCCCTCAGGAAGAGTGGACATAACTGCCTGAGCATCTACGGTTCCCATTATCTTTGGAGCGAATATGCCCATAGCGCCGGACAGAAGCACAACTGAAAGCACTATCCACAGGAAGAACTGTGTGAGAGCCACCAGAGCCACACCTATGATCTTGCCGAACATAAGTTCCGTAGCCTTCACGCTGCTTATGAGAACCTCCACCACGCGGCTCGACTTCTCTTCTATGACCGCGCTCATCACCATACTTCCGAACATAGTGATGAATAGAAATATGAATATGCCAAGCACCATAGAGAGAATGGAATTGAGACCCGATTCGCTGCGCTTCTCTTCTCCGCTGTCGGAAAGGATGTATGTGCGCACCATAATGTCAGGCTTCACGCTTTTTATGATGTCTTCAAGTCCCTCTATGTTGTAAGATGCTATTCTGTAATCCTCCACCGCGTCAGCAATGTACCTGTCCATATTATCGGTAACGCTCATCCCCACCGGCTTGAGCGAGGTGAACGTAGCCTTCACGCTCTTGTTCTCGTCTATAGGCGAAATGCTGAGAACCCCGTCCAGACCAAGAGCCTTGAGAGAATGCTTTATCGTGTCAAGAGGCTCGGATGACATATCCTGATAGCTTATCTCCTCGCTGCTTTTAAGATATGGAAACACTATGCCGGACTCGTCCACCACAGCCACCGTCTTGGTCTTGTCCTTGGTCTTGGCTATCATAAGCCCCATCACCACGCCGCACAGACCTATCAGGACAGGAACAAGCAAAGTTGTGAATATGAAACTTTTCTTCTTTACTCTGGTCGAGTATTCCCTGTTGATTACAACTCCTATCGTACGAAAGTTCATAGCTTATTCCTCCCCTTTTACAAGTTTGATGAAAATGTCATTCATTCGCGGCATAAGTTCTCTGTAAGAGACTATGTTCACGCCCTTTTCAAGGTAAGACTCGAGAGTGAGGGCTCCGTCCGTCTCCTTTGGCAGCACTTCAGTATGCAGGCCGGCGAGGTCCTTGTATACCAATTCCACCTGATTGTTCCCGTATTCGCGGCGTATGTCAGCCACACCGCCGGTGATAACCAGATGCGAATGGTTTATGAGGGCGATATTGTCGCACAGTTCCTCCACACTTTCCATATTGTGGGTGGAAAGTATTATGGTGGCTCCTTCATCCTTCAGACGCAGTATCTCTTTGCGGATCACATCAGCATTCACGGGATCGAAACCCGAAAACGGCTCATCCAGAATAAGCAGCTTTGGAGAATGGACCACGGTGGTAATGAACTGGAGTTTCTGTGCCATACCCTTGGAAAGTTCCTCCACTTTCTTGTTCCACCAGTCCTGTATCCCGAATTTGACAAACCAGTCTTTCAGAGCCGCCTGTGCCGCTGTTTTGCTCATTCCCTTGAGCTGAGCCAGATACATAGCCTGCTCACCTACTTTCATCTTCCGGTAAAGGCCGCGCTCTTCAGGCATATAGCCTATCTTCTCGACATCCGCCTGAGTGATGGGATGTCCCTGAAAAAGAACCTGTCCCTCGGAAGGAATGGTGATGCGGTTGATGATACGTATAAGCGTAGTCTTCCCCGCTCCGTTAGGCCCGAGCAGTCCGAAAATGCCGCCTTCAGGAATCTGAAGACTCACATCTTTAAGGGCTACCTTTTCGCCGAAATTCTTACTGACGTGATTGATTTCAATTATAGACATAACACTACTATATATAAATCTCCCAAAGGTAATCAAATAATTCTACTTCCTGACGATAATTTCGCAGTCGGCGGGGGATTTTATGTTGTCATCGATCGTAACCGATCCTATGCCGTCCGCCACTATACGTCCCGAAGTAGGATTCTTGATATTCGTTATGGTCCCTGTTATCTCCGCGTCAAGAGTGGAATACTCGAATGCCCTGTCGCACGCGGCATCGAAAGTACAGCCGCGAAGCACCAGATTATCGGCATAACAGAGAGGCTGCTCACCCGAAATATGGCAGTTAATCAAAGTCAGGTTCCTTGAATGCCAGCCAAGATACTCCCCATTAAGTTCCGAATCATAAACAGTTACATTCTCGACCTCCCAAAACGCGTCCTTGGTGGTGATGCGTGCGTTATGCAGTTCCACATTCCTGGTGTACTGGAACACGTACTTGCTGTCACTTTCCAGATCGTCTATGCGGATATTCTGACTGAACATAAAAGGATACGTCCCGCCGTAGAGTTTCAGGCCTCTGGCCTCTATATCCTTACACCGCCAGAAGGTCTCGTCGGCATCGTTTATCCTCACATTCTCCAGATACAGATGGTCCATCTCGCGGAACATCTTAGGAGCGTCTATCACCGTGTCCGTCATTTTCAGATGATCCGAGTACCACAGCGCCGAGCGTCCGCCCACGTCGAAATAACAATCCTTTATCTCGAATCCGTGGACGTGCCAGAAAGGATAATTCCCTTCGAAACGACACCCCTCGGCCTCTATGTTACTGCATTCCTTTATAGCCGATTCTCCCGCCCGTATGATGACGTTCTCCAGACGGAGGTTCTTCGATGCGAACAGCGGTCTCTCTCCGCCAAACTCTTTGTCCTTAATTGTTTTCATATCGTTTGAGCCATTTTTCCCTGAACAGTCTGACCAAAAATATCACGCCGCGCAGGCAAAGTTCCACGCACATCGCTATCCATACGCCCTTCAAGCCCATAACAGGTGCGAGAACAGCGGCGAGAGTAAGCCTTACTCCCCACATACTCACCAAATTCATAAGGCACGGAACCATAGTGTCCGCCGCCCCCACAAATACGTTATAAGCCACTATGCTTGCCGCGAACATAGGCTCGGCGAAAGCCTCTATGCGAAGCACCGCGGCGCCCAACAAGCGGATCTCCTCCACCGGGGTCATAAGACCTATGATCTGCGGTGCAAATATATACATAATTATGCCCATAACCGTCATCACCACCATACCTGTCCCCACGGTGATATGGGCAAATTTGCGGGCCAATTGCGGGCGCCTGGCGCCAAGGCTCTGACCCACCAGCGTCGTAGCCGCATCAGCGACTCCGTAACCGGGCATATAACACAGGCTTTCGGCGGTGACAGCCAATGAATTGGCCGCTATGGCCACCACCCCCAGCGGAGCGACTATAACAGTGGAGATAATCTGCGCGCCGCACAGCAGCAGGTGCTCCAAACCCATTGGCAGGCCTATCTGAACCGAACGCCTGATAACGGATGCCGTAGGTGCGAAACTCCCCCGTTCGCCTGTGAGTTTGAGCGACTTGGACGAACATATAAGGTAAATCAGAAGCACCAGCGACACTACACATATCGCCGCTCCCGTGCCGAGCGCCGCGCCGCGAACGCCAAGTCCCGCACCGGGAAGAGTCAGGTGGAATCCGGCCAATACGATTGGCCTGGAAGGAAAGATAAGAAAGAAATTGAACACGACATCCAGGATGCACATCAGCACACCCATTGCGCCTGGCATACGCATATTACCGCTGTAACGCAGCATACTGCCGGACAGAAAATACATCTGCAGCACGGGAAGGAACAGCGAATATATCCTGAAATAAGCGCTTGCATCTGAGCGTATGGACGGATCTCCGCCAAGCCAGAGCGGAAGATGCCCGCTTATCAGAACTCCGAGAAGAGAAAGCGCCACACTGAAAACCAGCGTGAACGAAATGGCCTGACGAAGCACGCCGCGGGCAGACTTGAATTCATTTGCTCCTATGTGATGAGCCACCTGTACTGAGAATCCGGCGACAACAGCCGAGCAAAGACCGGAAAAAAGCCAGGTCGTAGTAGATACCAGCCCTATCGAAGCGGACGGCTCGGCACCCAGACTCCCGACCATCGCCGCGTCGATATACTGCATCACGATGGATGACATCTGCGCGACAATTGCCGGAAATGCCAGCCTGGCAGTCAGAGAAAGTCTCTGCGACAGCGTTATAGGCTCTCCGTTACGGATGAGAGCAAGTAGTTTCTCACTTTGAAAAGTCCTCTCAGTCATCGCCCACGAAACGCTCGAAGCGTTCAAGCCCCTCCTTCAGGACAGCGCGCGGACAAGCCAGGTTCCAACGCATAAAACCCTCTCCCGCAGCTCCATACATACTTCCCGGATTAAGACGCAGACGGGCTTCCCGCTGCAATCCCCCGTCAAGCTCGACGGAAGACACTCCGCTGTGACGGCAATCCATCCACGCCAGATACGTGCCTTCAAGCCTGCAAAGCGGATAAGCGCCCAGACGTTCACGACAGAAGTCCTTCATATATAGATAGTTCTGATGAAGATAAAGGTTCAGCTCGTCCAACCAGTCTCCGCCCTCTTCATACGCGGCTATGAGAGCCAGCACACCGAAAGGGTTCACATCACATACCTCGTTGACGTTTATCGCCTTGTCGATAAGGGACTGTGTCTGCCCGTCAGGACAGATGATATTGGCTATCTGAAGACCGGCTATGTTGAAAGCCTTTGACGGGGACACCAGACTGATGCAAGTCCCGTCCACAAGGGCATAAGGCGTGTATTCATTGCCGGGCATCACCAGTTCGCAGTGAATCTCGTCCGAAACCACGCGTACGTCGTATCTGCGGCAAAGTTCACTGAGCCTGGTCAGTTCATCCCTTCTCCACACACGTCCCACGGGGTTATGAGGATTACACAGAACAAACAGGCGGACCTGCGGATCAGCGAGTTTGCGCTCCAGATCTTCGAAATCCATAACATAAGTATCCCCCCGCGCCATCAGCGGAGATTCCACGATCCCGCATCCGTTGTTTCTGACTGACGAGAAGAAACAATTATAGACAGGCGTCTGGAAAAGGACCTTCTCCCCCGGCTTTACAAGAGCCTTGATTACAGCCGAAAGTGCCGGAACCACACCTGTAGTGTATATTACCCGGTTTCGGTCTATATGCCAATGATGCCTTCGGCTGAACCAGCCTTCAATAGCCGAATAATATTCGTCCGGGACTTTAGTATAGCCGAACACTCCGTGTTCCAGGCGCTTTCTCAAGGCCTCCACCACAGCGGGCGCCGTCTCGAAATCCATATCGGCCACCCACATAGGCAGAACCCCTTCAGGAGTCGAATCCCACTTCACGCACGAAGTCCCGCGCCTGTCAATTATCCTGTCAAAATCGTATTTCATCTTTTACTCCGCCCTGCTATTTTTTCGCGTGACTTCTGTTCAGCGTAACCAGGACATCACCGGATTTAAGGGTGGTGTTGCCGTTAGGGATAACCCGCTGCTCGCCACGCTGTATCATTACAAGCAAGCTGTCCTCTCCTCCTTTGTAATCCCTCACCTTGCTTCCCACCAATGCATCGTTTTCAGAAACGGCATAATACATCAGCGAGTCCGTCCCGTCATCCTGATAAGCCTTGGTGCAAAGTACGACATCATCCGAACACTGAAGCAAAGTGTCCCCTCTCGGGATAATCCTCTCATCCCCCCTCAGCACGAGTACCACCAGGCAATCCTGCGGCAAACCCAACTCACTTACATTCTTGCCATTCCAACGGCTGCTTTCAGAAATGTGTATCACCCCGAAAGACATCTCGGACTTCTCCTGAAAGTCAGAGAACGTGGTCATCACATCTTCCGACGAGTCCGTCATCTTGCACACCCTGGCAGCCGCCGGAACGAGAGATCCCTGAAGAGCTATGGAAATCAGCACTATACAGAATACTATACTGAAAATATCATTGGAAAGTTCCATCTGCGAAGACAGAATCATAATCGCAAACACGATGGATGCGGCTCCTCGCAAGCCCACGAAAGACACCAGGGCCAATTGCGATGCAGGATACTTCCTGAACGGCACCAGAACTCCGCATACGGAAAGCGGACGTGCCACAAGTGTAAGGAAAAGGAAAATCAGAAGAGCAGGGACCAGAGCCTTGAACAAAGCGGTCGGCACCGCCAGCATACCGAGCAGGAAGAAAATTATGATCTGCATAAGGGAAGTGATGGCATCAAAGAATCCCACAAGGGACTTTTTACCTTCGTACTCTACATTTCCCAGGTAAATACCTACAATATAAGCGCTTAAAAAGCCATTACCGCCGAAAATCGTAGGCAGCGCATAAGAAAGGATGGCTATCGCTATGAAAAGAAGGATGTCGAATCCGTTGCTTTTGAACTTGATCTTCTTAAGCAGTCTGGTGGCAAAATAAGCTATCCCCAGACCGAAAAGCACGCCGAAAAGTATCTGCGAAACGATATCCCATATAACACCTCCCGCCGTGATAGACCCTCCCAAAAGAGAAAGCATCACCGAGGTGAGCATATACGACATAGGGTCATTGGATCCGCTCTCCACCTCGATGAGAGGCGCCGTATTGTTCTTCAGACCAAGCTTTCTGGTCCTGAGGATGGAAAAAACCGAAGCCGCATCGGTTGAACTTATGACCGCTCCCATAAGGAAACTCTCTATCCAGTCCCACCCCAGCGCGTAATGGCAGAAAAGTCCCACGAAGGCGGCGGTCAGGAACACCCCCACCGTGGCCAGCAATCCCGCCTCCACCGCTATAGGCTTGGCAGACTTCCAGCGGGTGCCGAAGCCGCCGTAGAACATTATGAAAATAAGGGCGATGGTGCTGACATCACCTACAAGCCAGGCATTGTTATCCGCAAACTGATTGTCGTGACTTCCGAAAAGAAGCCCCAGCATCAAGAAGAACAACAGTACCGGAATCCCGAGTTTACTGGAAATCTTGTTCAGAAAAACACAGATGATTATGATCAGAGCGAAGACTAGGAGTAACAGGGACATAAACTTATGATTCTAACAGACTTACAAAATAATTTCTTACATCCTCCCACTTATAGTACGGCCCGCTGACCGCAGTAAGGGACGGAATAGCGGTCTCCTTTTCATTGAAAAGGAATTTGACCAGCACATCCCCTTTCCGGTTATGGTAAAAGACAATCTGAAGATTCGAAGCCATCGGCATTCTCTGAAAACCGAGCCATACATCCGGCGCATCCGCAAGATGATACTCTCTTTCTACGCCCTGCACCTTCAGAAGACACATCAGAGGAGAAAGTCCGGTATCGTGTCCGAATCGCAGGTCTGCCGCGTGATCACCTCCGGCAAGAGCCGCATCGGCCTTTTCAAGTATATCCTTGAGGATACGCTTCCCTATCAGATCCCGGGATCTGTCATTTTCTACAGTTGCGCACATACTGTCATAATAGGACACGTCTGCATATTTCCACATACCGTACACTTCATCGAAGGTATAATGCCTATAGATAAAAGGATCCTCAATATCAAGGCATTGGCCAATTCCTCCGGCAGAAAAAACCGAATACATGAATTGACGGGAACTGTTATGCGGCAGAAATTCAAGCGCCGCCGTGGAATCCGTAACCCAAGCCGTCATCACGCGGGACGGATCGATGGAAGAAGTGAATACCGAATCCTTTATGAATTTCGAGCGTTCAGAAGAACGTGGCACGCCCCTGGAGTTGCTTATATAATCGGCGAATCTCTCACCGGCATCCATCGTAAAATCCAAAGACGGGTTCTCCCTGGCAAGCTGCACGCAGAAATTGGCCATACTCTGGATGCAGCGCTGAACACTGGTCGCAGCACAGTTGACCTGTCTGCGGTCTTTCTGCTTGAACACCTGTGGATAACGGCTGTACATCCTGTGGGCAATCGCCTGATGCTGAGCGGCACCCTTATGCGTGAGATAACCCACCTGGCCCTGATGTGCATTTTGAAGTGTCAGGATATCCTCGCGCACTGCAAGTCCTTCATCCGTAAGCAAATCGTGATTTTTAAGGGAATCCAGAACGCTGATGGCATCATCCAGAGGACGTGAGCCCCAGTGATAACGGCTTCCGTGTCGTCCGTAATGACTGATATAAAACGGAGTATAGCCTTTTGGCACAGGAGAATCGTAAATTTGAGACGGGGCCTCGTAATTATGGTGCAGATTCGCACTTCGCGTTATATCTTCTACAAGAAGTCGCATGGCATCCAAGCCTTGGGCATAAGATGCTGCTCCGACCATACCTGCTGCCAGCAGCAGAACGATATGCTTTAAATTCATATAAATTGTATTTTAGTCAACCTGAACTACAAAAATAAAAAATTAAGATTATTTTTGCACCCCGATTATCAACAATGTGAGTTGGCCCATAGGCCACAAGATTTTTACGTTTTCATAATATGTTGCGGGCCAATGGATGACAGCATAAACAGAATATTCAACTCCGAACACGATTTCTGCCTGGCCAATAATGACATAAGTTATGTACCAAGTTTTTCGGCCTGTGCCTTCAGCCGCGACTGTGCATCCATAATGCGATATCTTGAAGACAGCCCCGCCTTTCCCTTTATTGTATGGGGATGGGACAAAACCTTGAAACATAAACTTTTAAGAGAAGGGGTGGACGCGAGCTCGCTTCCTGACGACGAATATCTGGAACAAGTGCGCAACCTTTCACACCGAAGAGAGGCGGTCAGGTGCCTTGACTACATCAAAAAGAAATTGGCCGCCGGGGAGATAATCTGCGACACCTCCCCCATAGAAGCATATTCCTTCGAAGAAGTGCTCAAAACGGTGGACCGCTATAAAGATACGATACTGAAATCCCCGTGGTCGAGCAGCGGCAAGGGACTGCGGATGGTGAATCTGCATTCGTGGACCGAAAGCGACAGAGGATGGTGCCGGAACATCATAGCAAAACAGGGAAGTCTGATAGTTGAAAAACGGGCCAATCCGGTGCTCGACTTCTCATTGCAATTCGCCACTTCCGGCGAAGGAGTGAAATTCTGGGGATATTCCATCTTCAAGTCCACACACGGAGCCTACCAGGGGAATCTGCTGGCGTCCAATGAATATATGGAGTCTCTCATTACCGGATACATACCAAGGAACCTGCTATTGCAGGTAAGAGAACTTATAAGCGAGTTCCTTCTCGACGAATTCGTAGGAAAATATGAAGGGAATCTCGGCGTGGATATGTTCATAGACCAGGACAAAGAAGGACGCTACAGCCTGAATCCCTGCGTTGAAATCAACGTAAGGAACAATTTCGGGCTGGTGGCAAGACTTTATTATGACCGTTATTTCAAGCCTTCACATCTCGGGGAAGACGGCACTTTCCAGATGAGCATTTTCTACTCTCCGGAAAGCGGAGCCCTGAAAGAGATGCTTCCGTATGGTTGCATCGTTCTCAGCGGAGACGTGAAAGAAGAAAGCCATTACGCCATAGCCGTCATTCCGGAAAACTGAAAAACAGAAATATTCAATGTTTGGATTCACTTTTGGAGGGAGTGGTCCCGATTCCCTCTTGGCCTTACGAGCTAAATCATCATTAACAGATACTATGAACAAAAAACTATAAATAGACTGTATGGATATAACCTCAATTCATTTTAACATACGTAAGGCCCGACTACGATCAGGCCTTAGCCAAGAAGAATTAGCCTTCAAAATAGGGATGTCGCGACAAGCCTACTATAATCTGGAAAGCGGATGCACTAAATTGATACATACCAAACTGGAGCGCATCGCCAGCGTATGCGGGACCACTCTCGAGAACATTCTGCTTGGAGAAAGCGATTCAGGAACCAAATAAAATAGTATATTTGCACAAAATAATTCTCCTGTCTTTTGCCGACGTCTAAAAATCGCCATTTTTTAAATTAGTCCACGGTAGAAGAGGGTTAGCGCATAGGCGTGACCTTCTTATTGTGGATACGGGTTTCTGGCGATTCCTTAGACGACAATAATATGGTCGCGCCTTTTTGCTACCTAACTTTCATCTTCGCACATCAGTCGGCTAAGTTCCTTGTCCTGATACATTTCCACCTTTTTCAGAGTTTCTATATAATCCACCTGCTGGTCAAGCAATTGCTTGAGGTCTTCAAGACGGATGCACATCTCCCTGCGTTCCATTTCGGAATAAGCCAGTTTTTCATTCTTTTCGTGGAGTTCCTTTCTCAAAGACTCGGTGTTGGGCGACGGTTCATAGCCAAGCAGCAACTGATCGACGCTGATGCATAATTGATTGGCTATTTTAACTAATTTACGGTTGACAAGACAAGTTCTTCCCAGTTCGATGTTATTGTAGGCCTGACGGGATATCCCCAGTTTTCGCGCCATTTCATCTTGAGTAATCCCCAATGTACATCTTTGTCGTCTAATGTTCTTTTTGAGCAGTTCTATATTCATAGTAGAGTGTTATGTGTGTTATTAATAATATTTCAACAAAAATACTCACACATCCATCCCCTGTCAACCAAGAATAACTTTACACTGTCAACCAATACTTTACATTATTACTGATTCTTCACTGCCAATCTCGAATAAATATCCTGAATGACAAGTCCCGAAAGGGTCATCCCGAAAATGGCCGTGATATGGGCCGTAGTGCCGTTAATCTGAGCTTTTGACGTGCACCACTCGTGGTTGAGAAGCGACGGGTCTCCAGGTCCGTCCTGCGTTTTAGGACACATACATTTTTCCGTTCCGCAAGTCCGGCACTGTCCTCTGTTCGGCAGCACCTCATCGTCATATACGCAGAGAAACTTCTTCGCCGGCAAAGTCCCGGCGCGCTTCATCTTCTTGCGTAAAGCCGCCCCCAACGGACATCCCCTCACATCCCAATATTCCGCCACTCTCACCTTCAACGGATCCACTTTGAGCGCCGCTCCCAGAGAGCAGAAGAAAGTGGCGCGGCTTTCCGCCGCCCTGAGAATAAGCAAGGCCTTATCCTTCAAAGAATCCACGGCATCTATCACATAATCATATGCATTCAGGTCAAATTCATCTGCCGTATCCTCACAATATATCTTCTGTATGGCTGTTATCTCCGCCTTGGGGTTAATCTCCAGAAGATGTGCTTTAAGAGCCTCCACCTTTACCTGCCCCACGGTTTTGGTCGTGGCCATCAGCTGACGGTTGACATTAGTTATGCACACCCTGTCCGAATCCACTATGGTAAGTTTCGTGATACCGCTGCGCACAAGCCCTTCCGCGCACCAGCTGCCTACACCGCCCACACCGAAAATGATTACGCTCGTGGAGGAAAGCTCCTGCATCACATCATCTCCAAGCAGGAGAGATGTCCTGTTATATATGGCTTTTTCTATCGTATTCATAGTTGTAAACAAAAAAGGCCGTCGGAGGATACCAACAGCCCTTCTGTAGTCCCTACAGGAATCGAACCTGTATTTAAGGTTTAGGAAACCTTCGTTCTAT
>CAVHGF010000006.1:0-52253 GCA_963635625.1 Treponemataceae bacterium | reverse complement strand
ACTTTTTGCTTAACAAACCCATAGAAACAAAAGAACAAACCAAATTTTCAGCGTCTGCCGCCTCCTCCAGAGGCGTGCAGGCCTGTAACACTGACGTGCAGCCCTACGGCCCATTCACCCATCCGGATGAAATTGCAATTCGATGTAACGGCAGGTAAATGTTCTCTTTCAGCAAACTCCGTTTAATCCCGGTTTGAAGACTGCGGGAATAAAGTTAAGACTGACTTGCTCCTGTCCAAAGATAGGGGTACATTATACAAGTACGTGACAAGTACTACGCGGACAATCAGAATCTTATCTGAAAATCGGAAGATCACCAATCACGCACTGAAGGGCCTACAAGGCACATTGATGCTCTTATACCCCCTTTCAAAACAGGGCCTAAGAGCACCGATGCACCACTGAGTGCTGTGTGGGGCATATCCGTGATCTTCCGGTTTTCAAAAATACAGAATGACAATACTTTCTATTTCTTACGAAATTTGAGTTATATAATAACGGTTATAAACTCCATTGTGAATTATTACCTTTGCAAGGATAAGTCATAAGGTGTAGTGTCAAGGCGCCAGCCAGGACGAACCCCACGACTCCAGTATGAACTTTTCAGTGAACTTACAGAAGAAGTTTGCAGTTTCTTGAATGCTGCCGGTGGTTATCTGATAGATAATGAATTTAAGTTTCGCAGGTACGAAACACCTATATATAGAGTAACGTAATAGACTCAAAGCGAAGCGTGTGCGGGGGAAGAATGTTTCGCAAGTGCCGCACAATGCCGAATGACAAAAAATTTTATTACTTGCGAAACTTGAGTAATGAATCTACTTCAGAAAAGATGAATATCTTTGTAGCGTATGATTTCACAAGTATGGATAAGTGCGCTCGGACTTTGCGGCGCCACACTCATAGGTTCGCTCATAGGTTTTTTCTTTAAAGGCCTTCCGCACAAATGGAACGACATCATTCTGGGCTATTGTGCCGGAGTGATGCTCTCGGCATCGGCTCTCGGTCTTATAGTCCCGGCATTCGAACTATGCGATGACGGATGGATGAAAGTCTTCGTATGCGTGGCGGTAATGATCGGAGCGCTTTTTCTGAATGTTCTGGACCTGCTCACCCCGCATCTGCATAAAATCACGGGGCTTGATGCCGAACAGCACAGGAACAACAGCCATCTGAACCACGTGCTGCTTTTCGTGATGGCCATAGCCATTCACAAATTGCCCGAAGGTGTAGCCGCAGGTGTAAGTATGAACACCGCTTCGGAGGCTGCGGCCGATTTTTCCGTTTCGATTGGCATAGCCATACAGAATATTCCGGAGGGTATGGTCATAATCGCCCCGCTGCTTCTCGCGGGAGTGTCGAAAATCCGCACGCTTGTGATATCTCTTGCCATTGGCCTTCTGGAAATAGCGGGAGTATGGCTGGGTTATGCGATGGGGTCCATTTCGCAGACGCTGCTTCCTCCTATGCTCGCCTTTGCCGGAGGTGCGATGCTTTATGTCACGTCAGACGAGATGATACCCGAAACTCACGCACACGGCTATGAGAAACAAGCCACTTACGCCCTTCTGCTCGGATTCATCACGATGATTCTGATAGATGCGGCATAAACCGGAAAATACACTATCTTTACAGCCGATAATCAATACAGCAAATGCACAGAAAAATATATTTCTCCGGCTCCATCAGGGGCGGACGCGACGACGCGGCCCTTTACCGCAAACTGATAAAGCACATACAGAAAACCGATACCGTTCTCACTGAACATATCGCAGACGAACATCTGGAAGAATTGGAAAAGAACCAGAGCGACGAAGACATCTATCTGCAGGACACAGGGTATCTGCGGGAGTGTGACCTGGTGATAGCGGAGTGCACTACGGCTTCTCTGGGGGTGGGGTACGAGCTGGCCTACGCCGAAGCGCTCGGCATACCTTGCCACATTTTCTATGACCCTTCGAGGACACGTCTTTCGGCGATGCTTTCCGGAGACAGATATTTCAGCATCCACCCATACCGCTCAAAAGAAGAACTTTTCTCGCTGATTGACAGTATTATTCTGAAATGAAACGAATCCTGTACCTTTTGATCTGCGTCCTGTCCGTATGGGCGTGCAGACCTGAATCCACCACAACGGATGAGCCGTTGAAACCGGACACGGAAGAGCCGGCAGACCCTGACAAACCCGACGATAACGACCCGGAAAATCCGGACACGCCGGATAACCCGGACCCTGATAATCCTGACCCGGAAGACCCTGACAAGCCTGACGAGACGGTAAGCGTCGAAGTGCTGGACCCGGGCGAACAACCTTCAGAAAGCAAACCTGTGCCAAGCAAGCCTGAAGCCATACACGAGGTCAGCTGCGACGAGTTCTACAGCAATCTCCAGGACTACCTCGACGAATTCGGCAACATCGATTATGTATGCTCCCAGGGCGAAGGCACCTCCTGGCCGATGATTACATCCGACTACCACATACGTTTCTATCAGGGGACAAGCACAAAAAAGGGAGGATCGTACATACGCATACGTGCGTTCAACGGGGCGAGCATCCAGAAAGTGGAAGTGGGCAGCGTGGGCAAGACCGTATTGGCATATTCAGTCAACGGCAAAGCCGCAAAAAGCGAATCGGAAGAGGTCCAATCCGGCGGAACCTATACCGTAGAGGGCGAATACAGCGAGGTGAAGATCTACTGTATGGCCACCTCGGCAGACAGCAGATGGGAGCTTGACAGAATAAAAGTCACCTACAAGGGAGGCTTCGTGGAAGAGGACTTCTACACCACCCCGAAAGAATACGGCCCTCTGATCAGAGTCAGCCTCCCGTTCACGGAGAATTTCGAGGATGGATTTCCGACCACTGACAAGCCGTCCTACTATAAATACGGCATCACCGCCGGAAGGGAGCACCTCCAGTGGAGCACCTGGTACGGATCATTCTCCTGGCAGAACCCGATAGAAGGCAGCCAGAGCGCACAACTGCGCATCTATCAGGAGGAAGACGATTACTACCAGGAGCAGTTCGGGCATCTGAAGATGGAGTACTTCATAGAGAATCTCAGCGAAGTGGATTTCCAATATTGGATTAGCGAGTTCTGGGTCAAGGCAAACATATCCTACTGCGAGTTCGGATCGTCGGAGTGGAAAAATCCGCAGCAGATCGCACTCACGGAGTACTCGCAGAGAAAGACCACGCGGAATTTCCGCTACGTGCTTGACGAGGGCACCCCTCACAACGCCAAGATCAAGATAGAACTCGACCCTGCAAGCGGCTATCCGACCAAAGACCACTACGATTTCATCGTGGACAACGTGATTTTCAAATAAGCCGATATCTCTTAAAAAACCGGAACAACTCTCGGTGCATTTTCAATAGGATTAGACCGATATTTTTAGTAAATTTGCGCGATTTTATCCACTATAGACAAATGAGTAAAAAAGCATATCTTTTTCCGGGCCAAGGTTCACAGTTTACCGGAATGGGACACTCTCTTTATGAAAGCAGCCCCATCGCCCGCTCCATAATGGAAAAATCCGACGAGATTCTCGGCTTCAAGCTCACGGACATAATGTTCGAGGGGACGGCCGAGCAGCTCAAACAGACGAAAGTTACGCAGAGCGCAGTGTTCATCCATTCTGTCGCCGCCGCCCTCAGTTTTGACGGGGCCTCTCCGGATATGGTGGCGGGGCATTCCCTTGGAGAACTTTCCGCGCTGACGGTATGCCGTGCGATAAGTCTGGAAGACGGAATAAGGCTTGTCGCCGCACGCGCAGAAGCTATGCAGAAGTGCTGCGAGGCCCATCCGGGAAGTATGGCCGCCATAATTGGCCTGGAGAGCGAGGTCATAGAGCAGGTATGCCTTCAGTTAAGCAAAGAGACCGGAGCCGCGCTTGTGGCAGCCAATTATAATTGTCCGGGGCAGACGGTCATCTCCGGGGAGCAGGAGGTGATTCTGAGGGCCTGCGATATTCTCAAGGAGAAAGGCGCGAAAAGGGCGCTGCCGCTGCCCGTGAGCGGAGCTTTCCACTCCCCTCTTATGGAGAATGCGCGCGAAGAATTGGCCCGAGCCATAGAAAAATGCACGTTCAATAAACCGGAATGCCCTGTCTATCAGAATGTAAGCGCGAAGGCAGAAGTGGATCCGGAAAGGATAAAGGAGAATCTTCTCAGCCAGCTCACCGCTCCGGTAAGATGGACGGAAAGCGTACAGAATATGATCGCGGACGGAGCCGTCGAATTCACCGAGTTCGGTCCGGGCAAGGTTCTTCAGGGGCTTGTCTCCAGAATAGGCGGGACGGATCTTTCGATAAACGGAATTCAATAAACTTAATACATAACACAACACTATGTCAAAAGAAAAGAAATTCATTACCTGTGATGGTAATCAGGCTGCCAGCAACATCGCCTACCTTTTCAGCGAGAATGCAGCCATCTACCCTATCACACCATCATCCACGATGGCAGAAAACGTGGACGAGTGGTCAGCCGCAGGAAAAAAGAACCTTTGGGGTGAGACCGTGAAGGTTACTGAGATGCAGAGTGAGGCAGGTGCCGCAGGTGCCGTTCACGGATCTCTTCAGGCAGGTGCTCTCACCAGCACCTTCACCGCTTCCCAGGGTCTGCTTCTGATGATTCCAAATATGTACAAGATTGCAGGTGAGATGCTTCCTACAGTATTCCACGTGTCTGCACGTGCGCTTGCCAGCCACGCCCTCTCCATCTTCGGAGACCATCAGGACGTTATGGCCTGCCGTCAGACGGGATTCGCCCTCCTCGCTTCCGGTTCAGTTCAGGAAGCTCAGGATATGGCTGCCGTAGCACACCTTTCTACCATCAAGAGCAGCATTCCTTTCCTGCACTTCTTCGACGGATTCAGAACATCGCACGAGATTCAGAAAATCGAACTTCTCGACGAGCAGGATCTCAAGGGACTTGTAAGCGAGAAGGCACTCCAGAACTTCCGCGACCGTGCGCTCAATCCGGAGTCTCCGGTGACACGCGGCACCGCCCAGAACGGAGACGTTTATTTCCAGGCTGTCGAGTCCAGAAATCAGGCCTACGATGCCGTTCCTGACATAGTGGCACGCTATATGGGAGAGATCGGAGAGATCTCAGGAAGACAGTATCGTCCTTTCGACTACTACGGAGCACCTGACGCCGAGAACATCATCGTGGCTATGGGTTCTGTAACAGAGACCATCTGCGAGACCATAGACTACCTCCGCGAACGCGGACGCAAATACGGTGTCATCTCAGTTCACCTCTACCGCCCTTTCAGCACCAAGTACCTTCTCAAAGTCCTTCCTAAGAGCGTGAAGAAGATCGCAGTGCTCGACCGCACGAAAGAGCCTGGATCACTTGGAGAACCGCTCTACCTCGACATCAAGACCGTATTCCAGGGCGAGGCCAATGCACCTCTGATCGTAGGCGGACGTTACGGACTTTCAAGCAAGGACACAACCCCTGCACAGATCATAGCTGTCTTCGACAACCTCGAGCAGAAAGAGCCTAAGAACGACTTCACCATAGGCATAGTGGATGACGTGACATTCAAGAGCCTTCCTATAAAGAGTGAAGTAAGTATCGTTAAACCGGGCACCACCGAATGCAAATTCTACGGACTCGGTTCAGACGGTACCGTAGGTGCCAACAAGAACACCATCAAGATCATCGGTTCACACACGGACCTCTACAGCCAGGCATACTTCGACTACGATTCCAAGAAATCCGGCGGATACACCTGCTCTCACCTGCGTTTCGGCGAGAAACCTATCCACGCGCCATATCTTGTGAACACTCCTGACTTCGTGGCCTGCCACGTGCCTTCATACCTGGAGAAATACGACGTTCTCAAGGGCATCAAAGACGGCGGTTCATTCCTTCTCAACTCACTTTGGGACGAGAAAGAGACCATAGAGAGACTTCCTGACCACGTGAAGGCAGTCATCGGACGCAAACACATCAAGTTCTATATCATCAACGCCACCAAGATCGCGGCTGAGATAGGACTTGGCGGAAGAACCAACACCATCCTCCAGAGCGCATTCTTCAGAATCACAGGCATCATCCCTGTAGCTGACGCCGTTTCTTATATGAAGGCGGCCGCTCTCAAGAGTTACGGCAAGAAAGGCGAGAACGTAGTCAATATGAACTACGCGGCCATCGATCGCGGAGGTGAATTCCACACTGTGGAAGTCCCTGCCGAATGGGCGAACATCTCAGCCAAATTCGTAAACCACAACGCTGAACGTCTGGCTCCTGCCTTCGTCAAGGAGATCGCCGACAAGGTCAACTCACAGGAGGGCGATTCACTTCCTGTAAGCGCATTCGTTCCTTATATGGACGGTACTATGCCTAACGGAACAGCCGCTTACGAGAAGCGTGGCGTGGCAGTGAACGTACCTGTATGGGATGCTGACAAATGTATACAGTGCAACAGCTGTGTATTCGTCTGCCCTCACGCAGCCATCCGTCCATTCCTTCTCACAGAGGAAGAGGCCAAGAACGTTCCGGAAGGACTCAAATACGCCGACGGCAAAGCCAATCTCAAAGACTACAAGTACGCTCTCTCCGTTTCAGTTGCAGACTGTACCGGTTGCGGCAACTGCGTGGACGTATGTATGGCCAAGGAGAAAGCTCTCGTAATGGAGCCTTACATAGACAACACCGCCGAGCAGGCCAATTACGACTATCTTAACGCCAAGGTCGGATACAAGAAAGTGCTTGACCCTAAGGCCAATATGAAGAGCGCGCAATTCGCTCAGCCTCTCTTCGAGTTCAGCGGCGCCTGCGCCGGATGCGGTGAGACTCCTTACATCAAGAACATCACACAGCTCTATGGTGACCATATGATGATTGCCAATGCCACCGGATGTTCATCAATCTACGGAGCATCATTCCCTGCAAGCCCTTACTGCACCAACGAGAAAGGACACGGTCCTGCTTGGCAGAACTCCCTGTTCGAGGACTTCTGCGAGTTCGGACTCGGTATGAGACTCGGATCAGAGCGCAAGCGCGAGACCATCGCCTCCCTGATGAAACAGGGTCTGGAGTGCGAATGCTGCTCGGCGGAGATCAAGGCACTCTTCCAGAAATGGCTTGAGCACAAGGCAAATTACGCCACCACACGCGAAATCGCTGACAAGCTAATTCCTCTTATGCAGGAGTGCGGATGCGACATCTGCAAGAGCATTCTCGCTCTCAAGCAGTACATCCCTGCCCGCAGCCAGTGGATCATCGGCGGAGACGGTGCTTCTTACGATATCGGTTACGGCGGACTTGACCACGTGCTGGCATCGGGCGAGAACGTGAACATCCTCGTGCTCGACACGGAGGTGTACTCGAACACCGGCGGACAGTCATCGAAGGCTACCCCGGCAGGAGCAATCGCCAAATTCGCGGCAAGCGGCAAGAAGATACGCAAGAAAGACCTCGGTATGATGGCTATGAGCTACGGCTATGTATATGTCGCTCAGGTGGCTATGGGTGCAAGCCCGGTTCAGTATATGAACGCCATCAAGGAGGCTGAAGCTTATGACGGACCGTCACTTATCATCGCTTACGCTCCTTGTATCAACCACGGACTCAAGGCAGGTATGGGACTCAGCCAGAAAGAGGAGAAACTCGCCGTAGAGTGCGGTTACTGGCATCTTTACCGCTACAACCCTGCTCTCGAGGAGCAAGGCAAGAAGGCATTCAGCCTCGACAGCAAGGAGCCTGACTGGACCAAGTTCCAGGACTTCCTCAAGGGCGAGGTCCGTTTCTCTTCTCTTACCAAGCTCTACCCTGAAAGGGCGCAGGAGCTCCTTGAAAAGACAGAGGAATTCGCGAAGATCCGCTACAACAACTACAAGAAACTCTCAGTCGAGTAATCCTCGCTGAAAAGAGCATACTTTCAAAGAAGAGGTGGTCAAAAAGTCTCAAGACTGATTGGTCACCTCTTCTCTTTGGATTTAAGGAAGTTATTCTCTGTATTCCGCTTGCTTATTTGAATATCAACTGAGAGAATTCACATAAGTGTTCACGCCACACCCTCCATTCGTGTGCGCCCGAAGTTTCGAAATAAACGTTGGGATAAGCGCAGCTGTCCAGATATTTCTTTAATCCGACTATATCGGAGTAATGCGGATCCTCTCTTCCTATCCCCACCCAATAAAGATAAGGCTTGGCCTGAAACACCTTACTCAGACCGGACACTGTCTTCTCGTCGGAGACGAACTGGTCATAGGCCTCGACCGGACTGTCCCAGTCGATAAGCGGTCCCGGAGAGAACAGTCCAAGATAGCCGAACAGTTCAGGGTACAGGATCGATGCATAAAAGGTCTGATACCCTCCCATCGACAATCCGCACATCGCACGGCCCTTCCTGCTTCTGATGGTCCTGTAATTCTTGTCCACAAAGCTGACCACTTCAGGGAAAGCCTCCTGGATAGTAACCGGTCCGTCCGTTGCGAACAGAGACATATCGGGCTGTATCAAACCGGCGGAGGACTCTCCCGGTGCCGCCTGCTGATAAGCGTTTCCGTTAGGCATAACCACTATCGCAGGGACCATCTCCCCGGAAGCGATCAGATTGTCAAAGATTTCGCACGCTCGGCCCTGAACCTGCCAGGCATCTTCGTCATTGCCTCCGCCGTGACAAAGATACAGGACAGGGTATGACTTTTTGCCCATGGGATCATATCCGGCAGGCGTATATATGGTCATTCTTCTGGGCATATCGAACGCCTTGCTTTGATACCACACTTTGGCCACCGTGCCGTGAGGAACGTCATTCACGCTGTAAAGACTTCCCTTGTCCCCTTCCTCCCGCGATATGATGAAAGAATTGGCATATACCCCTATATCCCTGGTCATATGTATGTTGGAAGGGTCGGTGATAACCTGTCCGTCCACGATGAACAGGTATGAATAGAACTCGGCTGACAATATCTCCGTCGTGTATGACCAGACTCCGTCTTCACCTTCGGTCATATCCTTGTAGGGGAAAAACTCTCCGGGAAAGAAATCTCCCCTCAACTGGACACGAACGGCTTTGGGGGCATAATACCTGAACGTAACGGATCCGTCCGGATGGATTTCAGGAGATTTCTCCGTTCTGCCTCCAAGCATTGAGTTCTGTGCGCAAAGGCACACAGAACTCAAACCAATAAATAACAATACCAATAAATGCTTTTTCATTTTCACCAGCCGGGATTCTGTTTGATAGCCCTGTTGACCTCAATTTCCACCTGCGGAATAGGGAGAAGTTCGTGCTTCCCGCTCTTGAATCCGTAATCGGTAGAAGAAGATGCAGTGTTTACTACATTATACTCCGTGGTTCCGGCCTTGTACCCATAAAAAACAGGATAATATGACCCTTGATTCTTGAGCGCCTCATAAGCGTCCCCCCAACGCACGAGATCCTTGAATCTGAGATTTTCTCCGCAAAGTTCCAGACGTTTCTCCTTTTTGATGTCGTCAAGTGTTATGGAATGAGAAAGAGGCGACAGCCTGGCACGTGTGCGCACCTCGTCAAGATATCTGAGCGCCGACTCCGAATCGCCGTTCATAAGATGAGCTTCAGAGGCCAGGAGCAGCACTTCCGCATATCTCATCACGACCGCATTGTCATAAAAACCTGCCCAGGTGCCTTCAACGTGACTGCGTGGAGAATTTCTGAATTTCCACGACATATATCCCTCACATCCATAAAGAAATTTACCGTCAGTAATTTTAAGTCCTTGAGAGACTATGTCATCGTAAGTGATGATGGTTCCCTTCAGACGATAGCCGTCAACCCCCTCCATCTCGACGAAAGCATCATAAAGACTCTTGGTAGGAACACCGAAGCCCCAACCCATTTCATATACGTCTATAGGTGCCGTGCTCCAACCTTCAAGACGGTCAACTCTCCAGCTGCGGAATACTCCGAACGCATTGAAATTATTGGTGACAGGATCATTGGCATAATTGACAGCCAGCATTATCTCCCTGTTGAAATTATTCTCTGCGACGAAAATGTCACCGTATTCTCCCTGGAACAAGCCGTATTTGCCGGACGATATGACCTCGTCAAGCATTTTTGCAGACTCATCGTATTTTTTCTCAAACAGATATGCCTTTCCTAACAATGCCTGAGCAGTCTGTCTGGTCACTCTGATGCCGGTTTCACGGTCATCTATACCGGTTTTCTCCGGAAGGACATCCATAGAGAGGGAGACTTTCAGATCGGATTCAATCAACTCGTATATCTCCTCCACGCTGCTGTTTCCCACCTGATAGTTACCGTCGTCGGACAGTTCAACCACCTTCGGGACAGCGCCGAAAAGAGTCACCAGATCAAAATACGCGTAGGCTCTGAAAAAATACGCCTCTGCGACCGCCCTTTTCTTGATATCGGTATCAGGTTCGCCTACACGGTTTATGATAAGATTCGAAGCATAAATGATGCTATAATCATAAGAAAACGCATCTTTTATACTGCCCAACGACGAAGTATAACGGAATTCATTAAGACTTTCAAGAGCTACATTGGCTCCCCTGTTGTCGCCGGCAGCCCAAGTGTCATCATCCATCATTCCGACAAGGTAGAATCCGTTTCTGAAAACTTGATTTGAGAAAGCGCTGTAAACTGCCGTCAAGGCTTCCATACAATCCTCATCCGTCTTATAAAAACTCTCCTGGGAGACGACTCCTTTCTGCGGGATATCCAACAATTTGGAGCACGACGATGAGCCCAAAGCCAGAAGAGATACTGCTATTACATATAAAGTTCTTTTCATGATTCAATTATTGTCAATTTCTAAAAAGATACGTTAAATCCGAAGACCACTTTCTTCGATGTCGGGTAACTGCCCACATCCACGCCTACGGAATTGGTATTCCCCGTCGATGCGACTTCAGGGTCAAATCCCGGATAGGAAGTGAACGTAAAGAAATCATCCAGAGAAACATATACACGGGCCTGTTTGAGTTTGATTGCGGAAAGCACCTTTTCCGGTAAATTGTAGCCCAGCTGTATCTGTTTGATTTTGAAATATGACCCGTCGAAGATGACTGCAGAAGAGGCAAGCAGTTGAGCATCATATACGGAATTCGGACGCGGATATTTGGCATTGGTGTTGGATGCGGTCCATCGGTTGTCGTATATGTATTTCAGCTTGTTACGGCCTGCCGAGTTATAGTTCTGGAACAGGAAGATGTCGTTGCCAGCGGCACCGGAACCGAAAACGGTCAGGTCAAATCCCTTATAAGCGACATTCAAGGTGATTCCGTAAGTAAGGTCAGGAATTCCGCTTCCAATATAATCCATATCGGCGGCGTCGTAAGAGCCGTTATTGTCCTTATCCTCGAATATCCCTTCTCCTGTGTCAGGATCTACTCCCAGATATTTATACCCGCGGAAGTACCATATAGGATAACCCTGTTCAAATGAAGTCATATAGTTATTGCCATTGGCAAATAATCCCGCAAGACGGTTGACCGTAGGATCCAGATATGTCACCTCATTCTTCAGAGTGGCGAAATTGCCGGCAATCATATAAGAAAGGTCGCCTATGGTGTTCTTATAGGACATCTCGAACTCGAAACCGCGGTTGCTGACATTTCCGGCATTGACAGGAGAAGGATCGTTTCCCGCCGTAAGTGAAGGTGTCACGCCTGTAACGATGAGATCCTTAGTCATCTTGTCATAATAATCAGCCGTTACGATAAGCCTGTCCTGGAAAAACCTCAGATCCAATCCCAAATCCAGCTGCTCCGAAGTTTCCCACTTCAGATTCAGATTGCCAAGAGAAGAAGGCAGAGAACCTACATTGTAATTCAGCGACGAAGAGAACGGATAGATGATGTCAGAAGCTATAGGGCTGCTCCACATATAGTTGGACAGATTGGCAATACTGCCGTTCTGGCCCCAGCTTCCGCGCACTTTCACATAAGAGACTATGTCATTCTTGGTAAACCACGACTCGTTCGATGCGATCCAGCCCAAAGAAACGGAAGGGAAATATCCCCAACGGTTGTTTTTAGGAAGAACGGAAAGATCGGCGGCGTCGGCACGCAATGACACGCTTGCCAGATAACGGTTGGCATAAGAGTAGTTGAGTCTTCCGAAGTAAGAGTATTGACGTGTGGTACTCTCCGTACCTGACACCGTCTTTACTGCATCGCCGGTAGAATAATCAAGATAGTAGAACAGAGGCAGACGTTTTGTCACCGCATTGGTGGTGCCGCCCACGGAACTTCTCGTATAGTCCGAATATGACACGCCGGCCATAAGATTCAGGGAGTGTTTTCCGAAATCCTTCGTATAATTCGCAAAATTCTCCCACTGATAATAAGTGGACAGAGATCCGGTAGTCTCCAGATTGTCTGTAGTTCTCTCGCCTTCGGCCGTATTTGCCGCATAATACTGATATCCGACATTACGCCTATATACGTTAGCCATACGGAGTCCCAAACGTGATGTGAAGGTTAATCCTTCGAGCGGAGAAAGCACCGCATAGTAAGACCCTCTGAGCGATGCATTCTTTCGGTTATACGAATAGGCGTTGATATATATGAACGGGTTAACCACCTGAGAAAAGTCGGATAATCCCCAATAATCGCCTGCCTCATTCGTCAGCAGTGTCTTGCCGCTGCTGAGAGCATTTTTCATAGTGGTGGTGAGCCTGTCAGCAGAGACCGTAACCGGAGTCAGCGGATCCATAAACAGCGCATTCTCTATAACTGAACCTTGGGCGTTTATGGAACCTATTTCAGAAAAGCCGGCTTCCGCCACGCTGTTGTGGCTCGAATAAGCGACGGAAGTATTTGTTCCTACCGTCAACCAATCCTTTATGCGGGATTCCACATTGACCGTGGCAGTATATCTGTGATAATTGTCATTATCTCCCTTGATGATACCGTCATTGGAAAGAGCCGCACCTGATAAATAAACATTGGTCTTGCCTACCGCTTTCTGGAATGAGAGCGTATGGCGTTGAGACAAGGAATTCTCAAACACCTCCTTTCTCCAGTCGGTATCAGTCACACCGTCATAAAAAGTGTCGAAATACGCCTGGTCGTGCCAACCGCCCTCCAAGGTCCAATTGATATACTCCTTGGCACTGAGCACTTCGGGATTGCGGGCCAGAGATTGGATGATGTTCTGGAAATCATAAGTAATGACCGCATCCCCTTCCGCGGCACGCCTGGTAGTAACGAGAATCACGCCGTTGCCGGCTTCTGCACCATATATGGCGGCGGATGCGGCATCCTTGAGAACCTCCATCGATTCTATGTCACTTGGATCCAGGAAAGAGATGTCTGATACGCGGAGTCCGTCCACGACATAAAGAGGATCTGAAGAATAATTGGACGAATAACCTCTTACCCTGACCGTCTGGGAAGCTCCGGGAGCTGCTGACGAACTGAGAATCTGCACGCCTGCCGTCTTGCCCTGCAAAGCCTGCTGAGCAGTTGTCACCGACCTGCCGGATATCTCGGAAGATCCCACCTGCGAGATCGCACCGGTCACGTCGCTTTTCTTCTGAACGCCGTAGCCCACTACGACCACCTCATCGAGGAATTCATTGTCTTCCTGAAGAACTATGTTCATCTGAGCAGCGGCCGGAAGTTCCTGCGTAGTATAACTTATACACGTCACGACCAAAATCGCTCCGTCAGGGACTGAGAGGGAAAACGTGCCGTCCAGATCACAGACCACGCCGTTGGTCGTTCCTTTCACCACCACCCCGGCCCCGACAACAGGATTACCCTGCGCATCGACAACCTTTCCGCTGACCTTCAATGCCTGCGCTGAAGAAAAAGGAATCAGCAAAAACATCACGAAAAACGAAACCAGCGCCTTTCGCACAAAATCTTTTCTATAATTCATATCGTCAATATTTTATTTCAATAAACCCATCGCCTCACTATCCAGATCATCATATACCTTGGACTTGTCGGACAAAACCATAGTGGCAGGATGAGATGCCGTATATTCAGGCCAATCAGGAAGTCCTTTTGCGGACGGTTTCCCCGTTCTCATAAATTGAAGCAGCGCGTCAGCCATAGTTCTTGAAAGTTTTCTCGGACGCTTTCCGCCACCGGTATGCGAGAGCATCACATCCGTGTTCATAAACCAGAACGATATGTCCGAGCAATGCGGGCATCGCATCCTTCCGTCGAACAAAGGAGATTTCCAGTCAAACAAAGCCACATACACAGATGCGTCCTGAGTACATTTGACATCGGCCACGTCCAAAAGATAATTCCTGTAACCGCACAGATAATTCAATATGTCTATCGGCTTGTTGTCAGGAAGCACCTTCTCAAAGGCTTCATATATCACTGAGGCATTCTTGTCGGGATACATTTCACTTATTTGATTCTCCACTTCCCTGCGTCCTATTTTTTCCATCTCGGCGTCCAGCCAGCTCAATGAGCCTTCGGCGCTTGTGGTACAAAGAAGCAGAGGCATATCATTGGAAGGGGACGATTTGTCCGTAAAGAAAGTCCCCACTGGGATGTGAACGCCGTCCGCTACCGGAGCGAAACAGCCTCCCATCCTGACATCATATCCGTGCTTTCTGTTATACTCCATCGCCGCCTCATCCGCAAACTCCAGATATTCGCGCCAAGGCATCGAGGAGAGCCTCTTCATATCGCAGCCGGCCTTCTCATAGATATATCGGCCCAAAGCGGCACTGTACGACCTTTTTACGGCGTCCTTGGCATTCCCGCTCAGGCCAACTCCCTTGCTGATAAGACCTTTCGTCTCAGGCATCGCCATAAGAGTGCAAATCTTGGCTCCGCCTCCCGACTGTCCCATTACGGTTACATTATCAGGATCCCCGCCGAAATATGCGATGTTTTCGTGAACCCACTTGAGAGCGGCCACCAGATCGAGGATTCCGACATTGCCCGAATCGGCATATTTCGGGTCGACAGCAGAAAAATCCGTGAATCCGAAAGGCCCGAGACGATGGTTCATAGAGACGAAGACCACATCCCCGTGCTTTGAGAAATTGGTCCCTTCATAGCCGTCCTGCTCTATGCCGTTGCCGCTGACAAATCCCCCGCCGTGAACCCAGACCATAACAGGTCTTTTTCCCGTATTCAACCCAGGAGTCCACACGTTAAGCACGAGACAGTCCTCATCAGCGTCCGTATAATTCCAATGGTCACGGAAAGTTCCATAGTTATTATGGTATCGGCCCTCCATATGCTGCGGAGAGACATTACCATAATATACAGCCGGGCGGATACCTTCCCACGGAGCAGGTTCTCGGGGAGGCATAAAGCGGTTTTCGCCTCCGGTGTCTGCGCCATAAGGAATACCCAGAAAAGTAAAGATGCCTGAATTGACATAACCTTTCACCTTTCCGTACTTCGTCTGAGCCACTGCGATGGAGTCTCCGATAAGCAGCTGTGCTCCGTCCGAAAGGTTATCGAACCGTGTCCCGGACGAGAGTCCGCACGACGGAATCAAGGTCACCGCCATAAGCAAAGTGACCGGAAGAATAATTCCAGGTTTTAATTTCATAACAGTTAAAGTATTATTGATTATGGTTAACTCTCTGTGGTAACACCGCAAAATTGGGAATTGCGTTCAACCGTTTGTGTCCCGAGAATACATTTCAAAGAAAACGTCAAATCGCACAGTCCGAAAAATGTCACCCTAGTACAAAATACAGCCTGGAGGCATCGGTTTTCCGGATGAAAACCCTTATAATTTGCATTATAAATCCCATATTTGCAGGCATAAGGATTACTTGACTGTCTTATGAAACCACATATCTTAGCATTTATCCTTCTGATCGCCTCTTGTTCAGCTGCCACTGACAACGAGTCCGCATATCCGGGCGTATATATGGAGAACCCGCCTGCAGATGTAACCTGCACCGGGATGTGCTTCGACAAGAACAATTTCATCTGGGTCGGGACGAAGGAATCCGGGCTTTTCCACTATGACGGAACCCGCTTCATCCATTTCATTCCGGATGAAAAAGAAGGGAGTCTTCCATCCGGACATATCACCAAACTTCTTCTTGATTCCCGAGACAGACTGTGGGTCGGGACTGAACGCGGCATAACCGTATATCTTCCCGGGACCCTGTCTTTCCTGCAGATCCCCATAGGAGGAGAAGACAAGAACATCAACACGATAGTGGAAGACAGCAGAGGGAATATCCTCGCCACGACAGGGGACGGCGTGTATCTTTACGACGAGAACAGAAGATTTTTCAAAAAGACCATTGGCCTCGATTCCTCGGAAATGGTCAAACTATATATCGGGCCGGATAACGACATATTCATCGTCAAAAACTGGGGTATTGATCGGTACGATTTGGGGTTCAATCTGTTGGACTCATTCTCGTCAGCTATGGCAATCCTCGGGTCCTGGATAGTCAAGCCTGGGATTCTGGTGATAAAGAGCTTTCCTTTCATCCAGATGTTCGACCTGCAGAACAAGTGTTTCAAGGTGCTTCCAAGAGCGCTTTCGGGCTTGAATGACCCGGACAAATTAGCATTCGTGTCATCTTCCGGAAATAATTCAATGATATTTGGCTATGACGACAATTATTATCACTATGATTTCTCAAGCGGTGGCCTTCTTTCCGAAAAAGACGAAAAATTCCCGTTCGTAACCGACACCAAAGCCGCGGGAGTACAATATATCAAGAAAGACAACTCCGGCAATTATTGGCTGTCGACAAGGACCAAAGGCATAGTAAAAGCCCAGTCCAACATAAAGACACATTATTTTCCTCTTGAACGATATGCTTCCGAGCACAGGATAAAAACCATCGTTCCACACGATGGGAAAATATGGATGGTTTCCGATTACCACTATCTGGTCTGTTTTGATCCACAGACACGAAAACTAAATGTGCAGGAAATAGGTACAATCATCAATCGTACAATAAGCGACGACAGAAACTGCGACATCTACAAGGATACATATTCGGGCAGGCTGCTGCTTACAGTGGACAACAATCTCTGGGACTGTCGTATGGACAGGAACGGCAATTTGAGGCTGAACACACTCTATCATATGTCCTATGTATCTGATTATCTCAAACTTGCGATAGACAAAACAGGGACTTACTGGGCAGGAGGAATTCGCGGGACCCTCCAATACGCCACGCCGTGCGGCACAGACGCCTATACTGTCAAATTCTCGGAACTGAACCTCAACGGAATGTCGTTGCTGACCGGATTGACCGCCATTACTTGCCTGGACGATGGGACAATAGCCGCTGCATTCAGCAACTCCGCCATAGGCTTCGTCAATCCTGCCACCAAAGACAACAAAGTGGTCTATATTCCTAAAGACAAGGGCATAAAGGAAATTCTTTCTCTGTGTCAGGACGATGAAGGCAGACTCTGGATAGGCACGACAGACGGCCTCTGGTATATGAACATACGCAGCAAGGAGATAGAACGCTCCGATTGGCCGGCAAAAGGCAAAGTCAGCCATATCCAACGCGATGACAGAGGACGGATGTTTATCATCGTTGAAAGCAATCTGCTGCGATATCTTCCTTCTTCAAGAACATTCAAGACCATACTCTCCTGCCCCGGAGTCTCCGCATCCGCACTTCTGGCATCAGAGGGTGACGAGATCTTCGCATATCTTGGCGGGCAAATGCACATCATCGACAAGAATTCGATCAACTCCACCGCCACGGCAGTACCTGAGATGACGAGCGTGCTCATATCCGACAACGAAAACCATCTGCTGGACGTGGTCAGCTTCGATGAGAAAGACTGCCGGAGAAAGATAACACTTCCCGGGTCGAGCAACCGCATCAAATTGGCAATAGGGGTCAATGAACTGACGGACAACAGATACCTCAGCTGCAAAGTCAAATTCGACGGTGTGTTCAAAGGGAGCAGAGACTACACGGGAACCGACTTCATTATGGACAATATCCCCTACGGAAGCCACCGCCTGACAATTCAGCTCGTGAATCCATCCGACGGAACAACAAGCGCGCAGCACAGCTTCACCGTAAAGGTGAACGGACCGTGGTATGTCTCCACTGCAGCCAGAATCACTTCCCTTATCATAATCATCGCAGTCATCTGGCTCATACTGCATCTGATTCAGAAGGCCAATTCGGCCAAGCTGAACACGGAAATGGCTGTGCGTGAAAAAGAAGCGCAGCTGCGTATGTATCAGGAGAATATCGATTTCTTCACGGACATATCCCACGAATTCCGAACTCCGCTCACCATCATTTCAGGCTCCACGACCTCCCTGCTGCAGGATCCGCAGTTGTCCATCAGCCAGAGCCATCTGGCGCATCTGATTCAGAGAAATTCGGACAGAATGCTGAAGCTTGTAGGCCAGTTGACGGATCTCAATAAATTGGATCACAACAGGATGGAACTGAACATAAAGATATGTGACCTAAGCGGTACGGTCCGCGGCATCTCGGCGTCATTCGAGGGCGTTGCGGAACGGAAAAATCTGGATTTCAAAACGATAAGCCCGGATTACCTCCTTTGCCCGGTGGACAGCGACAAGCTTGAGAAGATGGCATATAATCTGCTTTCCAATGCATTCAAATACACGCCACCCGGAGGAAGCATCACCTTTACCGTGAGGATAGGAAACAGCGGAGATATTGACACCCTGTTCCCGGACTGCGAGCACGAAGCGGGCAATTGGCTCATCGTATCCATCTCCGATACGGGCATAGGTGTCCCCGATGATAAGAAAGACGAGATATTCACACGCTTTACCAGAGTCAATCCCGACAGCAGAGTAGGCGGAACAGGCATAGGCCTGGCCTTCACCAAATCCCTGGTAAAGGCGCACCACGGCTTCATCGGGATGTCCGACAGAAAAGACGAAAGCGGAGAGCGGAAGGGATCGATATTCTATTTCGCCATTCCGGCCGACAAGGCTGCCTACAGTGCAGACGAACTTTCGGACGACAAGAGCGTACAGGCGGAGATCGACAGCAAAAAATACATAAGCGAATACACGATGTGTCCGGTTATCCGGGGCAAGTCTGACAAAGCTGTCAAAGTAATGGTGATAGACGATGACAGCGAGATACTGTACTACCTTTCGCTCATACTCTCCGCCGACTACGAGGTGATTACCTGTCCGGATGCAGTATCCGGCTACAAAAAGATGGAAAAAATGCAGCCGGACCTTATAATCTCGGATGTGATGATGGTCGAAATGGACGGATTGAAACTGTGCCGTATGGTCAAAGAGGACATCGCCCTGTCCCATATCCCGTTCATACTGCTTACTGCCAAAACCACAGTCAACGACCAGATTGAAGGTATGAATGCGGGAGCGGACGCCTATGTCACGAAACCCTTCAACCCCGATTATCTAAAAGCCGTCATAAACTCGCTGCTGCGCAACAGGGACAACATAAGAAAGACTCTGGGGACATCCACATCTACCGAAAAGATAGAGACGGACTCGATGTCGCAGCAGGACAAGATGCTTCTCGACAAATTATACGGCATAATGGAGGAGAAGATAATGGACTCCGAACTGAACATTTCCGAGCTGACCGTTACGCTCGGAATGAGCAGGACCAAGCTCTATTACAAGATCAAAGGCCTTACCGGACAGACTCCGAACGAGTTCTTCAAGACATATAAGTTGAACAAGGCGGCGGAGATGCTCAAGGAAGGCAAATACAAGATATCCGCCATCTCCGATATGGTGGGATTCTGTTCTCCGTCACATTTTGCCGCAGCATTCCAGAAGCAATTCGGCAAATCACCGAGCAAATATTGAGGTTTGTATGCAGACGCCGGATATTGTACTGTGAAACAAGCGAAAGAACGGCACTTGCCTTAATTTCGCAGAAAAAATTAAAACAACTATCCGATGAAACGATCAGTATTCCTCCTTACGGCGGCAGTTCTGTTGGCTTCCTGCACGGGAACTCCCAAGAACCCGCTGCTTAAAAATGAAAAGAAAATCGACAGGATCATCTCCGGGTTGAGCCTTGAAGAAAAAGTGGCAATGCTGCATGCCAAGACCAATATGTCATCCGAAGGCATACCGCGTCTCGGCATTCAGGAGATCCGATACACGGACGGCCCGTTCGGTATACGCGAAGAAAACGGAGACGGATTCCGCTCTCTGGGATGGACCACGGACTCTGCCACCTATTTCCCTACCGGATCGGCGCTTGCGGCCACCTGGTCCAAGGAATTGGCATACAAATACGGTAATGCGATGGGTAAGGAAGCCCGTATGCGCGGCAAGGACATTGTTCTGGGACCGGCCATCAACATACAGAGACTTCCGGTCGGGGGACGCACTTATGAATACTTCAGCGAAGACCCGTTCCTGAACGCGGGGTTGAGCGTCGCCTACATCAGAGGGATGCAGGATGCGGGAACTGCGGCGTGCGTCAAACATTACGCCCTGAACAACCAGGAGACGAACCGTGGCTCCGTGGACGTGATAGTGGATGAACGTACGATGCGGGAGATTTATCTCAAACCTTTCGAAGCGGCCGTCCGTGAGGGTGGGGCTTGGAGCATAATGCCTGCATATAACAGGGTTAACGGAGTATTCTGTTCAGAAAACGACCTGCTCAACAATCAGATTCTGCGCAGAGAATGGGGGTTCAAGGGAGTGACCGTCTCAGACTGGGGCGGAACCCGCAGTACGGTCGGCTGCGCATTCGGCGGACTGGATGTCCAGATGCCGGGCAGCAATTATTTCGGAGAGGCTCTGGCCGAAGCCGTACGCAATGGGGAAGTGCCTGAAAGCGTGGTGAATGACAAGGTAAGAGACATCCTTAGATTACGCTTCACGGTCAAAGCCATCCCTGAAGACGTGGCGAACACCCAAAAAATCTCCACCCCGGAAAACCAACAAATCGCCTACGAAGTCGCTTCCAAGGCCATCGTGCTTCTGAAAAACGATAACTCCATCCTTCCTCTCGACCCTTCGGCATTGAAGAAAGTGGCCGTCATAGGACGTATGGCGACGGAAAAGACGGCCCGTGGAGGAATGGGTGCAGGTGTCAAGGCACCATATGAAATCACTCCGCTCCAAGGGCTGAAAGACAGACTTCCGGCCTCTACAGAGATCATCTATACTCCGGGATACAAAGACTACAAGGGAATGTTCGGCGCTCCGGTGGGGAAGAACGATTCTGAGTTTGCCGCCTCGGTGGACGAGCCTGCCGACAATCGTCTGCTCAAGGATGCCGTAAAAGCGGCCGAAGGAGCCGACCTTGTGATCTTCTTCGCCGGGAACAACAAATCCGTCGAATCTGAAGGCATAGACCGTCAGAACATCACCCTTCCATTCGGGCAGGATGAAGTAATCAGGGCCGTCGCCGCAGTCAATCCGAACATCGTAACCGTAGTGATATCGGGAGGTCCCGTCGATCTCAATCAGGTGAACCGCTTTTCCGGAGCCATTGTACAGGGATGGTGGAACGGACTTGAAAGCGGACACGCACTCGCGGACGTTCTGCTCGGCAAAATCTCGCCTTCAGGAAAACTTCCTTTCACCATTCCGGTCCGTCTTGAGGACTCCCCTGCCTATGCGTTAGGCAATTTCCCACAGAAACAGGAGGGCGGAGACATCTTCGGAGCACAGTACAGAAAAGATATAAAAGGACAGAAAAGTCTGGCCGACTCCAAGGGTCCGCAGGCGGAATACTCGGAAGGGCCGCTCGTCGGTTACCGCTGGTTCGACACGAAAGGCATAGCACCATTATATCCGTTCGGCCACGGTCTGTCTTATGTGCCTTTCAAATACACTTTCGTCAACGCCCCTGCTGAAATCGGAGAAAACGGAGTCATCAAATTCCGCGTCAACGTCAAGAACTTGGGGACAAGGGATGCCGATGAAGTGCTGCAGCTCTATGTCAGACGTCCGGGAGCGACCGTAATCTGGCCTGAAAAGGAGCTAAAAGCCTACGAGAGAGTCTGCATCAAGGCCGGTGAATCCGAGGATGTCTGCCTCGAAGTGCCTGTCAGCGAACTCAGATACTGGGATACTGACAAACACGACTGGGCTCTGGAAAAAGGAACCATAGACGTGCTGGTAGGAAGTTCCGCAGGCGACATCCGTCTTCATAAGGAGATACGGATAAAGTAAGGCTTAAATCTCATTCAGTCGAGTAATCCTCGCTGAAAAGAGCATACTTCCTTATCACAGGGGCGATTTCGGGGTCGAGATTGCCCCTGTATTTATATGTATACTCGATGGAGACCGCCTGTTTCAATTCCTCAACGGCTTCCTCTTCCCTGCCCCGTCTTGAATATGAAATAGCCATAAGGTAGTGGCAGGCAGCCGTTTTCACCGGAAGCTTTTCCAAGATATCACCCGAGGTGGCATTATATTCCAGCGCCAGATACGCAAGCGCCGAATTATAGTCTTCATAGCCCGCCAACAATTCCAAGGCCTGCTCCCACTCGCGATCTCTGAGATGCCTCACCCCCTCGCAATACAGGGAATCCTCCTCGTACAGAGATGCCAATTCATTATCCACCAACGAACTGAGAGAACTGACATAATATGTTATGTTTTGCGACGGACGCGAAGACCAGATGATATCCCGACCATTATGTATCTGCGTCTTGACATTCAGAAAAAACTTGGACATCCCTCGGCTTGAGGCTATCCGCTGATGATACAGATAGACAAACTGTCCGCCTTTCGCGGTACTGTCACGACGCACGGAAGCATCGCAGAGCGGCACACGGATAAGACGCTGCTGAAGATCATCCCTGAAAGAAAGCTTGCGAGCATTATATTTCTCCACCCACGGTCTTCTGAAATGACTCCCGGCATCCCTGTCCGAAGAAGGAAAGCGCTGCCTGAAAGCATCGGCCTGAACACTGTCCACAAAACGCGTGCTGTCGCGCGAAAGCGACGCCAGATAACCCTCATACAGATTATACCCTCTCTGCTGGGCGCTCCGGAAATCCTTGCCTGTCAAATACACCGGAGCCAATGCCAATGAATCCCCTCCTTCGAAATACAGCATAGGGAAAAAACGCAGCTGCCACGAAGGATCCTGCAGAGAGTCAGATGCGACTATCATAAAGTCGAAATCAATCTCGCCTTTCCGCTCCGCGACATTCCTGAACCTGGCCACTATCACGGCTGCATCCAGATCCTCGGATCCCATCACCTCTCCGCTGATCGTGTCCTTGTAGGTACGCATCGCGTAAAGTCCGTCATCGTCCGCTCTCTGTTCTTCCCGGTTTCCGCCATAACGTCGTATCTCACTTTCACTTGGAAGTGAGAGGGAAGCGTTCATACCGCCCCGGCGTATGCTTTTCAGTTTTAAAGATGTGGAGCAGGATACCGCCCCGAAGAGGATCACGCCCGCCAGGACGCATCCCATAAAGATCGAAGTTCTCATAGCAATATTTATTTCGGGCAAATATACGTTATTTTTAAATCTCAATTGGCAAATAGTCAGGAAAAAATCATTATTATTGTCCAAGCGAAACAATCTGCATTATTATGAGAATTCTTATAACGGATGACGAGGCGGACCTGAGAGAGATCCTTCAGTTCAACATTCAGGCCTGGGGTTACGAAACTCAGTGCGCAGAAAGCGGGGAACAGACTCTTGAAATCCTGAAATCGGGAACGCAGATAGACCTTATTCTGCTTGACGTGATGCTCCCCGGGATGTCCGGCTACAAGTGTGCGAGCGAGATAAGAAACAATCTGAAATTGGCAGTCCCCATAATCTTTCTGACGGCACGCACCAGCGAGAACGACTTGCTTACGGGATTTTCCGCCGGAGGGGACGACTATATCACCAAACCCTTTTCCATCAACGAAGTACAGGCCCGCATCAAGGCAGTTCTGAAGCGTTCGCAGGAAAAAGCCCAGATAGAGCCGGACAAAATAATCAGACGCGGCGCTCTGGAACTGGACACGCTTCTTCAGAAAGCATACATTGACGGAGAGGACGCGCATCTTTCAAAGAAAGAATACGACATACTGCATCTTCTGTGCACCCATCCGGGGCAAAGTTTTTCGCGCACGGACCTGAAAGACCGGCTCTGGAAAGACACTCCCTATATTTCTGAACGCACCATCGACGTGCACATTGCCAGAATAAGAGCCAAACTTGGCACAGCCTGCAAGAATCTTATCACCAATAGGATAGGCTTCGGATACAGCATAAACGAATAAGAATATGACATGGTTCTACCTTACCCTCTCGGCAGTTCTGATACTCTTCGTGATTATTCTTTACCACGTCATAAGGACTACCAAAGAGCAGATGGAAAGCAAATTGAAGGCGCAGAAACACCAGCTGACCAATAACATAGCACACGAAATCCGCACCCCGGTGGCCAGCATCAGAGGTTATCTGGAGACCTTGGTCGAGATGCCCGATATGGATGAGGCCCACAAGCGCCAATTCATAGAAAGGGCCTACAGCCAGACCCTGCGGCTTTCGAATCTGATAGGTGACATTTCGCTCATCACCAAGATAGAACAGGACCCTACCATACTTGAAAAGGAATATATAGGCGCGCGAAAACTCGTGGATGACATAGCTCTCGAACTTGACGGAAGAATAAAGGATATGGGCGCCACCGTGAACAATCTCATAGGGGAAGACGTTTGCGTCAAGGCCAACCAACCTCTTTTCTACGCCATATTCCGCAATCTCATAGAGAATTCACTCAAATACGCGGGCAAGGGTTTCACAATAGAGATCAGCTGCGACCCTTCACAGACGGACAAGACCGTATTCACATATTTCGACACAGGCAAAGGAGTGGACGACAGAGAGTTGGGGAGGCTTTTCGAAAGGTTCTACCGTGTCAGGGGGAACAGTTACTCCGAAGGGTCAGGACTGGGATTATCCATAGTGAAGAATGCGGTGGAAGCGCACGGAGGCAAGATCAGAGCCAAAAGGCACAGCCCGGAAGGCGGCCTGGAATTCGAGTTCTACATCTGCTCGAACAAATAAGGTTGCTTGAAAGCGAAATAATTGCTAACTTCACAATCTGCAAATACATAGCCTCTAAAAACGGGAGCAGAAACTATATGGACGAAGTAAAAGTAATAGAGATAAAAAAAAGCGTCTTTGAAGAGAACTCTCTTCAGGCAGATCATCTGAGAGCCGACCTTAAAAAGAAAGGAGTCTTTCTTCTGAACCTGATGTCTTCGCCGGGAAGCGGCAAGACCACGACACTGGTCAGCACCATCAATCTCATCAAGGACAAAGTCCGCACTGCGGTGATGGAGGCCGACATAGACAGCGACGTCGATGCCATAAAGATAAAAAACGCCACCGGGATAGAATCCATACAGCTGCACACCGGAGGAATGTGCCATCTCGACGCCGAGATGACACGCCAAGGACTTGACGCACTGAATCTTGATCAGATAGATCTGGCCATTCTCGAGAATGTGGGCAACCTCGTATGCCCCGCTGAATTCGACACGGGAAGCGTGCGTAACGCGATGATTCTTTCCGTTCCCGAAGGCGATGACAAAGCACTCAAATACCCTCTTATGTTCTCCATCTGCGACGTGGTTCTCATCAACAAGACGGATGTCCTGCCGTACTTTGATTTCGATATGAAGCGCTGCGAGGAAAACATACACAAGAGGAACCCCAAGGCCAGGATAATCCCCATCTGCGCACGCAGCGGAGAAGGGGTCGGTGAATTTGCCGACTGGCTTCTCAAAGAAGTGAACGACTGGAAAGAAAACTAAAATATAACCGATATGCCTGAAATGTCAAAGCGATTTGTCCCCGTACATAAAGGAGACAAGAACCCTAACCCAAAACTTCTCAAATTCGTCCGCAAAGTGACGGACAGAATCCCGGCCAAACTTCACGGAGTAAGCACGGAAGACCCTGAATACTGGGGACTTGCGTGCATATTCGAGGACGAGATGGACCCGCAGACACGGGAATCAGCCCTGGACCTGCTGCTCGACGTCATCGACCACAAGCCGATGAAAGTGCGCCGGCACAGGAGTTATCCCCAGCTCGTAGAGTGGAATCATAAGAAACACTACACTGCGAGCGACGAGGAGTTTGACGCGTTGCTGGACAAATTGGCATATTTCGGTATGCTGGAATACGATTACGGTGACAAATACACCGCCGACGGACCTGTAGAAGGGGCTACGTACGAGCGCAAGGACAGAGAATACTGGGTTCCGCTCTTCGTGCCCGGATCGGCCGAATATACCAATATGAACAAGGACCTGATGGACAGGCATCCCGAATTGGCGATGTTCTTCGAGAGGATGACTTTCCTGCCGCTTGAGCACGTGACCGCTATGGTTCCTCCCGGAGGCGCCGGCATAGGAATGCACGTCATCCCTGTGGAGAAGGCCATCAGTATGGAGAACCAATCCATCGACATAGAGCATATCTCGTATTGGCTTAAAAGATACGAGGGACACATCGGGGCATCCATCTGCTCCTGCCGCTACGGACGCAAGAAACTGGACGAAGGCTGTGCGGACGACTATGAGGACTGGTGCATAGCGGTGGGTGATATGGCCGACTACTGCGTGGAGACAGGCCGCGGACGTTCCGTCACCTACGACGAGGCTATGGAGATTCTCCGCAGGGCCGAGGCGAACGGATACGTACACCAGATCACCAACATAGACGGTGAAGGCAAAATATTCGCCATCTGCAACTGCAACGTAAAGATATGCAACGCACTGCGCACATCGCAGCTTTTCAACACGCCTAATATGTCACGCAGCGCCTACGTCGCCGAAGTGGACAAGGCCAATTGCGTAGCCTGCGGAAGATGCGTGGAGTACTGCCCTGCCGGAGCCGTCAAGCTTGGCCAGAAACTGTGCACAAGTTCGGGAGAAAAAGAATACCCGCGTCAGGTGCTTCCGGACGCCACGCGCTGGGGACAGCATATGTGGAGCGAGGATTACCGTGACAAGAACAGAATCAACTGCCACCAAAGCGGAACTTCACCTTGCAAGACTGCCTGTCCTGCACATATCGCCGTACAGGGATACCTGAAAAAGGCGGCGGAAGGCAAATACAGAGAGGCGCTCGAACTTATCAAACGTGAGAATCCTTTCCCGGCAGTATGCGGAAGAATATGTAACCGCAGGTGCGAGAGCGCCTGTACACGCGGCACCATAGACGAACCGGTAGCAATAGATGCAGTAAAGAAGTTCATAGCCGAGCAGGATATGAATCAGGAGCACCGCTTCGTGCCTGAAATAGTGGTCGCATCCAACAGGGGCCGCTGGAAAGAGAAAATCGCCATCATAGGCGGAGGTCCGTCCGGACTGAGTTGCGCATATTATCTGGCGACATTGGGTTACTACCCTACCGTTTTCGAAAAGAATCCTCAGCCCGGAGGAATGCTCCGCTATGGAATTCCTTCGTATAAATTGGCCAAGGACGTGATAGATGCAGAGATAGACATAATGCGCGAGATAGGAGTGGAGATCAGAACCGGCGTCGAAGTCGGCAAGGACGTCACGCTGGATGAGCTTCGTGCACAGGGCTACAAGGCCTTTTATGTGGCTATCGGATGTCAGTCGGGACGTCTTCCGGGGATTCCGGGACAAGACCTTGAAGGGATCAGCACGGCCATCAGTTTCCTTCACGATGCCAATACCGGCACCAAAACCCTTAAGGGCCGCGTAGTCGTGGTGGGAGGAGGTAATGTGGCCATAGATGCGGCCAGAGTGGCGAAACGCAGCGGAGCTATCGAAGTGACTATGCTTTCTCTTGAGACTGAGGACATTATGCCGGCATCTGAAGAAGAAAGAGCGGAGGCTCGCGAGGACGGCGTGGTGATAAATCCCGGGTGGGGTCCGGCAGAGGTGATTGGCAAGGACGGGAAAGTCACAGCAATCAGATTCAAGAAATGTCTGTCCGTTTTCGACGATCAGAAGCGCTTCGCACCTGAATTCGACGAGCAGCAGAGCCTGACGCTCGAAGCCGATATGGTGATATTCGCCATAGGACAGAGTGTGGAAAACAAGGATCTTTTCAACGGCAGCAAAGTCGAATTCTTCAGAGGCGTGTATCCGGTAGCAGACAAGCTCACTCTGCAGACCGCACAGGAGGACATATTCGTGGGAGGCGACTGTATGACAGGGCCTAAATTCGCCATCGACGCCATAGCTGCGGGCAAGGAGGCAGCCGAGTCCCTGCACCGCTACGTGCAGCACGGGCATATGACCATAGGCCGTAACCGCAGAGATTTCATCGAGCTGGACAAGAGCGACATACGCGTAGAATCTTACGACAATTCATCCCGTCAGACGGCACCTGACGCCGAGAGCCGCAAACCTTTCGAAGAATATCATCTCACGCTTACAGAAGAACAGGTGCGCAAAGAAACGGCGCGCTGCCTGGGGTGCGGCGCTTCGATAGTGGACCCTAACAGATGTATAGGATGCGGTATATGCACCACCAAGTGCGGGTTCGACGCCATACATCTGTACAGGACACATCCTGAGTGCAGCAAGATGGTGAAGTCCGAAGACAAGGTCGGGGCTCTGTTGCCTTATGCGCTCAAGAGAGGCGTGAAGATATTGCTCAAAAAAGGCGCTTAACTGTCAAACGGGATGCACGAACTCGGCATAGTGTTCCACATAATACGCGAGGTCAAGAAAACCGCCGCAGATAACAATTGCACCAGGGTGAGTAAGGTCATTATGGATATAGGGGAAGTCTCCACCGTAGTGCCTTACTACCTTGAGGATTGCTGGAAATGGGCGGTGGCCAAGGACGAGGAGATGCTGCACGGTTGCGCCCTGGAGGTGAATACCATAAAGGCGGTGACTTTGTGCCGGGACTGCGGAGAACAGTACTCCACCGTGGAATTTGCGAAAAAGTGTCCGCGCTGCGGCAGTGAAAATACCGTTCTGCTTCGGGGTAACGAAGTGGAAATCAGACAAATGGAAGCAGAATAATAAAAAAGAATAATATATGGCTTGTTTTTTAGTTCCTATGGCTCAGGCGATAGCCACCACCATTTATCGCTCTACACATAAAGACTCTATCCATAACGATGAATCTTCCCCTCTCAAGCGCAACATTCCCGCCTTGGAGAAGATGCTTTGGGGCGGTACCATAATGCTTATAGTGGACCATATCATCAACGGCGAGATCATCTGGCAGTTCCCGTTCTTCACGGCGCTTACCGAAACGGACGGAGTCAACGTCTTTCTCAGGGAACTGCTCACCGTAGGCGTTCCTATGTCAGTGACGCTCACCGTCTTCTGGGCCATCTGGGCCTTATGCTCCGCCAAAAGACAAGTAAGGCCTTCCGCACGGTAGAAGACCTTAGTCGATTACAATTTCACCCTCACAACACCGTCTTTGGACCTCGCTATACTCAAAAGTTGCGGAGTAAATCACTCAAAAGTTGCGGAGTAAATCGACCAAAAGTTGCGGAGTCCCACTTGATATTTCAATATCAATCAGTATATTTGTACGGCTAAAATTGTATATTTAAGTTTCGCAGGTGCGAAACACCTATATATTCGGACTGTAAGGCCGAAAGCAAGTCCCGTTCCCGAGGAAAGGGATTTAGGGAAAGGGTAACGTAATAGACTCAAAGCGAAGCGTGTGCGGGGGAAAAAAGTTTTGCAAGTGCCGCACAATGCTGAATAATAATAAATTATATTACTTGCGAAACTTGAGTTGTATATTTTACAACAATATGAAAGCATATAAACCACGTATAGCGGATGACTTGCTTAAACGAAAGCTAGCCGGCAAAGGTGCAGTATTGGTTCAGGGTCCGAAATGGTGCGGCAAAACCACCACAGCGAAACAGATTGCCGGAAGTGTTCTGGATCTTGGAAAGACTGATATATTGAATAACGCCCTGTTAACGCTCCAGATTCGTCCTGCTGACCTGCTCCAGGGTGAGACTCCGCGGCTCATCGATGAGTGGCAGTCTGTCCCCGAACTGTGGGATATGATTCGTGGCGGAGTTGACGACCGTAACAAATTTGGACAGTTCATCCTGACCGGAAGCAGCATACCCGTCAAAGAGAAGGTCAGAAGACACAGCGGAACCGGACGCTACGGATGGATAAATATGCGGACAATGAGTCTTTGGGAATCAGGCGAGAGTATCGGGTCCGTTTCATTGGGGGATTTGTTTGACGGGAAAGAGCCGGAAGTCTCAGAGAACCCCTTGAGCCTTGAAGAAATCGCATTTCTGATTTGCCGGGGAGGTTGGCCACAGGCTACTTTTTTATCCGGAGACATCGCCCTCGATCAGGCGAGAGACTATTTCGAAGCTATCTACAAGATTGATATCCACCGCGTGGACGATGTTAAGCGAAGCGGTGAAAGAGCCAGGCTGCTTATGCGATCCTATGCGAGAAACGTCAGTGCGGCGACCAGCTTCAGCAAGATGAGCGGGGATATAAAAGACAACGATAACGCCAACATTTCCTATGAGACCGTATCTGATTATGTAGATGCTCTCAAAAAGCTGTTCGTTCTGGAGGATATGCCTGCTTGGAATCCCAACCTCAGGAGCAAAACTGCCATTCAATCATCGGAGACCAGGTTTTTTATTGATCCCAGTATAGCGGCTGCAGCACTTTCAATTGCCCCAGCAGACCTGCTTAATGACTTACGCACATTCGGGCTGTACTTCGAGTCTATGGCCGTGCGTGATTTGCGCGTATATGCCGACGCTCTCATAGGAGAAGTGTTGCACTACCGCGATTCCTCCGGACTTGAATGTGACGCAGTAATCCACCTGCGTGACGGCCGATATGCTTTGACAGAGATTAAATTGGGCGGAGCAGACAACATAGAGAAAGCGGCCGCATCCCTAAAAGAACTGTCTTGCAAGATAGATTCTGACAAGATGAGCGCGCCGTCGTTTCTGATGGTTCTTACAGGAGTGGGACAATATGCATATAAACGCAAGGACGGAGTCTATGTCATCCCTATCGGGTGCCTCCGTCCATAGTAAGCATTTACTTCGGTGTTGTTTCTACAATTTCACCCTCACGACACCGTCTTTGGACGGGGCGTAGATCCTGCTGCGGGAGCTGGCGTGGTCATAGACTTTGACACGGACCTTTCCGGAAGAAGTCTTGTAAACGGTGAGATCGAATTCGCTTCCGAACGCCTTGCAGTGTCTTAAGGCACACTTGTTCCAGCCAAGAGGAAGATTGGCATTCATAGTGAAGGACTTGAAACCTGTCGGACGGATTCCGAACAGTCCTTCGGTGAACACGCGGCAATACAGGCCGCTCTCGGCGGAAAGATGCCTTTGTGATCCCTCGGGCCAAGCCTCCACAGCGTAAGGCACGTGATCTCCCAGGAGCCTTCGCGAAGAATAGAAATGCAGCAGCGGAAGGACGGCATCGACATTTCCGGTGTAAAGTATGCCGCGGAAAGCATATAGAGTGGAACGGTCCCAGAAGACATCGCTCCCCTGCTCTGTAAGGCAGCCGTTTTCCGTCATCAGGTCAGGTCCCAGCAGAGCCTGCGCTGTGCCACTGGCGCGGGTCTTGATGCCGGCGATAAGCGGCATACATATCCAGGAACGAAGAACGGTGTTCCCTTCATAATAGCGGTAGGTCTCGTATCCCGACACTTCTGCCCCGAAACACTTCTCTATCGCCTCCTCCAAAGCTTTCGCACTGGCAAGATAAGTCTTTATCTGAGAACTGCTTATCCCTATCTCCTTCCCGAGGTAGGAAGCGGAGAGAAGAGCATCGTAATAAAGGGCGGAAGTGCAGAGATTGGCTTCGCCGCTTTCGAAACGGTTCTCAAGTTCATCGGTGTCGGAGCGCACCACCCCTTCTGAATTAAGATTACGCCGGCAATACTCCAGACACCATTCTATCAGCGGCCACAACTCCTCGGCCTGCTTTCTGTCCGCACGTTCAAGTGCGTATCTGCCTGCGCCATAAGCGATCATCGCGGCATCTCCCCTGTCGCCGCACCCGTTCCAGATATCGTCCCCTTCCGCTATGATGGAGCTCGGAATAGGCGTGTAATCGTCATTGATGTAACGCGCGAAAAGCCTGAACGAATTCAGAGCCGAGCTGTCTGCCTTGTCATATCCCACGAAAGGAAAGAAAGGATTGACATACTCCGCCTGGTCATTGGCCCAGATGGCGGCATAATAACTCTCTCCGCCCGGAGAATGCATAAGGCCTGCTTTGGTGCGATAGATGCTCTCGCACGCGCGTATCTTGGCGAAGCGGAACATCTCGTTCAGCACGCTGTCGGGACTTTCAAGCACCAGAGAAGCGTCAAGGCTCTCCACCATAGACTCTCTTGATGCCAATTCCTTAGCGGCATCCACGATCACGGCCTGTCCCTCGCGGTACGCCTGGTAAGTGACCGTGAAAGAGTATTTCTGACCGGGCGACAGCCAACCCGTCCACGGCCTATCTATCTGAGCACGGACATAATAAGTGCCGTCCACACCCGCATATTTATCGGTGGAAGCCACCTGAGTGAACTCGGGAACGGTTATGAGCAGATTATCCCCGGTGATGTTTTCGATAACGAAGCTCTCGCACACGCAGGGAAGCGTGGTGGACGGAAAAAGAGTACGTGTCAGACGCACGCAGGCAGTCTCACACTCCCCTTCTCCCACTCCTATGGAATCTGTAGACTTGCTCCACAGACTCGACACTTCCACAAGGCCGTTGATACGCACATATTCAGTCTGTTCCTTTATAAGAGAACGTCCGTTGACAGACAGAAGCGAAGGAATGTCCGTGGCAATACGGTAATTCATCGAAGCGTGCGTATTGTTCGGGATGGTGCGAAGAAGCGGAAAGACCAGAGATTTCTCGCTATGGAAAGACCCGTCCTGCGCCACACCCCAGCGAAGCACACAGGATACCTGTTCTCCGCTCATCTCCAGATGGTCCTCGTGCGGAAGGCCGCTGCGTGCGTCCCATATTATACCATGATTGTCAGGCAGTATGCTCCAGCGTGATTCTTCCGAAAGGTTTGTCCCCTCGTCCGGACGTATGTCATACAGACTGTTCGACGGGTCCGTCTCGTACGTAGGAAGCGAAGGGTCTTCTATCTGAGCGTCTATCCTCTCCTTGGATCCCTTCATCACGGCGTTTTCTATGAAATCCACCTCTTTTTCAACCATATACGGCATATAGCCTGCCACAGCGTGATTATTTCCGGGGAAACGATAGATCCTCACTGTGCCACCCGCTTGCTCCGCCGCCTCCTTTACCGGGCAAGCGCCATAAAACGATGCGAAAGGCGATTCTATCACATCGTATGGCACCAGTTCGTCTTCCGTGCCGTGGAAAATCAGCATAGGACACGGCGTCTTGGCATATTCCAATTGGCCTGCAGCGAGAACCGCTCCGGCGAAAGCCATCACTCCGCGATAGTTGAAGCCATCGGGAAGCACCTTCGCGAGATTGGCCCCCTGAGAGATGTTCCACTCGGCCTGCTGAGCCGTGATGGCACCTGCGGAAGATCCGGTAAGCACCAGATTGTCAGGGTCTATCCCCAGTTCAGAGCAGTGTCCTATAATATAGAGCGTGGCGCTGTAAAGGTCCTGCACCGCCATATTGATGGATTTAGCCAGAAGAAAGGCGAACTGCGTGAGAGACACTTCACCGACGCCTTTCAGGCCAAGCCGGTAGTCGATGGATATCATCCTGTAACCCAGAGAGTTCATCTGCCTGAACCACGGACGGAGCCATTCCTGATGGCGCGATCCGTCCATAAAGCCACCTCCGAAAATATGTATCACGGTAGGCTTCCGCTCATCCGATCCGGCTGAAGGATCGTATATGTCCATATAAAGCTCCACCCCGTCCTTCGTGTCATACAGGACGGTGCGGTCCGGCTCAATCGATTCAGAATCAGCAAAAAGCGATATTGACGAAAAGAACGCCAATACCGCACACATAATAAACCTTTTATCAGTCAAACACATTATCATAGACTCTGAGTTAAAACAAACGCAATATAGTGATTTTAACTCTGGAAAAAGTACGGGTTAGGTGAATCAATCACCTTTTCTCCCGACTCGTCATTGACCTCCAGACAGTTGTGTATACTTATGGTAGCATCCGGTTTCCAGAGAGAGAAATCGTTGCCCGTAATGTTGACCTTGCCGCAATACTGCACATCTATAACCGACAGTTCAGGGAAAAGCGGAGCGAAGGATCCGCTGTCTATGAACTTGTTATTCTTGATATCCAGAGACTTCACACTCATAGCGTAAATAATCTGATTATCGAAAGTCTTCACGGTATTGCCCTCGAACACTATTCTGTCGTGATAGAAAAAGTCGTTGCCTCTCGCTTCCTTGGGAATGATAGGATCAATCTGAAGGATGGCCTGCGGTTCGCGTCCGCCTATGGCCAGGTCCGTAAAACGGTTGGCCCGGATGACCACGTTACGGGTATTGCCCGACTCGAACCAATAATTGGCATCGCCGCAGATGCGTATTCCGGCCATCATAGAAGAGAAGTCGCAATTTTCGATAAGCACATCGCCCGGGGTGGAAATCAGAAGGCTGCGGGCTCTGTTATAACGCACCACGCAGTTGCGAATCTTCACGGACGCTCCGCTTCGGGTGTTCTCCACGGCAAAGCGCTTCGGATCCGATGCTATCACGCTGAGATCGCCCTCGACTCTGAAAACGTATTTCTGCCTGTCGGATTTGTCAATGGAAGCCAATCTGGCCTCGCAGACAGGGCGCAGGCTGGTCTTGTCCACGAAACGGAGCACATCGCCCGCATCGGCGAAATGATTGCCTTCCTGCTGGAAGTGTCCGAAAGTGGCGGTGAAAGTATGAGGATCGAGCACGCCGTCCACCTTCATATAGACTCCGTGTATGTTGGTGGCGTCGTCGAGCATACTCTCGAAATAGCTGTCCTCAAGAACAATCTCACCCCGGCAATCCACGAAATGGGTGGCGTCGGCAGACGAAGTGATCATACGAGCACTGCCTTCGTGTTGAGCCGTAGAGAACCGCGACACACGAATGTTTTCCGAATATTCTGCCATAAGCGCCATAGCACCGCTCCTATATACGTGCACGTCAGAGACTTGAACATCGCGGCTCGACAGGATGGCTATACCCGGATAAGAACGGTTAAGCTTCATAGGACCTTTGTCATCCCAGATGCTCCCCACCGGAGGCACGTCGCGGGCGCTGAGACGGGTGAATTCCACCACGCCCTGCTCCAGTTCGCGAGCTCCCATCTCTCCGGACCAATACCCGTGCTCATAAGCGGCGGTATCGTACCACGGACGGCGTGTCGCAGGATCGAACACTATGCTCTCCCCCATAGGATATTCCCAGTCATAGCCGCCGAACAGAAGCCTGTCACCCTCTATCCTGTATTTGTTGTCTGGATAGACCTTGACCGTAAAACTTCTCTTCACCGGGTCGTTGGCTATCACCTCCCCTTCGAAAGTCCACGGATAATCGTAGTCTATGCTGACCCCGCTTATGCTTATATTCTCGGAATTCTTAACTGCGAAAGGCACTATGCGCCCGTGAAACAGGAAATCGGTCCCGGAGCCTTCCACACGGACATTTTTCATCCCTTTTATATAGAAAGCTATCTTGCGCTCGCCGCTGCAATTGTTGGATAGCGTCAGGAAATCCTGCACCGCTTCTTCCGGATAGAACTCATACACACCCTTTTCAAACCTGATTACCAGATTCCCTTCCGGGTGCGCGCGGAGAATGTCACGCACCTGCACAGTATAATCCTTCACCGCAGGGTCGTACTTCACCCAAACCACATCACTCGAGCACGAAGGAAACAGAAGCCCCCATAAAAAAACGGAGCACAATAACTTGTATATATTCTTCATTTTATTCCTTTATGAATTTAATGCTTCTGCATCCGATTTCACGGATAGCGTCATCTCCTTGATTATGAGACCAGTAAATCTTCACTATTTCACCTCCCACCAGGTCGCCTTCACTTCCTATAAGGTTAGGATACCACGCAGGAACGCCGATCGAACCGAGAATCTTGACCGGTACGGTCCAATTGATGGCATCGTCACTATATGTTATCACAACCCTCTTGGACCACGTCGCATATGCCATAACCCATTTGCCAAGATAGGTGTTCCACATAACCGACGGATTACACCCGGCGGTAGAACTGAGGTTGTCTATCGCTATATCTTCTCCGCCAAGACCGGTGGAAGCATCGCAGCCCTCTATGGTGAAGTCCTTTCCGTCCCACTTTTTCCAAGTGCCTGCCGCACCGCTCCTGTCAGAAGAAGAAGCCATACACAGTGCATTGGAATCAGTATTGGCACGTGCCTGATAATAACATATATAACGCGAGGTCTTCGAATCCCATATCACGCAACCGTCGCCAAGTCCCGTCCACGCGGCACTTTCCGGCTTGGGTGTAGAGACAGTGAGAATAGGCTTCGGATCTCTCCAAGTGGCGCCATAGTCGTCGGAATATGCCACGCCGATTGATTTGTGGGCTCCGCTGCCACTGGACCAATGGCTTTCAGCGTGGAAGAACCCCACATAGTGCCCATCGGCATCGAGAGGGAAAATACCTATGAACCACGATCCCCCGTCGTTAAAGCCGTCTATGCGGACATATTCCTTACCCCAGATCTTGGCTGACGCGGTAAGCGAAGCTATATGGTCCTCCGGATACGGGGTGTCAGCGATGGTCAAGGCGTCGGTCGCCTCACTCCAGAAAAGCTGCCACTGATTGCCCTTCTTTATGGGAATAAGCTTTCCGTCAGGCCAATAGCCTTTCATAAAAGTGCTTGCGCTCTGCTCCAGGACAGTCATATCGCCAAGAGCACATCCCGCCCCGTCTATTACTGTCCAATTTTCTTCCGGGTCAGGATCGGGATCAGGAGTCGGGTCCGGATCGGGACCTTGATTATGCCACTTGCAAGTGTCAGGATCCGGAGTCGGAATCCACTCCCTGCCGCATCCTGACGCTAACAAAGTGGACGATACAAGTAGAAATGATATGTATTTTTTTAATTCCATAGAGGATTCTGTGTTATCGCACCGTTGGATGCGTCTATTACTGATTGAGGAATAGGGAATATTGAATGCTTGGCCTTGCAGTTTCCGCGTACCGGATCATAGTAAGGTTTGAACTTTTCATCCATACCTACAGATGAGAAGGCCTCCTGGAGCTTGCCGAAACGCACGAGATCGGCCCATCTGTGGCCCTCGAAGCAAAGTTCGAGACTTCTCTCCTTGAGTATGACCTCGTCGAAAGCCGTACCAGAGCTCATAGGAAGATCGACAGTCGGATTCGGAGTGGCGATCGGCTTGCCGTAACCGCGGCGGCGCACCTGGTTTACGCACTCCAGAGACTCCGCTGTAGGTGAACCGTAAGCACGGTTCTCAGCTTCGGCATACATCAAAAGCACGTCGGCGTAGCGGATGATAGGGAAATTGATGTTGTTGCACCAATTGGCCCAGCTTGTGCCTCGATCGGATTTGTCTATAGGATGACGGAACTTGTAGATCCAGTAGTTCCCTTCATAGTCCGGATCTCCCATTATCATCTCGGCCTTGCCGCTTGCACCCACGGCTATGTGTCCGCCGGCATTCACGGCATCGCGGCGAAGGTCAGCCGGCTCGAACTTGTCATACATCTCCTTATATGTACGGACCTGAGCCCAGTAAGCGTTCTGCTCGTGAGGGACTCCGTCCACCGTTCCCACCTGTCCGCCGTAAAGCGAATTGCTGACGGTATTGTCGAATTCCACATCGAAAATATACTCGCTGTTATGTTCGTGTTTTCCGTCGAACTGGGAGAAATAATCCTCCACCAAAGCATATTTTCCGCTCTCGATGACTGTCTTGCAAGCCTGAGCAGCCTTGGCGGCGGCAGTGGCGTCCTTGAGGGGCTCGCCCGACATCTGCAGATAAGCCCTCGCCTTGAGCGCCGTGGCGGCATACTTGGTGGCGTGTCCTACGGTATTGGTTTCAGGGAGAAGGCTCTCCGCCGTCTCGTAATCGGATATCACCTGTGCATAGACATCGGCGAGAGGTTTCTTCTGAGCATCGAGTTTGGAGATGTCAGTAGTCTCTTCCAGCACCAGAGGAACCTCCCCGTAATAGCGTGCCAGCTGGAAATAGAACCAGGCGCGTAGGAAATGCGCCTCGCCCATAATGCGCGCCCTGTCCTCATCCGAAACCTGGGTTCCCGTGTAGGCGTTGAGGCGGTTGATGACCACATTGGCCCGCTGAATACCGAGATACTGCATAAACCAGACCTTCTCCACGAAGAGATTCTCCGGCGTATATGTGTAATTACCAATCAGTTCCTCACCGTTGTTTCCTGAAGATACGAAAGCCTCGTCCGTTCCTATCCTTCCCCAATACATAAACCCGGTGAAGTAATCTCCGTAACGGTGCTGCGCATCCCACTCCACGGATGTGAAAGTGTAATAGACGCCTGTAAGGGCGCTGTCGAAATCGCTTGTGTTCTGAAAGAAATTCTTTGTAGTTATATTGCTTTCGACCGTGGTTTCCAGAAAATTGCAGGAAGCCAGGCAAAGCGAGCAACAAAGAATTGTCAAAATTTTTCCTGTTTTCATATTATCCGCCTCCTATCTGAATGAAAGATTGACTCCAAGAGTGATGGTCCTCGCGTGAGGGAAGTTGCCGTAGTCGAATCCCTGCGAGAGAATGGCTGAAGCATTGCTCTGACTGATACCCACTTCAGGGTCATATCCCGAATAACGGGTGAAGGTGTAGATATTGTCAGCTGACATATATACCTTGCAGTTCTCTATGTGGCGGGTCTTCGATATAAGCTTGCGCGGCAGAGTGTAAGTGAGTCTCGCTGAAGAAAACCTCAAGAAAGACGCGTCTTCCACAAAGGCTGACGATACCAGTCCCTTCGAGATCTGGGAATAATACCTCGAGTTTTGATTGTCCGCTGTCCATCTCTTGTTCCAGGTGGCGAGCTGGTTGGAGCCGTCACCGCTATAGAAGGCTATCATAGCGTAATTGGCATTATAAAGGTCGTTGCCTATAGAGTACTGGAATCCCAGATACAGGTTGAACGACTTCCAGTTGAACGTGGTCGAGAATGCTCCGTACCAGTCAGGAAGGAAATTGCCTATGACCTCGCGGTCATTGTCGTCTATCTTGCCGTTGCCGTCCTTGTCCCACAGCTTGATGGAACCCGGCTGCTCGCCGACTCCCTGATTAGGAACCCCGTCCTTGATGGTGTAATTGTAAGTTCCCGGCTTGGTCGTGCTCTCGGTGGCGGTGAATTCATCTATCTGATACAGGCCAATCGCCCTGTAACCATATATCTGGCCTACCGAACCGCCCTCCTGAAGGATGACGGCGTTCTGCCCACCCAGACAGGTGATGCCCAGATAGATAGGTGCGCCGTTCTGGCCAAGCTTCAGGATCTTGGAATTGTTATGGCTTACATTGGCGTTCACGCTCCACTGAAAATCACGGGTGTCCACAAGAGTGGCGTTCATAGAAAGTTCTATACCTGTGTTGCGTATGCTTCCTATGTTCTGCCAGGCCTTGGTGTACCCGGAGATGTTAAGCACCGGAGCTTCGAGAAGAAGGTCGCGCGTGGTCTTGTTGTAAAGGTCCATATCCACGTGGAATCTCTCGTCGAAAGCGCCGAATTCCACGCCGAGATTGTATTCGAGGGTCTTCTCCCAGGTAAGGTTTTCATTGGCGAGGGTGACAGGAGACTGTCCTATGCTGATGCCCGTGCCGAAAGCCGTGCTGGTTGTGTAGAGCTGGGCGAAAGAGCCGGAAGTAGGCACGTTGGAGTTACCGACTTCTCCCATTGAGAGCCTTAGCTTGAGCGTGCTGATGGCGTCGTTGTACTTGAGGAACTCTTCCTGCTTGGCATTCCATGCAAATGCTCCCGAGAAGAACGAACCCCATTTGTTCTTGATGAACGCCGATGTTCCGTCCCGGCGGAAGGTGAAGGTGCCTATATATCTGTCGTCATAGGCGTAATTGCCTCGGAAGATGAATGAGAGCATAGAGGATTTGCTGGTGTTGGAGTACGAGTGGTAGTCCTTCGCCAGTGAGAGGTTGTTGTAGCCGAGAGACTCGTTGGAAAAAGACGAAGCCTCCGTAGCCACGTAATTGTAGCGTGATCCCTGCTCCGTGACGCCGCCCATAAGATTAAGCCTGTGGACATCACCGAAGGTCGGAGACCAGGTCAGCGTGTTCTCGTTAAGCCAGCCGAAGCTTGACACGTTCGCCATACAGGCCTGCGCGTTGTAAAGATATCCGCGAGGCGTGGTGGTCGGATAGAACTGCTTGTCACTTAGGGAGTAATCGTCATAACCTCCGGTCACCTTGAGAGTGAGGTCGTCGAGTATGTCGTACCGCATATACGAGTTCACTATGGTGCGGCTCAAGGTCTTGTTCATCTTGATGTCGCGGGCCATAGTCACAGGATTCTGCTTGTTGCCTTCGTTATAGGCGTTTATGACGTACTGCTCCACTCCGGCGCGGCGGAAGAGCGTCTGTGTCTGCGTGTCGGTGAGATCGAAAGGCTGGGAGATGAGCGCACTCATCACGGTGCCCACAGCAGTGCCGTCTCCTCCGGAAGTCGGCACACCGTCGTCCACGATGCGGCTGTAGTTGATGTCCACACCCACCTTGAATCTGTCGGTGAACTTGTGGTCTATGTTCGCCTTGGTCGTAAGTTTCTGCCAGTCAGTATAGATTATTATGGACTGGTTCTGCATATAAGAGGCGCTGAAGAGAAAATTGGTCTTGTCCGTGGAATGCTGAAGCGAGAGATTGTGGTTCTGAATGAAACCTGTCCTGTAGATTTCATCCTGCCAATCCATACTTTTGATTCTGTCGTAGTCGAAATCACGGAGATTGCCGTCGGCGTCGCTGAACAGCAGATAGGAAGGGTTCTTCACGTTCATCATAGATGCATAACCCTTGAAGTCAAGCATCTCGTACTTGTGCGGAAGACTCTGGGCACTCACGTAGCCGGTGTACTGTATACGTCCTGACGAAGCCTTGCCCTTCTTGGTGGTGATCATAATGACTCCGTTAGCACCGCGGTTACCGTAGATGGCCGTGGATGAAGCATCCTTGAGCACTTCTATGGAAGCGATATCCTCGGTGTTAATCATAGCGAGGGAACTCATCTGCGAATCGAGCCCCGACATTCCCATACCCGAAGACGTGGACACGTCACCGAGCGGAAAACCGTCCACTACGATGAGAGGCGAAGTGGAACCCGACAGAGAAGATGCACCACGGATGAGCATCTTGGATGCGGCGCCGGGCTGTCCGCTGGTGGAAGATACCATAAGGCCTGCCACACCACCCTTGAGGGCGTCGTCCACGGAGAAAAGCACCTGGTTCTTGAGATTGTCCGAATTGATGGAGGCCACGCTGCCGGTGAGGTCCTGCCTGCGGGCTGTACCATATCCGATAACTACGGCATTGGCAAGCATATCGGCATCCGATTCCATTATGAAATCGACCGTGCTCTTGCCTGAAACGGATTGTTCACAATCCTGATAGCCCAGAAATGACGCTACCAGAACGGCATCGGAGGATTTGAGAGTAATGGTGTATTTTCCGTCATCATCCGTAGTCGTACCATATTGTGCGCCTTTGGGATAGACATTGGCCCACGGAATAGGATCGCCGTTAGTGTCCGTGACACGCCCGGTGACCTTCAGTTGTGCAAAAGAACTTCCTGCACTCAGCACAAGAAGTGAGAGCAAAAGAAAAATCCGCTTCATTATTTATGGTTTAAAAAAGTGGCCTGAAAGCAAGGCTCCAGGCCACCTGAGAAAATTAAGAGTTATAATTATTCTTCGATCTCGTTGATCTGCACCTCGTCAAGATAAACCACGGCACTTATGCCGCTCAAACCCATACAGAGGTAGCAGTTCTTGTAGAACGTACCTGCTTCTCCCTCCGGAGTGAACTCGAAGGTGTATTTCGTCCACTCGGCTGTAAGCGCGCCCTCGATTCTGTATCCCTCTGCCTGAGTCTCATCCTCAATAATCTTAGTGATGGCGCTATCAAACAATTTTGTCTGAGAAGTCACCTCATAATCTGTTCCATATACGTCTTTCCAGTCTGTCGCAGCAGCTGCTCCGCGAAGAGGGTCATTGAGCCAATCCGGACAGTACGAAAATACATTAAGCCAATAGCAAGCACCATAAGCTCCTTCCGATTTCAGATAGAATGTAAGTTCATACTTCTTTCCGGCCTCGAGGATGGCGTTGGTAGGCCAGCTGTTACGATGTGCGATTTCGCATATATTCTGTCCGTCTACTATGGCGGAGATGTCTATTCTGAGAGCCTTGGCAGTCCCGTTCGCCCCGCCGTCAACGACGGTGAATATTTCAGGATGCATACCAGCCGCAGCGTCAGAAGGGAATTTAACCCAGTCATACCAGGCATTGTTGCAGCCTTCGCCTTTCTCGAAACCGTAAACGTCATAGTCGTCAACTCTGAGGCAAGGATAGTTTCCGGCTGTAAGCTCGTAGTCAAGGTTAAGTTTGGCGCCGTCTTCACGGGTAACTTCGCAAGTAACCTTCACGCTGTTGATCTGATCGTTCCATACCACCTTAGGAGAAGCGTCAGCAGAAGTGGCAGGAGTTGCTCCCGGGAATGTCCAACTGTAAGTGAGAGCATAACCGGACTTGTTCTCGAGAGGGTCGAGAGAGAATGTTATCTCTTTGCCTTTAGGAGCACATTTGTTGAAGGTAAGTCCTTCCGCGTGGATGTCTGCAGAGAAGAAATCCTTTACGGACACCGTCTTTGTAACTTCATCCTTGGTTCCGTCGGCATAATTGACGGTGAGAGTTACTTTCTTGTCACCTGCGTTCTTGAAGGTAACGCTTACCGTTGCACTTTGTGAAGTGGCAGGAAGTGCGTCTTCGAATGTCCAGGTGCGGCTGTCAACATTGATGGAAAGATCTTCCACCACGATACTGTTGCCTACGATAGCTTCAGTAGGAATATTGTAGGCGAAATCCTTGTCAATGGAAGGTGTCTCGTTTTTTTTACAGGAAACTGCAAGCAAAGCACTGCAGGCGGCCAAAGCCAAAAAGATTTTTTTCATAATGATTGGTATTAGTTATTTAAAAAAATTGCAAAACTGCGTCGAAGTTCCTGATTCCGAACTCCGACACTAATTTATAAACAAGAGTATGCAGCAGGCTTTACAAATCGTTCATTCTTTAGCACTTTCAAAACAAAGTGCAATTCACTTCCTCCCCTTATAATCCTTAGGCAGGACACCGAACTCGGCATAGAAGATCTTTGAAAAATACGATATGTTGTTGAATCCCACCGCGTTCATAACCTGTCCTACGCTTATTCCGGCATCCGAAGACAGCAGCTGGGCCGCGCGCTTGAGTCTTATGCTGCGCAGAAACTGTATGGCTGACATTCCGGTAATGGATTTCACTTTTCTGTAAAGCTGCGGACGGGAATAGCCGACATTCAGACACAGCTCATCCACTCCGTAGGAAACTTCGTCCATATGCTCCTCTATATCTTCTATGAGACTTTTTATGAATTTGGCATCCATAGACGTGGCTGTAACCGACGACGGCTCTATGTCCACCTCTGTTCTGAAAGATTTCTTCATACACTCCCTCTGTGCTATGAGATTATCTATGCGTGAGAACAGCAGATCCGCGTGAAACGGTTTTGTTACATAGTCATCCGCAAGCATCTGATATCCCTCCATCTTGTATATAGGAAGGTCTCTGGCCGAAAGAAGCACTACAGGTATGTGCGAGGTCTCGCCGTTCTCCTTGATGCGCCGGCATAGTTCCAGTCCGTTCGATTTAGGCATCACCACATCGGTAAGAACCAGATCAGGCTGTTCGCTCACCGCACGGTCATAGCCCTTCTCTCCGTCTTCCGCCGTTATCACGTTGTACTTTGCCGACAGGAGCTGCGAGAGATACTCGCGAAGCTCTGCGTTGTCATCCACTACAAGCACCAGATGTTCCCGTTCCACCCCGCTCTTGCTGCCATCCACGCCCGACGGAAGAAACTCCGTAAGCGGATCATAGTTGGATATGTGGTCGCTGTTCTCATAATCGCGGTCTATGTCCTCCGCAGCGAAATGAGCGCTTCCATACGGGAGCAGCACATAGAATGTGGTCTGTCCACCCGGAACGGACTCCGCCCAGATCTTCCCGGAGTGGGAAAGAACGGAAGATTTGCTTATGGCCAGACCTATGCCCATTCCGCCACGGTCGTTGTTGCGTCCCTGGCGGAAACGCTCGAATACATAAGGAAGATCCTCCGGAAGTATCCCTATTCCAAGATTGGACACGCTCAGAAGCGCTCCGTTTTCGGTATCCTTCAGCACTATGTCTATCTTGCCTCCGCGCTGTGGAGAGTACTTGACGGCATTGGACAGCAGATTCAGAATCACCTTTTCCATACTGTCCTTGTCAATATAAAGTTTGCGCGGGAGATCGGGGATATCCAGATTGAATTCGTAGCCGCGCGATTTGGCGAGAGGCTGGAAAAGAAGGCAGATTTCCTGCACGAAGCGCGAATAATCCACCTCCACCACGTGCAGCCGCACCTGACCGTTGTCGCATTTGCGCAGATCAGTCACGCTTTCTATGTGCTTCTGAAGTATCTTGACGCTTTTCTCCACCAGATGAAGACGGCTCGCAGTCCCCTTCCCCAGATTGGGATTGCTCAGCAGCTCCTCCACAGGAGTGCTTATGAGAGTGAGAGGTGTTCGAATCTCGTGCATAAAGTCCGTATGGAATTTAAGTTCCTTCTCGTTTCTCTCCCTCTGCTCCTCCTTGAGCTTCTCTTCCAAGTCCAGCTTGTGCTTCTTCTCCGAACGCCTCTTGAAGTATATCACCGCTCCGGCTGCCAATGCCGCCATAGCCAAGACATAGAAGATCTTGGCCGGCACGCTCTGATACCACGCGGGCATCACCCTTACGCTCACCTCCGCTGGGTCCCTGCTCCAGATGCCGTCGCTGTTGGATCCGTAAACAAGAAAAGTGTAACGCCCCGGGCGAAGATTAAGATAATCCGCCACCGGATTGGTCCCGTCGGTATAATGCCAATTGTCATCCCAGCCCTTCAGAAGATACTTGTAGCGATTGGCCTGAGGGATGCTGTAGCTCATAGAAGAAAAGCTGAAGGTGATGTTATTGGCAGAATGAGGAAGCCTGATGGAACCGAGATGCCGCACAGGGGCCTCCTCCCAGGTTCCGCAGGCCTGCGCCCCGTTGATTCCCAGCGAGGTAAGCCGGACTATAGGGGCAATCTCGTTGTTTTTGATGTCCCGGGGGTTGAAGACATTGAAGCCGTTGATGCCTCCGAAGGCCATACGTCCGTCTGAAAAACTGGCGGAGTCCCATATCTTGAAAGAGTTGCTCTGCAGACCGTCTTTGCGTGTGTATACTCTTACCTCGGAAGTGGCGGGAGAGAATCTGGTGATTCCGAAGCCTCCCATCCAGAAATTCCCGTTCTCATCCTCGAGCAGGGACTCGAACTCGTTGTTCACGAAAGAGGGGCACGTGCTCTTGTTATATAATCGGAATCCGTACCCTCCGTCCGCTGTCTGCGTCATCTTGGCAAGACCGAGTCCCAGAACGGACAGCCAGATATCCCCCTCGCGGGACTTATGGATGAACGAAACAAACTCTCCGGCGCTGTCCTTCGAGCGCACATACACCCTCTCTATGCCCTGCAGAGAGCCGTCCGGAGCGAGAGTTATCTTATTGAGACTGGCACGAGTCCCCACCCATACGGTCCGCCCGTCGATAAGAATGTCCGTGGTGAAATCATCACTTATACTGCCCTTGTCCTTTACCGAATAACGCAGATTATCCCAGAGGCCATACACGGAAGACGTCTTCGAGCGGTAGACTCCGTTGTCGGTCGTAACCCACATACGCCCGAACGAATCCTTTTCGATCTTATATACGCTCAGATTACGCGAAAGCCCCGGGAGGATGCGCATACGGAAAGACTCCCCACGGCAGACCCTTGCGATTTCAGAGGCATCAATAACAGAAACGCCGTTATTCCACGCTCCCAGAAAGACATCGCCCTCCTCGTCCTCGTAAATGGCTGACACGGGCATAGAGCCGAACGGGAGGCTGCCAGGATCCACTTCCTTTGCTACATCCTTCTGATATACAGCTAGTCTGCCGTCCCTGGAAGACACCCATAATCTGTCCTTGCTGTCAGCATACATAGTCACTATCTGACCTCCACCGTCAGGGAAAGGCTGACATAGACGGAATGCCCTGTTGGTCTGCGTGCTGCGAAAACAGCCGCTGCCGTTGGTGCCAAGCCAGAGCACATCGGCGTCATCACGGAATATGGTCGAGAGTTCAATGTCGGAGCTCTGCGTCGCCGCATTCCACGGCGTAATCTTCTCAGCAAGAGCGCATTGACTGTCATAACACAGAACTCCCTGATGCTCCGTGCCCACTATCAGGCCATCCTCCGTTACGAGAGCATTCCGGGAATTGAACGTGTTGATCCTCTTTAGTTCCTGCGCGTTGACATCATACACAAAAGTGCCCTGGGATGCGGCTATCACCACCCTTCCGTCCTCCAGAGGAAGAAAAGAATTCACGAAGATGTCTTCCTTTATCTTATGCAAGCCTTCCTGTTTGCTGAATATGCCAAGCGTACCTGCCACATTGGTAAGAATCTCGTCCGCACCGATGGCACAACCCGCCTGAGGATGCCCGTATAGGGAAAAGGATGCTGTGCTGTAAGACTCCCCCTCAGGGGTCACCTCCATAAGCGCATCATTGGCACATACCCAGACCGACCCGCCATCAAAAGAAGGGAAAAGATAATTGACGCAATTCCCCGGGACTTTTATGTTCCTGAGGAACTTGTCGGAGCGCGTGTCGTAAACGGTCAGGCCGCCATTCTCCGTGCCTATATACAACAGGTCCCCGGAAAGCAGAAGCGCCCTGATTCTGGAACTCTGGAGGATGGAGTTGGACATATCATAGCACTGCAGGACATTGCCGTCATAGCGGCAGAGACCAGAATACGTCCCTATCCAGACATATCCGTCAGCATCCTGCAGTATGGAAGACACGTCAGTATGCGGAAGCCCTTCATCTACAGAGAATTGCTGCATATACGAAAACTCCTGTCCCCGCAGAGGGACAAACACCGACCACAGCATCAGCGCGGCAAATGCCGATTTCAACCTTTTCATATATGCAAATTTAGTAAGTAATTCCTAAAAAATAACTTGGTACTTTTGCTGGTCTTTTTGTTCTAAATCCATTTGTTCATCAGTCACGTACCCCGGTACGCTCCTTCTTCACAAACAAATTTATCTACAAAAATCCTTTACAAAATTTTACCAACTTGTTTTTTCATCATTACTAAAAAAGTGCACCTCCGCAGAGCAAAGGTGCACTTTATCTTCAATCAGCGCAGGCGTCAGTCATTGGCAATGCTCATAGCTTCAGAAAAAGCGAGTTTGCCACAGAAAGCCATCAGGCTTCCATCCGAGCAGAATATCACCATATCCTCCACGATACCCTTCTCCTCGTCCACTTTGCCGTACATACGCACCTGCTCTCCCTCGTCATAGGCCTCCATTATAAGTTCCGCATCTTCCTCAAGCACCGCCGAAAAACGATTCGCTATATCCGTCCTGTTCCGCTCCGACGCCTCGGAGAAATCGACCATAAGCATAGCTGAGAGGTTCTTGAGCGCCTCGGCACTAAGAGCTGAATCGTCATCGTCTTCGCTCTTCATCTCAGCTTTTGCCATCGCCTTGAACGCTGTCATAAGCAGTCCGCCGATTTTGAAGGACTCCACGCCCTCGATCTTGTCAACCTGCTTGGCTACCTTGCACAATTGGTTGAAAGTCGAATGCTTATCCTTGGCCGCAGCACTGAAAACGCAGAGCAGCACAAGAGCGCAAATACACACTGTCCTTTTCATAATTAATCTTTTGCTTCAGCCATCATCGATCTGAGCAGAGCCTGCGACAACTCACCCTCTATGCATACAAAATCCGTCTCGTCAGCCTCTTCGTTCAGCAGAATGATGCTTTTGATTATCTCTCCTTCCTTCAGGCAATAGATATACGCCTTTTCGCCCTCGTCCACGGCCTCCATCACGAGCTCGTAACCGCCGTTTTTCACCAGAGCCTGGACATCGCCTCTGACTTTGACCGCCACGTTCCTGTTCTCGATCTCCAGTGCGTAAAACCCTGAAAGAGAGCGGATAGAAGCCACTTCGTCATCGTCCAGATCAGGAAGGGACTTCATAAGGGAGAACATCGAAGGTGAGATATACACTCCGGTAACCCTCTTCTCTGAAGAATATTTTCTGTAGATATCCTGTCCGGATGTCTGAGCCCACGAAACCAGTGAGAGACAAAGCAGCGCCGCTGCCAATACAAATTTTTTCATAATCTTGTGTAATTTAATTATTTTTCAAATACCCTGCGGAACGGCTGGAGATAGTGTTCACTCTCGCGCGCTTTCTGCGAACCTTTTTCCATACTGTCCCCTATTTTCTTGAATGATTTTTCTATCTGTGAATAAGCCATATACGGATCCGAATAGGTATCCCGGAGTTCCTTCGGAGTGCCGTCCGGCCTCAACGCCCACACAAAAATGCCCAAAATGACGGCGGCAGCAGCGAAAAGCCACGCCGTACGCGCCCTCAGATTCTTTCTGGCAAGACTCATCTGCGTACGCACCATCTGCGGGTTCAGACCCGTCTGCGAAGAGATCTCTTCATAACTGCATCCGTCCACGGCATTCTTGAGCAGCACCTCGCGCTGACCTGCCGAAAGAGACTCCACCTCCTTGAGCGTCTCTGCCAATTGCTCCCGCTGCGCCAAACGCTCCTCTATCCCCGCTTGCGGGCTTTCCAGGTCAAGGGGCATCTGCGCCTCATTTTTCCTCTGAGCACTTTTCAGCAGATCAAGACATTGGCGTTTGATGACAGAAAAACAATATGCCTTCGGGCTGTCGATCTCGCCTATAGAATCGCGTCTGCCCCAGAGCTTCAGATACAGATCTTGCACCATATCCTGAGCGTCCTGACGCGAGCCAAGCAAAGAGCAGGCGTAGTCCTCAAGAGCGTCCCTGTATTGCAGAAAAGACTCATAAGTATGTCTTTCAGTATCTTTCATCATCGCACAATTATCCTTTGACCAAAAATCACTTTTCGCAAGCCCGGAAGCTTCCGCGGATCCGTGCCGATTGGCCCGACAACCGCTGCGCTTTCCGACGCTCACATATCCAAGACGACAAAATAGTCAAAATGTTAAGAAAAGAATCAAAAAAAGTTATACTTTTGCCCATAAGTCAGCATTAAATCCTGATTCTAAACTAAGAATGAAAAAGACAAGCTTGGCGATTCTTCTGCTACTCATCTCCTATACAGCTATAGCACAAGTAATTAACCTATCGCAAATACAAAGTACCCAGAACGTGACCCTTAAGCTGCGTACCACGGACAAGGCGAACGGAGAAGCCCTGAGTTACGTAACCGTCTATCTTATCCCGCAGAACGACACCACCATAACGCATTTCGCCGTCTCCTCGGAAAAGGGAGATGTCGTGATAAAAGACATAATTCCGGGAAAATACAGCGTCAACGCCGAAATCATAGGATACAAACCTTTCAGCAAAATATACAGCCTCTCCGGATGGGAGAAGAATCTCGGCGAGATAGCTCTCGAAGAGGACGCGCAGTTCATCGACGCCGCCACCATTACGGCCGTAGGCAATCCCGTGACCATCAAGAAAGACACCATAGAATACAACGCTTCGGCATATCGCGTGGGAAGCAACGCCGTACTCAAGGACCTTCTCAAGAAGATGCCGGGAATGGAAGTCGACGATGACGGCACGGTCAAAGTCAACGGAGAGAAAGTGGACAAGATCACTGTCGGAGGCAAAACTTTCTTTTTCAACGACCCTTCTATGGCGGTCAAGAATCTTCCGGCCAAAATCGTCGACAAGATCAAAGTCGTGGACAAAGAGAAAAACGAAGCCAGTTTCAGCGGAGTCGGCACGAAGAGTGACCGCGAGAAAGTGATGGATGTCGAGCTCAAGGAAGAGTATAAGAAAGGCTGGTTCGGCAATTCAACATTGGCCCTGGGAACATCCCCGGTATCGAAAGAGCAGAAAGCCGAAATAGGGCTGAAAGATCCGCTTTACAACTCCTCCGCGCTGATATCCGCATACAATGAGCAGGACCAGCTGACCGTTATCGGCAATGCCTCCAACGTGGAGATCCCGGGAAGCAACGCCGTTGTCATATTCAATGGCAGCGAAGGAGATGAGCTCACCTCGCGCAAAGGGCTTCAAACATCCGCTCAGCTGGGATCCAACCTAAACACATCGCGCATCAAGGGTTTTGAATCCAACGCCAGCGTCAATTACACATACAGCGGCAAGGATGCGCGTGAAAAATCGCTCACCACTTCGTTTATGGGAGACGAGGCTGATCTGAACACGGATGCACGCTTCGCAGGAACAGGAACAGACCATAAGGTCAACGCCAATTTCGAAATAAAGAAAGCGGATATGAGCAAATTTCTTTTGAGCTTCCGCCCTGCCATCAGTTATACCTATTCCGAAAGAAGCGTCAGCACCACATCCTCCACTTCAGCCGACGGCGTGCAGAAAAACAGCAGCGAAAGAATCAGTGCGGGCAGCACCAATTCATTGGCTCCGAATATGGAACTGAATCTGGGAGTAAAGAACCTGGGCAGGAAAGGGCGTTCGCTTTCTCTTTATACCTATCTGTCTTCCAACCTGAAACGGGGAGACAAGACGGAAAGCACGAACACCGCGGCTGCAGCCACGCAGCGCCTGGACCTGCTTTACAAGATCAACAACAAGCAATTCAACGTGACGCACGAACTCTCGTATGTCGAGCCACTTGGCGAACTGTTCAAGATGAAAGCGACCTTCAACGCCGAACTGACATTCACGAATCAGGACAAGGACGCTTTCAACACGGACGGGAGCATAAACACCTACTATACCACCGTCTCCTCACAGAATATGACGCAGTTATATGAACGCCTTCTGCTGCAATACGAGAAAGATGCTTTCCGTGCCCACGTAGGAGCCTCGGTTTACCAGACGCAGAACAGCATACACACGCAGAACTCCGGACAGACTTACGATTCAGGCAAAGGTGACTGGACTCTCAACTGGGCTCCGAGCGTGCAGTTTTTCTGGAACAGCGACTACCGGAGAGCCTACTTCTACGCAGGAGGCCGCAGCGACTCCCCTTATACCAGTGCCATAACCCCCGCGCTCAATCTTACCGATCCGGTCCGCATAAGTACCGGCAACTCCTACCTCGGATCTGAATTCAGCCAGTACACCTACGCCCAATACAGCCGGAACGACCCCAAGCGCTACTCGTTCTTCTCCGTCTACCTCCAGAACGACCTGACCCTTAACGGTATAGTATATGCCAATTGGTTCGATTCCGACGGCATCCGCTACGCCATTCCTGTCAACTCCACCAAGCCTAAGGACACATTCTCGGCATATTTGCATTATTCCGCTCCATTCACAAAGAGCAAACAGTTCAAATTCGCCGCCAATCTGTCAAGCTCCGTAAGTACGAGCACAAGCTATCAGGCCGCCACCACTCTCGATCCCATAGACACGCAGAACTTCGACTACTCTTCTCTTATGCGCTGGTTCTGGGGCGACGACCCGTCCGGAGAGCGATTCTATAGTGGGGAAAGCGGGTTCAGCCAGAGCCATACGAACACCTATATCAATTCTGCAAATGCTTCTCTTTCATATAATAACGATTTATGGAGCGTGGAATTAACCGGGGGAGCGCAGAATTCCGTCAGCAGATATTCGCTCGACCCATCCGCTGATATGAACACTTGGGATTTCAGTACAAGCGCTTCCGCCACTTACACTCATCCCAACGGATGGGAGGCCGGCACCGAGATCAGTTACGATTTCTACCGCGGTTACTCCGCCGGATACGGAGACCCGGAGTTCATCTGGAACGCTTCCATCACCAAACAGCTGGGAGCTTTCTCCCTGAGCGTCAAGGCTTATGATATTCTGAACCAGAAGAAATTCCTGTCGCGCAGCACTTCCGCAGAGTATGTCAAAGATGTGTATACTAACACAATAGGTCGCTTCTTACTTATAGGCCTGACTTATAATTTCGGCAAGATGAACGCCGCAAACAACGCCAAGGCACAGGAGGCGATGTGGAATATGAATTTCTAGTGTTTGTGCAGTACGTCTTATTTTCATGCTCAAGTTTCGCAAGTAATAAAATTTATTGTCATTCAGCATTGTGCGGCACTTGC
>CAVHGF010000005.1:0-53379 GCA_963635625.1 Treponemataceae bacterium | reverse complement strand
CCGCCGCATAGTAGACGCACCTCTCGAAGAAGGCGTCATCTTCGCAGCGTTGTATCTCTACGGAAAAGCGTCTTCCGTCCTCACCTATGCATACAAGGTCGAGATAAGAGCGCTTTCCCTTTTCGGTGTCCGGATCCCGTTCCCTGTCCTCATAGGACGCAATGTCCTTGACTCTGGCATACGCAGGGAGTATGCAGTTGATAAGATCGATAAGCAGTGACTTGTTCGATTTGTCTGTGTAGACAGCCTTGAAACCTGCATCGCTGAGCAGGTTGACGAAGGTCTTCGGCGCCTTTGCGCTGTTTTCAGAAGTTTCCATAGCAGTTTTATTTTTTGGTCTTCCCCAAAAGTCCCGCGCGCAAGAAATCCTCACAACAAGTCCTTACCGAGAAAAGACACGTTTTACTTTACAATGTCAACAAAAAGTTTACAAACTCATTTTGTATCAATTATTTACCTCGCAAATATATGAAGAATCACCGGATTTCCAATACCTGTCCGTGTATTTTTTAGCCGTAACAGAGCGAGGGCTTTTAAGAGTCGCTTCCCAGTCAAACGCGCCAAGCGTACTGATAGCCGGATTACTCCTATAACTCAAGTTTCGCAAGTAATAAAATTTATTGTCATTCAGCTTTTTTGAAAACCAGAAGATCACGGATGTGCCCCACGCCGCACTCAGTGGCGCATCCGTGATCTTTGGCCCTGTTTTAAAAGGGGGCATAGGATCAGCGATGCGCCCTGTAGGACCCTCAGAGCGCGATTGGTGATCTTCCGATTTTTGATACGATGATTAAAAAAGCGGGGACTGTTCCGTAACAAGAACAGTCCCCGTGAATTACAATCTATAAAACAACCTACTTCGTGTACTGCTCGAATGTTGCAGAAGAGAAATTAAGAGTGAATTCACTGACCTGACCAGCGCTGAAAGCCAAGTCTGAATTTGACAGGTCCTTTACAGCATATACCGTTGTCCCCTCAGGAGATGTCAAATAACAAAAAAAGTAAAACGTATGATCACTGAGGACTCCTACAGGATTAATGGCGAAGAAAATATCAGCTCTCGCAGAAGATAATATATTAAGCGATGTTAAACTCATATTTGCCGCATCTCCTGATGTTATAGGGCTCAAAGCATCATTAGTAAAGTCATATTGAAATGGACCGCTTAAACACAACTCGTAAGAATAAGCCATCAACTTAACACTATAATCATCATAACCTTCCGGAAGTTTTAAAGACACCTTACCATATGCGAATGGATGCGCATATTGAAGATTAACTTCAGAAGGGAGAGCAGAATAGGTGTCAGATTTGGACACAATCACTTGATTGGATTCCGCAAGCGAACCGTCAGTATTCGTAATCTGATTAGAACTCAGATTAATCACACACTTGTCACCAGACAATGAATTAACCGCAGAAGCCGGGCAAACGCTATAAAAATAATGAGAAGATGCGGACTCATCCGGCGTAAAGGAATAATCAAATGCGGCTGACGCTTTGTCGGAAGAAAGCGAAGATAAAGAAGCCGAAGAAAATGCTCCGGCATTATAACTTACGGCTACGCTCTCATTTCCTGTCCAAAAAGTAGGATACCCCCCCCCTGTCTTATCTCCGAAAACAGTTTTGGTAGAATTCTGTGCCGCATTAAAATGCACAGTAGCGAATTTATCTGCCTGCGTATTACTTTTACTGCAAGAACAGAGTGAAACAAAGGCAACTGTCGGGAAAACAATAAATGCAACAAACTTTTTCATAGCAGCTTCAGCATTAAAATTCACCATAATCCTCAGATGAGGCTGAGTTGATACCATTTCCATTAACCTGCGGGTCGCCACTTGCGGCAAACACCTTGTCGCCCTCTAATTCCACGACGAATGTCGCCGGCGGCTGATACAAATTTTCCTTCATAGTCTACTAACTTTTTAAAATAAATCCAATTCTTTCTCAAATCTTGCCTGCACCAAGCAAGAATTGAGCCTTAAAACCCTAATCGGCTACTTATCCGTAGCGTTGCGCTTTTTCCACTGTGCGAGCGCCAGCTGCTGCATATCGCGTACGGAATCCCTCTCATCCACAATCTCGCTTCCCATTATGGTCTCTATGACATCTTCAAGCGTCAAGATCCCCTGGAAACTGCCATATTCATCGATAACGATGGATATCTGCTCATCGTGTTCGAGCATCTCATCCCACACCTTGTCCATAGGAGTGTCTTCATTGAAGCTCGCTATATCACGACGTATCTCAGTAAGCGTCTTGTCAAATTTGTCTTCAGCGACAAGCTGCAGGACATCCATCCTGAGAATATATCCCGTAATGTATTCATCATTATCCGAATACACCGGAATGCGCGAATGACTCTTGAAGCGCTTGTCCTTGAAAAAATCACGCAGAGTCATAGATTCAGGAGCAATGGCACAAACCACACGCGGGGTCATCACGTCATAGGCCTTGATCTCATCAAGATTTATGACATTTTGTATGATTTCGTTCTCATCTTCCTCGAGATCTCCCGCCTCTTCGGCTACATTGGCCATCGCCGACACCTCGTCGCGAGAAACGGCCGTCTCGTTGTCCTTAGGGGCGATCAGGTTCTGAATCTTCTCTATAAGCCATACGATAGGAAACATTATGACTATCAACACACTGATGACCGAGGTGGCGAAGCCCATAAGAGAGCGCCACCCGTGGGTTCCTATGGTCTTGGGCACTATTTCCGAAAAGACCAGTATGAGTATGGTGGTCATCGCGCTGACCAGGCCGAACCATTCGCTGCCGAAGACAAGCGTAGCCTGACGGCCAACTCCTGCGGCACCTACCGTATTGGCAATGGTGTTCAGGGAAAGGATAGCCGCGATAGGCCGCGACGAATTCTGTTTGAAGTTTTTCATCTTCTTGGCAGGGGCATAACCTTCCTCCTCTCTCATAGTGATATACGAAATAGGAGTGGACATAAGAACCGCTTCCAGTACTGAGCACAGGAAGGATATGGACATAGCCCCCAGAAGAAAGACGACAAGCTCTAACATAAATTATAATCCCCAGTCAGAGGCCGAGTAGCTTGACTTAGGTGCATTAGGTATATTGGTAAAATATTTTACTCCCGTTATCTTCTCCAGATCGGATATGCTCATCATCTCCTGTGATGACACTTTCTGACCTTTGAGACTGTTGGTGTGTGACCGTACGAATGCAGCGCACTTAATCTCTGAAGCACTGCAGTCCTTCAGAGCCTTGCCGCTGCTGCCTTTCTTCGTGCGGAGAAGCGCATAATAGAACATCGTAGGGAAGTCCACATCATTGCGTCCTCCGAATGAGATGGTCTTAGGAGACACGGTATAGCCGTATCCGTCAGTGTATTTATCAAAGTAGCACCCGATTACCACATACAAAGTATCGGAACATACCTGACCGTCCACGAATTCTTCCAGGATATTCCATCCGCCGCCGCCCGTGTTGAAGCCGGAACTCAACTGGGGAGCGATATTGGTATAATAGAACACTTGTCTGTTTGTCTGGTATGAAGCCAGGCGCTCCGCACTGCCGAGCATATGACCCTTATTGCATCCGTCACCGATGCTTTTGCTGTGATACTGAATGTCGGACGGAATATCCGGGTCCTTGCCATACGCATTCGTGCGTTCTACACCCTTTACCTGATATACCTGATGACGCGGGGCGGCCACCCATACGGGACAATGGTGTTCAGCGCTGAAGCATACGGTATAATTACGGGCAGCATCGCCTGTAGGGGATTTGAGATCAGTGAAATGCGTGGCATAATACTGTGTGGCATCGTTGTCATTGATCCCGTTACCGTCTTCATCATACATAACCGGAAGTTCAGCCCACGGATACAAGGTCTGAACAGGGTCAGGGGTCGGGTCCGGATCCGGGTCCGGGTCTGGATCTGGCGTAGGATCAGGATCCGGATCAGGGTCGGGGGTCGACACGCCGGTTATGACGAAATTGACATTCTTATAACGTGACGCATAACCTATCGTGAAACCATAGACCGTAACTTCCCCGTCTGCAACCGTGGAATTCGAATAACAGTATAATTCTTCATCTCCGACACTTAACTTATATCCGCTCTTGGTACCGCTTGCACAGCCGTAAACTATCTCCGGAGACGATGAATATGAAGATAAGTATGACGCGGTGATCTCTTCGGGGTCAGGATATGCAAATTCCCTGTCCCTGGAGTAAATGGTTATGCTCGGCTCATTCCATTCAGGTACTCCGTTGAAAGTAGTGGCCTCACCTGAAAGGGAAATGACATATCCGACATCGGTGGTCTTGTCCGGATCGTAAAGAAGCATATATGCCGTTCCGTCATAGACCACGGCATTGTGAGCGCCCACGCCCACCACGACAGCAGATGACACTTCATACGTACCTTCGCCCTTTTCTATAATCTCGGCAAATGTTATGGACTCCGGATCGGGAGTTATAGGGTCCGGATCGGGATTAGGATCAGGATCGTCGGGGTCATCCGGATCTACAGGGTCCGGATCTACAGGATTAACTGGATCCGGAGTCGGATTGTCCGGTTCTGTCGAAGAAGGATCACACGCGACAAAAAGCATCGCAGCCGATACCATAAGGAGCAGAGAGTGAATAAGAGATGATTTCTTCATACTTACTGTTCTATTTTATACCATACCGGAAAAACCGAGGAACGCCATAGCCATTATGCTGACGGTAATGAGCGCTATAGGAAGACCCTGAAAAGCCTTCGGCACATTATTGCCGGCAAGATGCTCACGCAGACCCGCAAAAAGAATCATAGCAAGCCCATAGCCAAGTGAAGTTGCGAGTGCATATACGGTAGCCTGTCCCAGACTGAGAAGGCCTATGGCGTGGCCTCCTATCGTGAACTCCTTGGTCACCACGGTAATAGCCACACCGAGTACCGTACAGTTCGTGGTTATCAACGGAAGGAAAATACCGAGAGCCTGATAAAGAGAAGGACTAATCTTCTTGAGAACTATCTCCACCATCTGGACAAGAGCCGCAATCACGAGAATGAAAGCGATGGTCTGAAGAAATTCAAGTCCGAATCTTGCGAGCAGATATTTATTAACCAAATAAGTCACTATGGTGGCAAGCGTTATGACAAAGCACACCGCCCCGGACATACCCGTAGCGGTACTCAGCTTGTTCGATACACCAAGGAACGGACAGATTCCCAGGAATTGGGCGAGAACGATATTATTGACGAATATCGCAGATATGATTATAAGAATATACTCCATATTGCCCGATTATTTTTTAAAGAATTTGTTAAACAATACCATAAGATAGCCCAGAACCATAAATGCACCCGGAGCCAATATGAATGCGAGGATACCGTCACCTGGGATAATCTTGGCCCCGAATATCGAGCCGCTTCCGAGAAGTTCGCGGATAAGTCCTATCACGGTAAGTGAAAGCGTGAAGCCTAATCCTATGCCCAGTCCGTCAAGAGCGGAAGCCCAGACACCGTGATTGCAGGCAAAGGCTTCAGCACGGCCAAGCACTATACAATTGACGACGATAAGAGGGATGAAAAGTCCCAGAGTCTGATAGACACTTGGCACAAAAGCCTGCATAACCAGCTGAAGGACAGTTACGAAAGTCGCGATAACCACGATATACACCGGAATATGTACTTTATCCGGAACTATAGGCGCCACAAGCGAAATGGCCATATTGGAGAGGATCAGCACGAAAAGAGTCGCAAGCCCCATCTCAAGACCGTTGATGGCCGAAGTGGTGGTGGCCAATGTAGGACACATACCCAGCATCAGAACGAATGTCGGGTTCTCTTTGATTATACCCTTTGTTATAAGAGACAGATTCTTTCCCATATCTATTTTCCTCCTAATGATTTAACTATGTCGACAGCGTTCTTCACAGCCTTGGAATATGCTCTGGATGTAATGGTGGAACCTGTTATGGCATCGATATCACCGCCATCTTTCTTGACCGCGAGGGTCTTATCTGTAGAAAGATTGTGGAACTGAGAGATGAAATGCTCGTCCGATGTGCACTTGGCACCAAGTCCCGGAGTCTCGCTGTGAGAAAGGACAGAAGTGTTGTAAACCGTTCCGTCCGCAAGAACACCAACCATCAGAACAAGCGCTCCGCCGAACCCGTTCTCCGAACTCTTGACGGCATAAGCTTTCGCCTTTCCGTCTTCAATAAGCGCATTATACGTATACTGCTTCCCTTCGAATTCTATCTGGCGCTCCTCTGACAATTCGCCACCCGAAGGAAGGACCTTGGAGATGGACTCGCTTACAGCTTTTTTATTGGCCTGCTCTATAGGGTCCGCTGTCTTGACATATACGATTCCCAGAATCGCCGAACAGAGAAGACATACTCCGGTGAGGCAGAGAACCATATTCTTCAATGTTGATTGTGCCGCCATAATTAATTCCTCCCGTATTTTTTCTGATGACACCACATATTTATGAGCGGAGTCACCATATTCATTATCAAAATGGCAAAGCTCATTCCCTCAGGATATGAACCGAAAAGACGTATGAGCATAACCAATAGGCCAATACCCACGCCATAGATGATACCGCCCTTGGTGCTCATAGGCGAAGTGACATAGTCGGTAGCCATAAAGCAGGCGCCGAGAATGAGGCCGCCGGTAAGCAGATGGAAAAGAGGGTCCATATACTGGGTAGGATCCACCAGATAGAAGATGCCGCTGAAAACTGCCACCGTAGCAAAGATGCTGAGCGTAATCCACGGTTTGATGACCTTCCTCGCCACCAGGTAAGCAAAACCCGCAAGAAGGGCGAGCGCACTTATCTCACCTGCCGAACCTCCTATGTTAAGGAAAAGCGTATTGAGATAATCTGTTCCCTGGACTGCCTGCACCCCTCCTTCACTGAAACGACCCAGAAGCGTAGCTCCCGAAACGGCGTCGGAAGAATGTATGAAGCCCTGAGGCACGGTCCAATCCGTCATCTGCACAGGAAAGGATATCAACAGGAACACACGTCCCGTTATTGCCGGATTGAAAGGATTCTGGCCAATTCCGCCGAAAGTCATCTTGGCTACTCCTATGGCAACGACTGCACCTATGAACACTATCCACCACGGAGTGGTGCTTGGCAGGTTCATAGCCAACAGAAGACCTGTAACCACTGCAGACAAATCTCCTATGGTGCTTGGAGCCTTGAGCAGATATTTGGTTATGGCCCATTCCAGCAGAACGCAGGAAATGACACTGACGCCCAGAACGAGAATCTCGCTCCACCCGTAGAACAATATCGATACCGCTATCGCGGGAAGCAGCGCTATAATAACATCCCGCATCAGGGAGCGGGTACTCACCGATGAGTGGATATGCGGTGAAGGTGATACTAACATGGTATTTTTCATAATGCTTTATTACTTCTTGGCGGCAGCGGCTCTCACACGGATGATGCCCATCACCTGGCCCTTATACTGGCGGATATAATCCAGCAGAGGGATATTGGCAGGACAACTGTAAAGACAACAACCGCATTCTATACAATCCTGAACGGCATTTTTCTCCAGCGCGGCAAAATCTCCCGCCGTGCCGAGCCTCTTGAGAAGGAATGGTTCAAGCCCCATAGGACAGGCATCTGCACAACGTCCACAACGTATGCAGGCGCTCTGAGTCTTTCTGCGGGTAGACTCCTCGCTCAGATAAAGGATGGAAGAAGAACCCTTGACACACGCCGCGTCAAGATTGGAAATGGCCTTTCCCATCATAGGACCGCCGCTGATTATCTTGGCTGCGCCTTCCGGAACGCCACCGGCATAAGCGGCGATATAAGAAAGAGGCATACCTATACGGAAAAGATAGTTATGCTGCTTCTCTATAGGAAGACAATCTCCCGTAACCGTCAGAGTATTGGTAATGAGAGGCTTGTTCTTCTGTACGGCTTCATAGACAGCAAGTGCGGTGGCCATATTCTGAACCACGGCGCCCACGCTGATAGGAAGACCGCCGGAGCGTACCTGACGATGCATTACGGCGTCGATAAGCTGCTTCTCCCCACCCTGCGGATAACGCTTTTTGAGAGGCTGCACGGCGATATCCTTATATGGAAGTTCCCCAAGAGCCTTCTGCATAGCCTCTATCGCCTCAGGCTTGTTCTCCTCTATGCCAATCACGCAACGGCATCCGCCGAGAACCTTCTGCATTATCGCGGCCCCGACGATTATCTCCTTAGTGCGTTCAAGCATAATGCGATAATCTGAAGTCAGATAAGGCTCGCACTCCGCGCCGTTGATTATAAGACATTCGGCCTTGCATCCAGGAGCAGGATTAAGTTTCACGTGCGTCGGGAAAGTGGCACCGCCAAGTCCCACTACGCCGTTGTTCTTTATTCTTGCAAGTGTCTGCTCCCTGTCTTCAGGAAGTTCAGTAACAAGTTCTGTAGAGAGGTCTATCCCTTCAGCCCACTCATCACCTTCCACACTTATCTCTATGTGAGGGACCATTTTTCCTGCCAAGTCGGCACGCGGGGCTATGGCTTTTACCGTACCGCTGACCGGAGAATGGACAAACGCCGATATGAAACCTGCCGGCTCGGCTATCACCTGACCGGTCTTCACTTTGTCCCCGACTGCCACGATTGGCGTAGCCGGTGCCCCAAGATGCTGGGCCATAGACACATATACTACCTCTGGAAGAGGGAGTACTTCGATTTTACACTCACGGGTGAGTTTCGAGTCGTGCGGATGAATACCGCCGATACTGAATGTTACCTTACGCATTTGTCACCTCCTGTGTTTGCTTATTCTCCTTTGCGGCCGTCAAAGCCTCCTGAGCCTTGCGTTTGCGCTCTGCAACCCTGGCCTTGAGAGCCTCCTTGTCGAGCGGCTTAGGGAAATTGACTCCGTGAATTGCTCCTGTAGGGCACATAGCCTCGCACTCACGGCACAATTTGCATTTGTTGAAATCTATATAGGCAAGATTGCTCTCCACCGTTATGGCTTCGTGCGTACAGGTCTTGGCACAGATGCCGCACCCTATACAAGCCGCAAGGCAGGCCTTCTTCACGGCAGGACCCTTGTCCTTGTTCATACAGGACACGAAGATACGCATAGAACGAGGCCCCTTGTTACGGAGTTCGATGATGTTCTTCGGACAAGACTTGGCACAAGCGCCGCAGGCGGTACATTTGCTTTCATCTACGACTGGAAGCCCGGTCAGAGGATTCATAGCGATAGCGCCGAACTCGCAGGCTGACACGCAGTCCCCGCAGCCGAGGCATCCGTAAGAGCAGGCAGTATCTCCACTGTAAAGAGAGGCTTTCACCTTACAGGAAAGCGCACCGTCATAGGTGTTTGTCTTGGCACGGTTCTCACAGGTGCCGTTACAGCGCACCACTGCCACCATAGGCGCCTTTTCCTTAACCTCATAGCCAAGAATCGCGGCCACTTTTTTCATTACCTCATTACCGCCCACGGGACAGAAATTGTTGTCCAGATTACCGGCCTTCACTGCAGCATCGGCAAATGCGCGACATCCCGCATAACCGCAACCACCGCAATTGGCACCCGGCATAGTCTTTTCAACCTCATCGATACGAGGATCTTCTTCCACCTTGAATTTCTTGGCCACCAGAAACAGGACCAAGGAAAGAAGCAGGCCTAAACCGGACAAAATAACAATCGTCTGAATAATTGTACCAGTCATTTCTTCTTTAGATAAAATGTATATTCGTTTTTCAATTTGCCTCTCAGCAAATAAATTATCAAATAATATATGCCGACACAGCCAAGAGCGGAAAGCCCGCTGAAAATCTCACCGGCCCCCGCTGCGGAGCACACTAAGATATCCGTCACCAGAATCAGCAGAGGGAGGACATAGGCTATCCATACGGCCTTGAAGCCCATCGTGCGTTTCAGGTTGACCCAGACCTCCTCACCGGGTTCATAACCAGCAACGGCAGGAAGTGTAACCTGTTTACGCTTGATTTCAGCCATTCCGCACAGCGAGGCCGCGTGACAGGAAGAACACGCGCTTTCCGAAATAATCTCCACGGTTATCTCTGAAGGCGTGATCTCAGTTATTCTCCCGCTATGTGCAATCTGCTCGTCTACCATGGCTGGTCAGGTTCTACGTTATAGTCGGATGAATTCATACTTGATTCGTATTCCGGGGTATCGGCATAGAGCGAATCCCCAACCTCCACGAATTTGAGTCTGTCTCCCTTATAAAGCATATCTATATCCCTGGTCTCGCCATTACGGTGCTTGGCAATTATGATCTGTGTCTTTTCCTTATCCTGCGGACCTTCCGAGAGTCCGAGGAAATCCGGACGATGGATAAAGATTACCATATCCGCATCCTGTTCTATACTGCCCGACTCCCTGAGGTCAGAAAGTATAGGCTTTCCGTTGCCTCCCTGGCGTTGGACAGAATTTCTTGACAACTGGGAAAGAGCGATGATCGCCACTTTAAGTTCCTTGGCGGTGGCTTTGAGCAGTCTGGAGATGGCTGCGACTTCCTGCTCGCGCATTCCCTTTGTATCGCTCGGTCCCTGCATAAGCTGCAGATAATCCACAATCACCAGCCGGACACCTTTCTGCTTGACAAGAGACTTGACTTTGGAACGGAACTCCATTATAGGCAGGCCAGGAGTCTCATCCACATAAAAAGGAGCGCCCTGAAGCCGCTTGATGCTTTGCTCCAGCAGAGTCCATTCGTCATTCTCGAGCTTGACTCCTCCCTTGATCTTATCCGCGCTGAGCCCCGATTCCGTGGTCATCAGACGATTCGCCAATTGGATGGAGGACATCTCAAGCGAGAAAAACGCTACCGGGATATTATGATCCACAGCGGCATTTCGGGCTATATTCAAAGAAAAAGCCGTCTTACCTACCGAAGGGCGTGCCGCAAGAATTATCAGATCCGAACTCTGCCATCCGTTCGTTATCTTGTCCAACGTGGCAAACCCGGAAGGAATACCGCTCAGGCCTTCCTGTTTCTGCATCTTATCCAGCCTGTCAAGAGCCTGATTGATGACCGAGCCTATATCCTGAACAGACTTCGTATCTGAACTTTGGGTAGCATTATATACGTCATTCAGGGCCGTGTCGACCAGATCATCCACCTTAATCTGCTCATCGTAGGAATTCTTGAGAATATCGTGCGCGGCAGTGATAAGATCCCTTTGAATAGTTTTCTGCTTAAGGATGGAAATATAGGATTCGATGTGAGCGGCCGAGCCTATGTTCTCTGTCAGAGATGACAATGTGGATACACCGCCGACCATCTCCAACTTGCTCTGCTGGATAAGTTTATTGGCGACGGTGATGCTGTCTATCGGAGAATGCTCGTTGAACAAGGACACCATCGCCTCGAATATTATGCGATGGCGCTCCGAATAGAAACAACCGGGCTTAAGCTGCTCTATGCATTCTTCCGCACACGAAGGATCGAGAAGCACAGCACCAAGCACAGCTTCTTCTACATCAAGCGCTTGAGGAGGCGTCTGCCCCATCAAGCGTCCGATTTCATTAACGACCGTCGTAGCGGACAATGATTTGCTTTTTCGCTCAGGCATTACTCTTCAGCGTGAGCAAGAGGATTAACCAATATGCGTCCGCAATGTTCGCAGATGACGAGCTTGTTACCTGATGCTACGTCCACAAGCTTCTGCGGAGTGATGGCGTTGAAGCACCCGCCGCAGGAATTCTCGTAAACGGTGACCACGGCAAGATGATTATGAACACTTTTACGGATGCGGTCATAAGCGCTGAGAGTACGCTCATCGAGCTTGTCAGTATATTCTTTTCTCTTCGCGACAAGCCTCTGCTCATCCGAAGCGGTGGACTCGACTATGCTCTCAAGTTCGCTCTTTTTAGCAGCGAGGTCTTCCTCTCTGATGGCGATGCGGTCAGATATGACGTCATTGGCATCCTTCTTCTCGGAAATGGCCATACGGGCGTCATTGATTCTTTTCTGCGCAATCTCGCGAAGAAGGCCCAAGTTCTCAAGTTCCTTATTTATAGAGTCAAACTCGCGGCTGTTCGTGATGTTTCCCAACTGGTCGTGATACTTGACGATCTCAGAGTCAAGGTCCACGATATCCTGTTTGTTCTTGTCGATATTGGCCTCGAAACCGGCGATGAGCTCCTTGTTGCTCTCCACCTTGGCCTTAAGGGAAGCGAGTTCCTGCTCTACAGATTCAACCTCTTCCGGAAGGGCTCCACGGAGGCTTACGATCTTCTCTATCTCATTATCAGTCTGCTGAAGCGCATACAGAACCTGAAGCTTTTCCTCTACCGAAAGAGCACCCTCTGAGAAGTTCTTTGACAGGGAAACGAAGGTTTCTCGCTGGTCGATAGGAGTTTCGACCTTGGTGATTTTAACTTTTTCTGACATATCTGTTTATTATTATTTTCGTGGGTCGCAAAGTTATAAAAAAGTTCGCTATTTTTATATATAATGTTTGATTTCGAGCAGGTCGGCCTTGATTTCCCTCAATTTAAGAAGAATCCTCGCATTTTTATCTGTTTTGCCCTTGTCCTCCCTAAGTTTTTTAGCCGCCCCTTCGATGGTCATTTTCTCGACATTAAGCAAATACTGTATCTGACGCAGCGCCTGCAAATCTTCAGGACGGAAAAGCCTGTTGCCCTTGGCATTGCGCTCGGGTTTAACCAGAAAAGCGAATGAATCGCTCCAGAATCTGACACGGCTCTGCGGTTCCGAAAGCTGTTCGGACACCTCGCCTATGGTATAAAACATCTTCTCCATAACTAATCCATTGACTGCTCCGTACAAGAAGCGATGTAAAACATATTGGCATATTCCCGGAAATCCACCGAGGCAAAGAAAAAATTCACGGGATCCAGATACTTTCCGTCTTTTATCACCTCATAATGTAGATGCGGGGCGAAAGAAGACCCGGTCATACCGACAGTGCCGATTTTTCCTCCGGCCTTCACAGTGCTGCCCTGTTTCACCGTCATAGTGGCAAGATGGGCATATCTAGTCACATAACCATCTGCGTGAGTGATAGTTATAACGTTTCCCTGGCCTTTGTTGCTTTTTTCTACGCTACGGACTCTTCCGTCTGCGGCGGCAAAGACGGGTGTCCCCGAAGGAACTATTATGTCAAGTCCGTTATGCGGAACCCTTGCCTTGAGTACAGGATTGGTCTTGCTGCCTATGGACGCTCCGATCTGCGTGAAAGAGATGTTTTCAAGCGGGATTCGCAACGGCAATTGGCTTCCCGAAGACTTCCCGGCGACCAGAGCGAGGGCGTTTCTCAAGTTGGCCTCCACTGAAAACATCTTCTTATACATAGTGTCCGACTTTTCTGACGCGTACGCTATCAGGCTGGTGTTCTGCACCGTATCTCCAAGATTCACAGCAAGCGACTGAATAGGGTCGACCGTAGGAGCTTCTGACTGGAAGATATCCCTGTAGATGTCTCCATCCTTTATTTCTAGACCGGAAACTGCGTCCTCCAGCAGCTTCTGCTGAGGAAGAAGCTGCGGATAGAGCTTCTCGTACATCTTGTTCTCTCTTTTCAGGCGCCCTTCAACATCCGTATTGATGGTCAGTGCGAAAATGGCGTAGAACACCAAAGCGACCACAAGGGCGACAACTGCGGCTAGTCCTATAAAGCGCAGCGCCCTTTGCAGAGGCTTGTCAGATTCCTTGAAAAGAAAATCCGATCCTATCTTATATCTGTGCTCACTCATTCACCACTTGGGCAAGTTCAGTTTTAACTTTCTGAATCATAGCATCATACTCCTCTCCACCCATAGTAAGATCCATAAAAGACATAGGGTCTGTCTGTTTTCCGCGGAATATCACTTCATAGTGGAGGTGAGGACCCGTGGAAGCTCCGGTATTACCTACGGTGCCTATCATCTGTCCGCGTCTCAGGACATCTCCCCTGTTGACCATTATCTTCTGCATATGAGCATAACGCGTCTTGTATCCGAAACCGTGGTCCACGACCACTTCATTGCCGTAGCCGAAGAAATTATACCTGATTTTCTCCACCACTCCGTCTCCGGTGCAATAGATTTCAGGTCCTACAACTCCTGTCGCGAAATCCACCCCTTCGTGAAAGATACGCCTTTTCTGTATAGGATGGTTCCTGTACCCGAACGGACTGGAGATTCTGTATCCGACAGGCTTGATAGGAGGGACGGAAGGCATACAGGATGCCAATTTATCCACGTGCTTGGAGACTACTGACACCTCGTCAAGCGCCTGACTCTGCACATAGGTGCGCTTGGTGAGCACATCCATACGCTTGACCGTCTGCTTCAAGAAAGAAGACCCTCCAAGTTCATCGAGATAAGCATATCTGTTCACTCCTCCGAAGCCGGCTTTCTTCACCTCCTCGGGAACCTCGGAAAGACCGAATATAGACCTGTAGACATCGTCGTCCCTTTTTTCTATGCCGTCCAACGAATTCTCCGCCGCATCGAGATTGTGGTTGAGAATCTCGAATCTGGCTATCCACTGCTCATTCTCCTTCTTAAGCCGCGCAGTTTTTGGAAGATCCATACAGAGGACCTTGGTATAGATGAAAAAATAGAGCGAGGCAAATGCAAGTACGGTGAAGGCGAACCCGACAACCTTGAACGCTATGGTCGTCTTGGAGTCTTCGTGTATTTCATAAAGAAGAGTCTTGGGATTGTATATGTATTTACTGAATCTTTTCATCCGCTATTTGTTCCTTAATCTGTAAAGTTCGTCTTTCGATGTGCCGTTCAGGGCCTTCCACTGCCCGGCATCACGGAATCCGCGAAGGAAATCCTCCACCTTCATACGTTTCTTTCCGCTCAACTGTATATCCTTCAAATCAAGAGCTCCGTCACTCGTGGCTATTCTCAGGAAAGTCTTGCCGTCCGTATAAACGGTACCCTCAGGCATAGGCTCCTGCAGAGCTGCCGCCTGTGCGGAGAATATCTTCAGGAGAACAGGAGCTTCCTCCCCCTTCTGAAGCATAGTGTACGCCGTAGGATACGGACTCAGACCTCTTATCAGGTTCTGTATCTGCACTGCGGAGTCGCGCCAATCTATGTTCTGAAGCTCGGCGGTAAGCTTAGGCGCAGGTTTAAGCACCTCGCTGCCCTGAACGAAACTGCGCTGGACACGTGTCTCCACATTATGCTCTATGATGCCTTCCACCGTCTGAAGGACCAGATCAGAGCCTATTTCCATCAACTTGTCGTGTACGCTGCCTGCGTCATCATTCTCTGATATGCGGCATTCCTGACGCAGAATGATGCCACCAGTATCTATATCCTTATCAATCATAAAGGTGGTCGCACCTGTTATTCGTTCACCGTTGATGACGGCCCAATTTATAGGGGCGGCACCGCGATATTGAGGAAGAAGTGCGGCGTGCAGATTGAACGTTCCCAATTTAGGCATTTTCCATACCTCTTCAGGAAGCATACGGAAAGCCACGACCACAAAAAGGTCCGCCTTGAAAGAGCGAAGCTGAGAAAGGAATTCCGGATCTTTCAGCTTAAGCGGCTGAAGAACAGGGATATTATGTTCCACTGCATATTTTTTCACGGCACTCTCGTTGACCTTGAGACCTCTTCCGCTCGGTTTGTCCGCAACCGTCACTACGGCCACGACCTTATAGCCGTGTCTTATCAAATTATCCAAAGGAGCCACAGCGAACTCCGGCGTCCCCATATACACTATACGAGGCTTGTGCACGAGAGCCGCTATCTTGCTGCCGATTCTTCTGAACGTAATCTTCAAACTACCCATTTTAAATATTGATGAATCGTGTACCGCCTTCCAGGACAAGTACATTCCTATCGGGAACAGCACAAGGGAGGATATGAACGCCCCCCAGAAAGGAGCGACAGCCCCGTCATTTGCAAGTTTCGTTCCCGAAATATCTATTACCCAATACAATACAAAGAACAATACCGAGATGATGGCGCTGGTTCCAAGTCCGCCTTTCCCTATCAGGGCGCCAAGCGGAGCCCCTATGAAAAAGAGTATGAAACAGGCGAGAGCCTGCGCGAAACGGCGCAGAATCTCCACATCGGAACGTCGCAGATAGAAATGGTCCACATAGTTCTCGCTGCTGTAATTGGTCATCTCCGATGCCATAAGATTGGCCTTGTCCCGAGCCTTCTCCAAAGCCGATATCTTGGCCTTGCGGGTTTTCCATTTCAGAAAATCCTGCGAGGCGAACTCTGTCTTCGAAGATTCGAAATAAGCGGAATCCAACTGATCTTTGAACGTAAAGAAATTCCTGTCCTTGACCTCGTTATAATGCTTCTGATACGCCGTCCGGGTGACCATTGTAAGAGAATCGTGCTCATCCACCAGAGAAGAAAGCCGCTGCGCCTTTATCTGGTTACCGTAACGGGCGTCCTCCGATTTCTGGAAAGCATAATTGGACAGGGAAATGATAAGCTGCTGCCGTGAAAAGGCGATTTTCTGCAGCTGATGCTCATTTGTCCCCGACCTGCGGGCATTGTCCTCCTGATAGTTTATGCCGCTGTAAAGAGTAAAAATCAGATAGTCCTTTGCCTTGGACAGACGCATAGTGGCCGAATCCGCTATGGTGACGGAGATATTGCCCTTCTTTTTCGTGTGGTCATACACCATCACTGAATGCATCATCCCGTCCTCTCCCTGATCCTCAACCCTTATGACATAACCCTCGATCCCGTCGTAAAAAGTTCCTGACGGAATCTTGATCTCCGACTTGGTACGGCCAATGTCGTCACGAAGCGTGTAAATCTCATTGAAAGCCTTAGGCACCAGGTTGTTGCCTATGAAAAAAGCACCTGTGGCGATAAACACCGACACGACGGTGAGAGGAGCCATCACCCTGACAAGCGAAATACCGCTCGCCTTGATGGCCATCAACTCATTGTTCTCCGTCATCTGCCCCAGCGTCATCATAGACGCCAGAAGAGTAGCCAAAGGCAGGGCAAGCGGCAAAATGGTACAGGTCCCCCACATAAGGAACTCCATTATGACTCTGAACCCGAGCCCCTTTCCTACAAGTTCATCGATATAGACCCACAGGAACTGCATGACCAGGATAAATATCACGACCAACAGGACCGCTACAAACGGTCCTATGAAAGCCTTGAGTATAAACCGGTCCAGTCGCTTCATCTATTCTATTTGAGTGCTGTTTTCTTCAATATCTGCAGAGCCTCCGCCAGACCTTCCACGGACTTTCCTCCCGCAGTGGCAAGACCCGGCTGTCCGCCGCCACCTCCAAGTATCGCTTTCGCAGCCTCGCGTATGTCCTTTCCGGCATTCTTGCCCTCGCTCACAAGGTCCGCAGAATACATCAATGCCAACTGCGGCTTGCCGTCCGCCTGATATGCGGCCACCAGAACGGTCTTCTCGGCGGATTTCTGCAGAAGAGTCGCAGCCTCGCGAAGAAGAGCGGCATCCTCACAGGAATTCACCTCGATAAGATTCACCTCTGCTTCCTTACAAGCCTTGGATGCCAATTCAGAGGCATAGTTTTTAGCCTTGAGCTTGGCGTATTCCTCCGCCTGTTTCTTGTAAAGAGCGTTCTCTTCAAGCAATTTGCCAATGGCACCGACAAGATCCTGAGCATTGTTGAACGCTCCCCTGGCCTGTTTGAGAGTATCCTGAAGCGAGCATACATAGTTCTCGGCAGACTCGCCCGTGATAGCCTCTATACGGCGTACACCGGCGGCGATTGCCGATTCGCTCACTATCTTGAAGAAACCTATCCTGCCCGTAGACGATGCGTGGCATCCGCCGCAAAGTTCGACGCTCGGCCCGAACTTCACGACTCTGACCTTATCTCCGTATTTCTCTCCGAAGAGGGCGATGGCGCCCATCTCCTTGGCCTGCGCCATAGTGGCCTCACGATTCTCTTCGAGGTGAATGTCGGCTCTGACAAGAGCGTTGACCTTGTTTTCCACCTCTCTTATCTGTTCGTCCGTAAGTTTCTCAAAATGAGAGAAATCGAAGCGCAGACCTGATTCATTCACGAAAGAACCCTTCTGCTCCACGTGCTTTCCGAGAATCTCCCTCAGAGCATAATCCATAAGGTGGGTACAACTGTGATTGGCAGCTATGCTCTCGCGTCTGTGTTCATCCACACAGAGGACGAAATCACCTTCACAATTCTGCGGCACGCTCTCGGCGATATGCACTATAAGATTATTCTCGTGGAGCGTATTGAGGATTCTGATTTTCTCTCCGTCCGCAGATACGATATATCCCGTGTCACCGACCTCACCGCCCATCTCTCCATAGAAAGGAGTGCGGTCAAAGACCAGCTGGAGCATCTCCTTGTTCTTCTGGACCACCTTACGGTGTTTGAGAAGCTTTACCCCTGAAAGAGTGGTATGGTCATAACCTTCGAATACGCACTCTCCGGCGTGGAATTCCACCCAGTCGCCGAACTCATTCGAGGTGGCGTTGCGAGCACGCTCCTTCTGTTTCTGCAACTCTGTCTGGAACCCTTCAAAATCCACCGTATAGCCATTCTCCCCTGCGATAAGTTCAGTAAGGTCGACAGGGAAGCCGTAAGTGTCGTAAAGCACGAATGCATCCACGCCGCTAATCACTTTATCCGCAGCGGATTTGGCCATATATTCGTCCAGAAGCTTGATTCCTCTGTCCAGTGTGCGCAGGAATGCCAATTCCTCCTCACGAATTACGGATTCTATGAGTTTCTGCTGGCTGACAAGTTCAGGATAAGCCTCTCCCATATCGGAGATGAGCTGCGGAATCAGACGGCAGAGAAAAGGCTCCGTAAGGCCAAGGAACGTATATCCGTAGCGCACGGCACGACGGAGAATTCGCCTGATGACATATCCGGCCTTCACATTTGAAGGCAGCTGTCCGTCGGCTATGGAGAACGCGATGGCGCGGATATGGTCCGCGATGACGCGCATAGCAACATCCGTTTTCTGTGATTCGCCATAACGATGACCGGAAATCTCGCCTATCTTGGCAAGCATCCCGGTAAAGACATCGGAGTCGTAGTTGCTGTTCTTCCCCTGAAGGACAGAACAGAGGCGTTCGAAGCCCATACCCGTGTCTATGTTCTTGGCAGGCAGATTCTCAAGGTGTCCGTCAGCCATACGCATATACTGCATAAACACGATGTTCCATATCTCTATGACGTGAGGATCGGACTTGTTCACCAATTCACGGCCAGTCACGCCCGATGCCTTCTCTTCCGGAGTACGGATGTCTATATGTATCTCGGAACAAGGTCCGCAAGGGCCCGTATCGCCCATCTCCCAGAAATTGTCGTGCTTGTTGCCAAGTACGATATGGTCTTCGCTCATATGTTTGAGCCAGGCGTTCTTGGCCTCCTGGTCCATCTGCGTCCCGTCTTCCTCGCTGCCTTCGAACACCGTAGCGTACAACAGGTTCTTGTCTATGCCGTACACCTCGGTCAGGAGCTCCCACGCCATATCTATGGCCTCGGTCTTGAAATAATCCCCGAAACTCCAGTTGCCGAGCATCTCGAACATCGTGTGATGGTAGGTATCGTGTCCGACCTCCTCGAGATCGTTATGTTTTCCGCTGACGCGCAGGCACTTCTGACTGTCCGCCGCACGACGGCAAAAAGCCTTCGTGTTCCCCAGGAAGATGTCCTTGAACTGGTTCATACCTGCATTGGTAAACATTAGAGTAGGGTCCCCCTTTACCACCATAGGTGCTGAAGGCACGATGGTATGGCCCTTTGAAGCATAGAAATCGAGAAATTTCTGCCTGATTTCTTTTGATGTCATCATATTTATATCGTCACTTTTTATTTCTTTCATCCGGCTTTTTCACCGCCCGATCACCCCCGTTACACTACCGGGCATAATCGCGCAAATATAACTATTTATGGCCGGAATTTTGTTACCTTTGGGAATAAATTTGTTGTTATGGATAAGAATAGATTGACAGGGGCGATCATTTTCAGTGTCGCCGTTTTCTTGTGCGGATTAATGCTTCCTGTGGCAGTAAAGAATTTCCGCGAATATGACCGTACCGTCACGGTAAAAGGCCTGTGCGAAAAGGAAGTCAAGGCAAACAAAGCCATCTGGCCCATAACCTTCCGGCTCGCAAGCGACAACCTTACGGAACTGACGGCCAATATGGACAAATACGAGAAGACCATCATCGACTATCTCAAGAAGGGAGGAATAAGCGATGATGAGATTACGGTCAATGTTCCGGTGATCTCCGACAAATTGGCTACTGAATGGAATTCAGACCGTAAAATGCGCTATGTCAGCAAATGCAGCATCACCGTCTGCACAAAAAACGTGGACGCAGTATTACGCCTCAATTCCAATGTGTCGGAACTTCTCAAAAAGGGAATAATACTCGGTTCTTCGGATTATACCAACGACAGTTCCGCGACTTACATCTTTGACGGGCTCAATGACATAAAACCCGAGATGATTCACGAGGCCACCGCAAACGCCCGCATCGCCGCCGAACAGTTCGCGACAGACTCGGGCAGCAAGATAGGAAAGATAAAGACGGCCTCGCAGGGAACTTTCAGTATAGTGCAGAGGGACGAGAACACGCCACAGATAAAAATCGTGCGTGTAGTCACCTCCCTTACTTACTATCTGAACAATTAACGGCCTTTTTAAACATAAGAAAAGGAGGGCAAAATCAACTTTTGCTCTCCTTTCTTTTTGTATGACAGAAGATTATTTCTTCTTTGGTTCCGCAGGTTTTGTCTCTACAGGGACGAATTTCTCAACCTTCTCGAGACTGATGTTGAAGATAAGAGTCTCGGCAGGACCTATCGAGCGGTTACCACCGTCACCATATCCGAGCTTTGAAGGGATATAGAGTTCAATCTCTCCGCCTTCACCGATAAGCTGAAGTCCTTCGTTCCAACCCTCGATCACGCTGCCGAGAGTGAACTTGCGTGCCCCGCTCTCTTCTGTAGTCTCATCGAATACGGTACCGTCGAGAAGAGTTCCCTTATATTTTGCCCAAACGGTATCCTCGAGTCCCGGATGAACTTCGTTACCCTCGGAGATGATCCTGTACTGAAGACCTGAAGGGGTGATTTTGACGCCTTCCTTCTTGGCATTCTTGGCAAGGAACTTCTCTCCTTTCTCCTTGTTGGAGTAAACCAGATATTCGTGTCTGTTCTGAAGATACTCATTGAAGAGTTCGTTCATCTTGTTAGGATCCACACGGAACTGCTTTACGAATTCATCCTGATCGGCAGTCTGTTTGGCGTTTATGAAATCCTCCATACCCTTGCGGATCTGAGCCATATCCAGATCGCCGAAGTTATAACCCTTGATAAAAGACCCGAAATTGATACCTACAAGATAGCTGACATCCTTCACCTGCTGCCTGCTTGGAAGGAAATCCTTGGCAGTCTTCTCCTGAGGAATAACTTCTGAGGTCGCCTCATTCTCCTGGTCAGCGCTCTTTTCTGCATTCGCAGAATTGCAAGCCACTGCCAACACGCCCACTGAAAGGGCTACAAACAATTTGTAAATTTTCATATTGTTTTAATTATTAAAGTTCCCAAGCAAGTGCGGATGCGCCCAGAATAGCGGCATCAGACTCTTTGAGCTGTGAGAAAAGAAGGCTCACCTTGTCTTTCCACAAAGGCAGCACATTCTCATTCATAGCATTGAGAGTCGGTTCATAGATAAACTCCTTGGCACGTGCCAATCCTCCGAAAAGCACAATTGCCTCCGGAGCGGAGAATTCTATGAAATCCGCCAGTTTCTCTCCGAGGATGCGACCCGTATAGTCAAATACCTTCTTGGCCAATGCATCACCCTCTTTGGCAGCATCATACACATCTTTCGACGTAATCTTGTCCACGGCGCGAAGCAGTGAAGGCTCCGTCGACATCTCCAACCACTCACGGGCGGTACGTGCCACGCCGGTAGCTGAGCAATAGGTCTCCAGACAGCCGAATTTGCCGCATCCGCACTGACGTCCGTTATGACGTACGGCGCAGGTATGCCCAAGTTCACCGGCGAAACCGTCACTTCCGTAGAGGACTTCACCGTTTATCACGATTCCGCTGCCCACTCCGGTACCGAGAGTAATCATTATGAAATGCTTCATACCCTTGGCTACACCGTAAGTCATCTCTCCGACAGCAGCCGCATTAGCATCGTTGGTAAGGGCGACAGGAAGGCCGGCGAGCTCAGCGCTGAGCATATCAGCGAAAGGCACGCTCTGCTTTGCAGCCCACACGAGGTTCGGTGCGAAAGCTATCACCCCCGTGTAATAGTTACCGTTAGGAGCGCCTACGCCGACTCCGCGTATCTGTCCCTCCTTGCCCGATTTGGCTATAAGTTCCTTTATGGCAGAGGCCAATGCCTTGATGAATCCTTCTGCATTCTCGTGGCAGTCAGTGCGTATCACACTCTGAATCAATACGTCTCCACGAGCGTCAACAACACCAAGTTTCGCAGTCTGTCCTCCGACATCTACGCCCAATACATATTGCTTTTCCATATTATATACGTTTATTTTCACTATTCTACAGGAATATCGGTATTGACGTTCTTGCAACCGCGGAGAGCGTAATAAACAAGATATCCAAGACCGATGATAAGGACGATGTAGCTGTCAAGAGAATCGCCTATCAAATCCGCAACCACATTCTGGAAGAATGGAATGATACCACCACCGCAGACGAGGGTCATAAAGATACCTGAAGCGGCAGCCGTATATTTTCCAAGTCCGTTGGTCGCAAGGTTGAAGATGGCACCCCACATTATGGAAGTGAACAATCCACAGGCCGTAACGAAACGAAGCGTAAGAGGAATGTTGTTCAGCGTCAGACCATCCGGCAGGAATACGATACCACATACCAGGACAGCGGTCGCGATAGAAGAAACCAGAAGCATCGTGCGGCTGCTCACCTTGGCACCGATGGCACCTCCGATAAGACGGCCGATGAGCATACACAGCCAATAAGCGCTCACGAAAGCACCGGCTACATCAGGTCCCAGTTCCTGTGAGAAATGCACGTTGGCGGTATTAGGAATACCCACCTCGATACCTACATAGAAGAAAATGGCTACCGCACCGAGGATGAAGTGACGGAAAGACAACGGAGAATGCGTGTCTTTCTGAATCTTTCCGCTCAGACGTGCCTGTTTTTCTTCAGGAGTCTCCATATGAGGCTCAGGAATGTTTGTGACTGAGATGACGACGAACGCGATGGCGAAGATGGCCATAGCGATGACCATAACAGGAGCCGCCTTGCCTACCGTGGCATCATTGATGGAACCGCCTACAAGCCAACCCACGAGAACAGGAGCTATGGTACCACCGATAGAGTTGCAGGAACCTCCGAACTGCACAAGCTGGTTACCTTTGTTGCCGCCGCCACCGAGGGTGTTGAGCATAGGGTTGACACAGATATTGAGCAGACACATAGAGAAACCTGCCACGAATGCGCCGGCAACATATACGCCGAAACTCTCGGCATAACCGGAAGCAAGCTGTATGGCCACACCGATAAAGCCGATGATTACCGCAAGCCTTGACGTGAATTTATAGCCTTTTCTTTTCAGGATCATACCTCCAGGTATTCCCATACAAGCATAAGCTATAAAGTTGGCAAGTGAACCAAGTTGAGAAAGAGCCTTGTTGGCCCCGAATTGATTTGTCACGACTACGCCCATAGAACCGGCAAGGTTCGTCACGAACGCAATCATGAAGAAGAGTGCGAACATCACCACAATAGCAGGAGTGGTGTTCAAGTTTTGCTTAAATTTAGCCATTTTATTTATTCTAGTGTTATAATCACTTGAAAATGCTGCTCTAGTCCAGAGCAGCAAGATTCTGAGGATTGACAAGTTGCTTTCCTTCCGGAGTGTATGCATATTCTATACGCTTCGCGAAGTGAGCCTCCACTTTGCCGCGGACAACCTTGTTGGTCGAATTGACCAGTCCGTTCTTCTCCGTGAACGGTTCCTCGCATACTACGATAGCTGAAGGAAGCCATTTCTCAGGGAATTGGCCTGCGTGGCTGCCGCCCTTGCGATATACGTCCACATCCTGCTGGATGAGGTGCAGCTGTTTCTCCTTATCTCCCGGAGCAGCAGCCTTGAGAGCCTCCTTGTTAGGAACCACAAGCACAATGGTGTACGGGCTCTGGTTGTTGTGCAGGATAACGTTGTCTATGTATTTGGAAATCACGGCCAGATTGTCTTCGTATCCTTCAGGAGAATATTTCTCTCCGTCAGATGAGATGAGAAGACTCTTGAAACGTCCCGTGACATAGAGATATCTTGGATCTTCCTTGCAGATGTAACCGCGGTCACCGGTGTGGAGCCATCCGTCAACAATAGTTTGTGCCGTAGCCTCAGGATTCTTCCAGTAACCTGCCATCACGTTCTCGCCCTTGATGACTATCTCACCAGTCTGTCCGTTAGGAAGGATATTGTTCTCGTCATCACGTATGGTGCATTCCATAGGGCTTACGATACGTCCGGACGAGCCGAAGCGTGCGTGGCCTGCAGAATTGGCACAGATGATAGGCGTAGCCTCAGAAAGGCCGTATCCCTGGAAGGTAGGCATACCGATGGCACAGAAATATCTCTGAAGTTCGATATCGAGAAGGGCGCCTCCGCCGACGCAGAATTTCATCTTGCCGCCGAAAGTCTCGCGCACCTTGGAGAAGAGAATCTTGTCGAAGAGTTTGACGAAAGGTTTTCTCCAGAACTGTGCACCTCCCTGGTTGTAATAGTCCTTATAATAGGCCTTGGCATTCTTGAGTGCGATGTTGTAAAGTCTCTCGGTGGTCTTGCCTTTGGCCTTGATGCCGCTCTCGATGGCTTTTTTGAAGCTGCGGCTGATGGCCGGCACGGTAAGCATCACGTTAGGATGTATCTCCTTCATCGTAGGAAGGATGTTGCGGAGCTGCGCCTGAGGGGTTTTCCCCGGAACTGTGGCTATGCTTCCGCCGTAGCTCATCATAGTGTAAAGGCCTGCCACGTGCGCGAAACAGTGGTCCATAGGAAGGATGACAAGCATTATGTCTCCTTTTTCTATGTTGATCACGGACGCTCCCTGCGCCACATTGGCGGTGTAGTTGCGGTGTGTAAGGAGAATTCCTTTAGGGTCTGCCGTGGTACCTGAAGTGTAGCTGATATTGGCATAATCGTCAGGTCCCACTGAAGCCATTCTTTCTTCCAGCTCGCCCGGATGCTCCTTTATGAACTTGACGCCCATCTCGCGGATCTCCTTGATGGAGATTTCCCCTTCTTCGAGCGGAATGTCGTCCAACACGATAACTTTCTCTATAGCCTTGCACTGACTTATCACGCGACGGACTTTATGGATTTCCATCTCTGAAGCCACCACGAAACGCGAATCCGAATGGTTGATACGGAAAGTCAGGTCATAGTCCGATTCAAGCTTGTATGAAAGCGGAACATCCACGCCTCCGGCGAAGAGAATACCGAATTCCGTTATGACCCACGCAGGACGCGCCTCTGCGATCAGCGACACCTTGTCCCCCTTGTTCAGGCCAAGCGCCATAAAGCCGGCCGCGAGCAGACGTGCCTCGTCTCGAGTCTTGTTAAATGAAATCTCAGTCCAGACCCCGTCCACTTTCTCGCGCAGATAGGTATCGTTCTGATACTTGTCCACGTACTCATTGACGAAGTCGATAATCGTAGTTCTCTTTGTCATAGTTTTATTATTTCTGATTATTATTAGAAAACAATCCGTAAAGCTGGGCGTCGATCATATCCGTGACTTTTGAAAAGTCTTCCGGATTGTTGCCGAACTTCACGTGGTCGGCGTCGATGACAAGAAGGTTCCCGTCATATCCGCTGATCCAATTCTCGTATTTTTCATTCAACCCTGTCAGGTAATCAATTCTTATGCCTTTCTCGTACTCGCGGCCGCGTTTCTGTATCTGCGACACGAGATTCGGGATGGAAGAACGCAGGTAGATGAGAAGGTCGGGATTCCCCACCAGCGACATCATAAGATTGAAAAGATCTGAATAGTTTTCAAAGTCACGCGAGCTCATAAGCCCCATATCGTGCAGGTTGGGTGCGAAGATGCGGGCATCCTCATAGATGGTCCTGTCCTGAATAATCACGTCGTCGGTACGGGAGATGTCCACCACGTCCTTGAAACGCTTGTTGAGGAAATAAATCTGCAAATTGAATGACCAACGAGACATATCCTCGTAGAAATCAGCCAGATATGGGTTATAGTCCACCGATTCAAACTTTGGAATCCAACCATAGTGTGCGGCTAACATCTTGGTCAGAGTGGTCTTGCCACTTCCTATATTTCCTGCGATTGCTATATGCATGACGTTATATTATTAACTTACAAATTTAAAGATTTATTTGAATAATCCGTAGATGGAAGCGTCAATCCTGTCAGTAATGGATGCGAAATCCTGCGGATGATTCTCGAAATCGATGTTGTCTCCGTCTATTATGATGATTTTTCCTTTGTATTCCGAAATCCATTTTTCATACAAGTCATTGAGCCCGGAAAGGTACTCTATGCTCATATCCTGCTCGTAATCACGTCCGCGCTTCTGTATCTGCGACACCAAGTGTGAGATGCTCGAGCGTATGTAAATGAGAAGGTCCGGCTGGCGCACGAAGGACATCATAAGATGGAACAGATCCATATAGGTCTCGAAATCACGGTCGGTCAGGTTACCCATCTTGTGATTGTTGGCCACGAAAATCTGCACTCCCTCCATAATGGTGCGATCCTGTATGATCACCTCTTCGCTCTTGTCTATATCAAGCACGTCCCGGAAACGCTGGGCGAGAAAAAACACTTCCAGATTGAATGACCACCGGGGGATATCCGTATAATAATCTTCCAGATATGGATTATAAGTAACGGATTCATAGCGTGGAGTCCATTTATAGTACTCCGCAAGCATCCTTGTAAGGGTAGTCTTCCCACACCCTATATTGCCGGCTACACCTATATGCATTGACTTTAAAACCCGAAGGCCAGAAATTATACTATCGTTAAATCCGAGCAAATTTACAACAAAGTTTTTTTAATTTTGCCTAAATTGATGTTTAATATGATAAATCTGAAAATATTCGTCTGCAACCCCTACGAGGAGAACACCATAATAGCGAACGCACAATCTTCAAAAGAAGCTGTCATCATAGACCCGGGATGCCAGTCCGGAAAAGAATTCGACGCCGTCAAGTCTTATCTGGAAAAGGAGGCCCTGCGCCCTGTCGCCATTCTTCTGACGCACGCCCACGCCGACCACATCTGCGGCATCCCCCTTCTCAAGGAAGTCTATGATATACCCGTGTATATGGACCCGCGCGAAAATCCGGGGTTCAAGTTCGATTTCACGCCAATTGAAAACGGACAGATTCTGCATCTGGCGGGGCTTGACCTCGAAGTGATAAGCACTCCGGGGCACACTCCCGGAGGCGTATGCTATCTGGACAGGGCTGACAAATGCCTGTTCTCGGGAGATACTCTCTTCGCCGGCACCATAGGAAGAACGGACCTCCCGGGAGGGGACTATGACAAGCTGATAGTCTCCGTAATGGATTCGATAATGGGACTGGACTCCGACACGGAAGTGTTCCCCGGGCACGCGGGAAGCACCAGCATTGCGCGTGAAAAATGCAGCAACCCCTTCCTCCAGCCATTCAATGAACCGGAAGAAGAGGTCGCAGAAGAGGATCTCCCCCCTATTTCTATTTCACACAGTTAATCACAACCGATTCGCCTCCGCAGGCCAATCTGAATTCACCCTCTTCGAGGACCCAATTCAGATTATGGTCAACGAACGCCAGATCGTCCGCCTTGAGATTGAAGGTCACCGTCTTGGTTTCTGAAGGAGCGAGGGTTATCTTCGTGTAATCGCGAAGTCTCTTCACGTCAGGGGTAAGGCTGGCGTAAAGGTCGGAAGCAAAGAGCAGAACGGATTCCTTGCCCTCCACCTTGCCGGTGTTCTTGACGTCGATGCTGACTTTGATAATGTCTCCGGCGCGGAATTCCTTCTTGTCCACGGTAAGATTCGAGTACTCGAAAGTGGTGTAGCTGAGGCCGTGCGCGAAAGGCCATTGGCTTTCGATATTGGCATCGTAATTATAAAGGCCGTTCATAGTGGCGCGGTTCTCACAGAGCTTGTAATCGTAGGTGGAAAGCCTGTTCACATACTTAGGGTAAGTGTATGGGAGTTTGCCGCTGAAATTCTCCTCTCCGCACAGAAGCGTGGCGAGGGCGTCAGCACCGTAATTGCCCGGAAGAAGCACACTTACCACAGACTGCGCGAGTGGTTCTATGTCGCGGAGCACTCTCGGGCGGCCTTCATTGAGAACCAGGATGACAGGCTTTCCTGTCTTGGCAAGAGCCTTGACCAGGTCCTTCTGATTGGCTGAAAGTGAGATATCGTTGATGTTGCCGACGGTCTCGCAATATGAATTCTCTCCTATGGCAGCCACTATCACGTCAGCATTGCGGGCGGCTCTTACGGCAGCGGAATAGTCCCCTTTGATCTCAGCCTCGAAGTTCCCCTTAGGGTCATACTCCAGGACAGGAAGATATTTCACGCTCTTGAACTTGTTCTTGAGAGCCTCATAGATGGTGTTGTATTTGCCGGTGAATTCCGCACGGTTGCCGGCATCTCCCTGCCAAGTATAATACCAACCGCCTCCGAGAGGACGCATAGCATCGGCATTAGGACCTACGAGGAGAATCCTGGTATCCTTAGAAAGAGGCAACAGGTTATTTTCATTCTTCAGAAGCACCTGGCTTTCAAGAGCGGCCTTGTATGCCGTCTGCACGTGCTCAGGGCTTTCGAACTGCTCATAAGTACAGTCCTTGCCATAAGGGTCATCGAACAGACCAAGACGGAATTTGACTCTGAGAACACGTCTTACCGCGTCATCTATGCGGCTCTGCGCAATCTTGCCCTCTTTGACGAGTTCAATCATATAGCCGCAGACCTCCGGGCTGTAAGGCTCCATAAGCATATCCACTCCCGCGTTGATGGTCTGGCAGACAGCATCCTTATATGTTTCGGCAGTGTGGTCTCTTTCGTAGACGTTACGGCAGTCAGCCCAGTCAGTCACTATCATACCGTCCCAGTTGAGTCCTTCCTTGAGCCAACCGGTGAGGAGTTCCCTGTTCGTATGGAAAGGGATGCCGTCGTTGTTGGAGGAATTGACCATCACGGTAAGCGCGCCTGCCTCTATGCAGGCCTTGAACGGAGCGAAGAATTTCTCCTTGAGCTCACGCGGACTTACCATAGACGGCGTGCGGTCCTGACCTGAAAGTGCAGCACCGTAAGCCATATAGTGCTTGATGCTTACCGCCACGTGATGACCGTCCACGTGATTAGGATCGTCTCCCTGCAGACCGCGCGTAAGGGCTACACCCATACGGCTCTGTACAAGAGGGTCTTCTCCATAACTTTCCCACATACGCGGCCAGAGCTGGTTGCGGCTCAGGTCAAGCGTAGGAGTGAACACCCACGGAACATTGCAAGCTCTTGTCTCATAGCCGCATATCTGCCCCATCTGATAAGAGAGGGCGTCGTTGAAAGATGCGGCGAGCGCTATTTCCTGCGGGAACAGCACTGCTCCCACCGTATAAGACGCGCCGTGTATCTGATCCAGTCCATAAAGTGTAGGAATGCCCATCTCATCCAAGGAAATATCCTGAATCTGCTTTATGAGTTCCCTGTAAGCGCTGGCAGAATCGGCCCTGTCATTCATAGTGTTGAGGATGGAGCCGATCTTGTATTTCCTGATGATTTCCTCTCCCGTCTTGGAGATGTTGTGCGTTCCCGGTTCAAGAACGGCACCAACTGTAAGCTGGGTCATCTGGCCCACCTTCTCTTCGAGGGTCATTTTCGAAAGAATCTTTTCAATCCTGGCCTCCGTCTCCTTGTCTTGAGGGATGGCAGGTGCGACCTTCTTTCCTCCCGTGTTGCAGGAAGACAGCATAAGGGCCGCAAAAGTCAATAGCAAAATGGTCTTTTTCATATTTCAGTATTTTAATTATAATAGTATTTCCTTCAAATATTTTCCGGTCACGGAATGCGGATCAACTGCCAGCTGTTCGGGAGTTCCGACTGCAAGCACCCGTCCGCCTTTCTCTCCGCCTTCAGGTCCCATATCTATCAGATAGTCAGCCGACTTCAGCACATCCAGATTATGTTCTATCACGATGACGGTATTCCCCTGATCCACAAGAGCCTGCAGAACCCCCAGAAGAATCTTCACATCCTCGGAATGAAGCCCCGTAGTAGGTTCATCCAACATATAAAGAGTCTTTCCGGTAGATTTTTTGGACAGTTCGAGAGCAAGTTTCATACGCTGGCTCTCTCCTCCTGAAAGGGTCACGCTCGATTGGCCAAGATGAACATATCCGAGCCCGACATCCACCAGAGTCTTCAACTTAGGGGCGATCTTGGGATGGGTCCTGAAAAACTCATAAGCCTGAGAAACTGGCATCTCAAGTATGTCGTTGATATTTTTCCCTTTATAAAGGACGTTCAAAGTATCCTCCTTATATCGCTTGCCGGCACAAACCGGACATACGACATTAACGGAAGGCAAGAAATTCATCTCTATCTGCTTGATTCCGGAGCCCTTGCACTCCTCGCAGCGTCCGCCCTCCACATTGAAAGAGAACCTTCCCGCCTTGAATCCGCGGACCTTGGCATCCGGAGTCTGCTCGAAAAGAGCGCGTATATCCGTCCACACCCCGGTAAAAGTCGCTGGATTGGAACGCGGACTCTTGCCGATCGGGCTCTGATCTATTTCTATGACCTTATCGATATTCTCTATCCCTTCTATAGCCCCATACGGAAGCGGCGTCTGCTTGAGATGATAGAATTTGCCTTTAAGTATAGGCATAAGTGTCTCATTGACAAGGGTTGACTTACCCGATCCGGATACCCCGCAAATCCCTATGAAAAGGCCGAGAGGGAAATCCACGTCGATATGCTTGAGGTTGTTGCCCGATGCCCCTTTAAGCGAAAGCACCTTGCCTGATGGCTGTCGCCTTGAGAGCGGCGTCTGAACACTGCTGCGCACATCGCGGGCGGGACCGCTATAACAGATCTTTCCGCCGTTTACACCCGCTCCAGGACCCACATCCACTATCCAGTCGGCGCTGAGCATAGTCTCCTCGTCGTGCTCCACAACTATCACCGTATTCTCCTCGTCACGAAGTTTTTTCAATGACGCGATGAGTTTCCTGTTGTCCCTCGGATGCAGTCCTATCGACGGCTCGTCCAGAATATAGATGACGTTCACCAGCTTTGAGCCAATCTGCGTGGCCAATCTGATGCGCTGGCTTTCTCCTCCGGAAAGAGACGCCGTGCTTCTGTCCAACGTGAGATATTCAAGACCTACATCTATGAGGAACTCCACCCTTTCGGAGAGCTCCTTGAGGATATCGTGAGCCACGGCTCCGGCCCTTCCGCCAAGCTTGCCGGACAATGAATCCAGCCAGGACTTCAGGTCGCTTATCTCCATAGCGCTGACCTCGGAAATGGTCTTTCCGTCTATCTTGAAACACTTCGTATGCTCCCCGAGACGCGTCCCCTTACATACCGGACAGACCACCTTGTCCTCTATGTTCCCGACCACCCCGGGCCAAGTGTCCATTTCTGAAAAATTGCCCTCACCCACACGGAAATATTCATCCGACCCGTAAACGATCAGCGAAACGACATCATCCGAGAGTGTCGACACCGGATCATAAAGGGAAAAGCCGTATTTTCTGGATATGGAATGAAGCATCTCGAATTTCTTGTTCGCACGTATCTTCCCGAGCGGAAGTACCGCTCCGTCGGCGATGCTAAGCTCACGATCGGGAATGATCTTATTGATATCAACATCCTGAATTACGCCAAGTCCCTTGCAATAAGGACAATACCCTTCCGGTGAATTGAACGAGAAACTGTGCGGTGCAGGTTCCTGCAACGACACTCCGCTCTGAGGATCTATAAGATGCTTGGAATAATGATGAATCTGCCCGCTGTCCGCATCCCAGACGCTGACACTTCCCTTACCCATCTGCAAGGCTGTTCCGACAGAATTGCGTATCCTTGAGATGTCTCCTTCAGAAGGCTTCATCTTATCTATCACAAGATCTATGAAATGGGCTTTGTAACGGTCCAGCGACTCCACGTCATTCAGATCGAGCATCTGAGAATCCACTCTCACCTGGGTATAACCTTTTCTTCTGAGACTGTCGAAAAGTTCACGATAATGTCCCTTGCGGCCTCTTACAAGAGGAGCGAGCAGAACGCATTTGCGGCCCTGATACTTTTCCATTATCAGGTCAACTATCTGTGAATCAGTGAACCGCACCATCTCCTCCCCCGTAACAGGAGAATAGGCGACAGATGCCTTGGCATAAAGAAGGCGCAGGAAATCCGAAATCTCCGTAATGGTCCCGACCGTCGAGCGCGGATTGGACCCCGTGGACTTCTGCTCTATGGCTATGATGGGACTCAGCCCTTCTATGCTTTCCACGGCAGGCTTTTCCAGCACTCCTATGAACTGCTTGGCATAAGGAGAAAGGGTGTTGAGGTAGCGTCTCTGCCCTTCCGCATAGATGGTGTCAAAGGCGAGCGATGACTTGCCGGACCCGCTGAGCCCGGTAATCACCGTAAATTTTCCTCGGGGTATGTCCACGTCTACATTTTTGAGGTTGTGGACATTGGCCCCTCTTATGGATATGAAATCAAGTTGATCAGTTGAAGCCATTATTTTTGGAACACACGCACATAATCCACTTCCAATGCACAAGGAAGACAGGATTCATCCACCCCTTGGGCACCGCCCCAGCTTCCTCCCCACGCAAGGTTCAGAATCACATAAAACGGATTGTCAAAAGGCCAATAATCATATCCCTTCCTGTTGTTCTTATATGTAAGAATAGCGTTGTAGTCCTGGTAGAATGTAATGGCGTCCTCACTCCACTCCATAGCGTAGACGTGAAACTCGCTCTGTGCGGTGGAGATGTAACGTTCGGCGTGTTCTATGGAAGTGCCCCCGTTATTGTATCTGGTGCAATGTATGGTCGAACTGCAGTAAGAGGCGTTATATCCGACCTCTTCCATAATGTCCAGCTCCCCGTCTTCGGGCCACGAACTGTAATTCGACGGCATCATCCAGAAAGCAGGCCAGGTACCTCGTCCCGCCGGCAGCCTCAGACTTGCCTCTATCCAGCCGTAAGTCCAGCTCTTGCGTGTATTGAGACGGCAGGAACGCACTTTGCCGTCTATCTTCTTGGCATAAATCTTCAAAATGCCGTCACGAACGTCGGCTATGTTCTCTCCTTTGTAAGATCCGGCCACATAATCCTGAAGCTCGTTGTTCCCCCAGCCGGAAGATCCGGTCTGGTACTTCCAGTCGGAAGTGTTCGGAAGTCCCTCATAATCGAATTCGTCGTGCCATACGAGCGTGTAACCGTCAGGAACCCGTATATCTGGATCGACATCTATTTTTTCGCGACCCGCCTGCACCACCGGAACACTTGCATAAGTATCGTTACACTTTATGGTAATATCGCCGGTGCGTTCAGAATAGTCTGAATTCTTATCAACCTTGACTGTGACCGTCCCTTCCGTTCCGAACACATAAGGAGGTTCTATATTGCTGATCCACTTGGTGTCAGTGTATATGGCAAATTCGTCTGTGGCCAGAATGTGGATATCCGTCTTTCCGCCATCCGCCGGAATTTCCAGACGGGCAGGATCAATGGCTATGCTGTCCTGCGAGTAAGAAGAGGAATGGCTGACAGTGCAGGATGACAGCAGCAATATGGCTATGGAGAGTACAATCAAAGTCATAAAACAAAAAAACAGGTGGACCCGTAAATCCCTCTCCGGGTCCACCTGCAAAATTAAACAAAACTACTTGTAATATTGGATACTGATATCCTTTATTTTAATGACAGTCTCTGCAGAGACTCCACCAAAATCAAAAATAAGACACGCACCGTCGTTATCGGCTCCGTTTATTCCTGTGGCGTGGAATACTCGAGGCTCTCCGGCCTTGACCTTGATGTTGACAGACGGATCCACCTCCCAGAACTGACCGTTGTCAGTGCGGTTGGTGAGTTTGGTGTAGAATCCCGGATGATCCGTATTCGACTCTACGGTGAATGTGATGGCATATTTCTCCCCTGCCTTGATGGCGAGATCCGACTGAAGGAAGAACTGTGCCTGCCAACGTTCAGGAGCAGCCACATTATAATTGATTGTATATACGCCGCTTTCTGCTTTATAACTCCACTCGCTTGATTCAGCCCAACCCGGCGCGAAATATGTCTTGCTCACCTCCACATTCGACGCAGCCCAGAGATTTGCAGGGGTTGTAAGGTCAAATACGAAATCCTCGTCATAATTGTCCACATAACCGGCATCAGGATCCACAGGCTCCGGATCAGGTTCAGGATCACGCTCAGGAACGTTCTCCGTACCGTCGTCATTGGCATTGTCCTTCAGGACGATATTGCCCACGGTGATTTCAGAGCCGGCAGGGCAACCGCCGAAGTCAAATACCATCTTGACCTCAGGAATATCTTCCTCGACAAGCTGTTTTGGCCACCAGAACACATACGGTTCACCGGCCTTGACCTCAACTCTCTGAATGAAAAGATAATTGTCATCGCTGCCGCCTGCCGTGAGCTTGAAAGTGACGCCCGGAAGATCGGTTGAAGAATAAATCACGCAGGAGAAATCGTAAGTGGTGCCGGCAGCGAGAGTAATCTTGTGTCCCTCTGTAGGAATGATGAAGAACTGTGCCTGCCACTGCTGCTCTGTCGCCTGTTCATAAGTCATCGAGTAGGTGTTGCCTACCTGAACGACCTTAGGGTTGTCGACCTGAGTCCAAGCGGAGGTGGTGGCGGTATATTGGCTGTATTCGTGATGTCCGTCGGTATCGACATCCTTCCAGAGGTTGAATTCGCTGTCATAAACGAATCCGCCGGTAAGAGTCTTTCCACTCTTGTCGTTGGCGATGACCACTTCTTTCTCTGAATAGTCAAGAGACTGCCCCTTGCTGTTGCTTACAAAAAGACGGACCTTGTAAGTTCCTTTGTTATAGAAGACTTTCTTGAAGTTGTCTCCTGTACCGGCAAATACGAACTCGCCGGTCTCGTTGGTATGCCATATAGGCATAAGTCCCTTCACGGTGGAAGGAAGCGTGAATGTAGCCTCGTTCGTCTCCGAATTGACCGTGACAGTAAAATCTATATTCGCTGCAGAAGGAAGATCTGAAGACGGGTCGTTCTTCTTCTCCTTGCCGCAAGATGCCAATGCCACAAGGGCAATGCTCAAAAAAACAAGAGATTTTTTCATTTTGTGTTATTGTTTATGTTGTTAATATTCATTCTGTTTAAGCGTGCCTTGCGCCGCATCTATCTCCGTAGAAGGTATAGGAAGATATTTCTTGGACGCGCTCCACGAATTGGTTCTGTATCCGTAGCTGTCAGGAACAAGGACGGTGGAAGCCAGATCCCAGCGGACAAGATCCCAATAGCGTTTGCCCTCGCCCACGAACTCGAGCTCACGCTCCTTCTGTATATTGGCAAGAGTAAGAGTCAATTCGTCCGTAAGTCCTGCCCTCTTGTGAACTTTATTGAGCCAAAGAGCGGCGTCAGCGGCATCGGATCCGATATAAAGGGCAAGTTCAGCAGCATAAAGAAGAGCTTCCGAATAACGGTAAAGCCTGAGGTTGTTGCCGAAACGCATATCAGGAGCACCGTCACCATTGGCCTCATCGGCGGCCGCGCCTTGATATTTTTCCAGGAAATAGCCCGTGTCCTGATAACGCTTTTCGTATTCATAAGGACTTGCGTCAAAGCACGTCGCCCTGCGACGCACGTCATCCGCGGCGAACAGGTCGTAAGTTTCCTTTCTTACAGGGCAAAATCCCCAGCCGGAGGCGTGGTTTTCAGCATTCGTCTTCAGATTATATGCGCCGATAAGACGCGGGAGTATGGTTCCGCCGGCAGCGAGCACATTATCGTAAGAGCGCACCTGCCCGTCGGTCTTATATCCTACTTCCCAGATGGATTCACAGCACCATTCACCGTCAAGAGTGAAAAGTTTCGTGTAATCATACAGGTCGTATTCTGCGGAAGCTATGACCTCTTTAAGGTAATTGAGAGCCTTGGCATACTTCTCCGTATCTTTCTGATAAAGAACCACCTCCGTGTAAAGCATAGCCATAACGGCCTTGGTCGCATAGCCCACTTCGGCATCCGGACGCTTCATAGGAAGGACATCCAGATCCGCACATCGGTCGAGATCTTCGATGATGAAAGCATAAATCTCATCTGCGGTATACTGCTTGCCAATGAACGGACTCTCAAGGTTCTTGTCATAATAAACGACATTGCCCCAGAATTTCCAAAGCCAGGTATAATAATATGCCCTGAGCAGATAGGCCTGCGCGAGGAATGGTTTTGCGCCTTCTTCATCCAAATTGCCGGCATTACGGGTCCAGCCCACATAAGTGATGACGTCGTTGCACCTCTTCACTCCTGAATATGCGTCCGTCCAGATGGAAGACATACAATTCTTGGCATCTGCACTGTAATTCATCATATCGTGCCAATATTTGTTGTCCGTCGCATCCGCACCGCCTACCCATATCTGGTCGGCCATAATATCACTCATCACAAGGATAGGATTGTATTGGCTCATAGACCAGTCTGTCCAATGCAAAGGGCAATATGCAGACACCATAGCTTCCTGGAGATGAGGAAGCGTAGTGTAATAATCCTCTATAGGATCCTGTGTAGGATTGTCCACAACAAGGAACTTATCTCCACAAGAAGAGAACAACAGCGTCGCTACGGCAATCAAAAAATATTTCTTAGCATTCATTTTCATAATCGTATCCTCCTCTTACTAGAATTTGACATTGACACCTATCGTAAAAGTTCTTGCCTGCGGATATACGCCGTAGTCTATGCCAAGCGAGGTGCCGCCGGAAGATATTTCAGGGTCAAAACCGTGATACTTGGTGAGCGTCACCAGATTCTCTGCAGCCACATATACCCTGAGACTCGATATGAGAATCTTTCCCGTGAGCTTTTCAGGCAAAGTATAACCCAACTGTATATTCTTTATACGGCAATATGAGGCGTCGTACACATAAAGGTCGGAAGAAACCCAGTTGACACTGTCTCCTATCACGAAACGCGGATACTTGTTCGAAGTTCCCGCTCCGGTCCAGCGGTTAAGCATATAGGAAGGAAGATTGACGCTCTTGATATCGGTACGCCTGGTACAGTCGAATACCTGATTACCCTGAGTGCCCTGGATGAGCATAGAGAAGTCGAATCCCTTATAACCCGCCTGAAGGGTAAGTCCATATGTAAAATCAGGTGTTCCCTTCCCTATGTAAGTACGGTCTGCATCAGTTATCTTGCCGTCTCCGTCCACATCGACGAATCTCACATCTCCCGGCACGGCCTTAGGCTGAATCATAGTGACGGTTCCATCCTCCGCGGTGTGCACATAAGAATGGATTTCCTCTTCACTCTGGAAGATGCCGTCCGTCTTCAGACCATAGAAGAACGGGAACGGATAACCGTTTTCAGCACGTGAGATGGTACCTGTCCCCTGGAAAGAATCATAATTGGCATATCCGGTGTCGTTACCATACTCGATGAGTTCGTTCTTCAGATAGCTGGCATTGGCCCTGACGGCGAAATTGAAATCGCCGAACGCTTTCTTATAGCCAAGCTCAAGCTCGACACCCCTGTTGGACATTATTCCGACGTTGCCCATAGGCTTGCTCTCTCCGACATACGAAGGAATGGCCTGGGTCATAAGCATACCGTCAGTAATCTTGTTATAGTAGTCGAGAGTGAGAGTGAGCGCGTTCTTGAAGAAGCCCAAGTCGATACCGAGGTCGGTCTGAATGGATGTTTCCCATTTCAAGTCAGGATTTGCAAGACCACCGGCCTTAGTGCCGATGATCTCGCTTTCTCCCTTTCCGATAATAACATTATTGTTGCCTTCCGTAAGGACGGTATAGGCGAAATTGCCTATGTTTTCATTACCGTTTTTACCCCAGGAGGCACGAAGTTTTGCATTACTGAGTTCAGGTATGACTCCTTGCATAAAGTTTTCTTTATAAAGATTCCAACCGAGAGAAACCGACGGGAACAACGCCCAGTGATTATTGGCTCCGAAACGTGAAGAACCATCACGACGCAGCGTAGCTTCAAGCATATAGCGTTCAGCGTAGTTATAACCTACGCGTCCGAAGTAAGATGCCAGACGCGACTGCGCGTTAGGGGCGGCCCAACCATTTCTGTCACCATCTGCCTGGAGACCGTTCGTATTGTCTACATAAGGTTTGTTCAGATTCTTGAGGTATTTCGAATATGCTCCTACGTAAGAACCGCTCGATGCCTTGGCGGATTGGCCGAGAAGAACGGAGATCGAGTGCTCCCCGAATGATTTCTGATAACTGAGCGTGTTCTCGACCTGCCATACGAGTCCCTTGTTCTGCTGAGAGGTAGCGGAAGACTCGACTGCCTTCTGAGAAGAGCTGAGGTAATACTGCGGAGTATAACTGTCTGACCCCCAGAACGAAAGATCCGCTCCGAATGAGCTTCTGAACTTCAGATCTTTGATAATCTGGAGTTCCGCGGCGAAATTGCTGACGAATTTGTGACTCCAGCCCTTGCTCCCCGGAAGAGAAAGAGAAGCGACAGGATTGACCATCTCGTTATAGGATCCTCCCGGTATCATAAACATCTTCCCGTTCTTGCCATAAAGCATAAGGTCTGCCCCGTAAGTGGATATCTGAGAGGCAGCTTCCTCATCCGTGCAGTACACGTTCAGAATAGGAGAAAGCGCTATGGCCGAGCCTAGAGGAGATCCCCAGGTGGAATTCGTCTCTATTCCCGTAGAATTGATATTGGCATAGGCGATATTGCTCGTAAGATCCAATTTGTTCAAAAAAGACCTTTCCGAACTCCTGTCGAAAACGTGATATGCATTGTTGCTGCGTATGGACAGACGGTCATAATTCGAACGTCCATAGTTTCCGCCCACTATACCTTCCTGGTCTATATAAGAAAGTGACAGATAATAACTTACCTTATCACCAGCGCCGGAAATGCTTACTTCGTGCGAGAGCTGCGGGGCATTATAGTTGAACACCTCGCTCTGCCAGTCGGTTCCCTGACCGTAAGCGGAAGGATTGGCATATATAGGAGCGCTTCCCGCATTCATAAGTCCTTCGTTCACCATCATCGCATATTGGGAAGCATTGAGCACGTCAAGTTTCTTCCACGGACTTGCCAATCCGTAAGAGAAAGAGTAGTTGATCCGCGCATCTCCCTTCTCCCCCTGCTTGGTGGTCACCAGAATGACACCGTTAGCCGCACGCGCACCGTACACGGCTCCGGAAGCGGCATCCTTGAGAACCTCGATACTTGCGATATCGGAAGGATTGATATAATCTATGCCTCCCTCTATAGGCATTCCGTCCACTATATATAGAGGGTCCGAGTTGTTGATGGTACCTGTTCCGCGTACACGTATCTTGGAAGCGGCGCCCGGCTGACCTGAAGATGAGGTCACGTTCACGCCTGCCGCAAGTCCCTTGAGGGCATTGTCAACTCTGATAGGAGCCGCCTTGCCCAGATCCTCTGAAGACACCTTGGCTATGGATGCAGTCACGACGCTCTTTTTCTGAACGCCATAACCCACGACTACGGCGTCTTCCAGGAAAAGAGAATCCTCTTCAAGAATGACAACCGACGCCTTGGACACCTCCACAACTACGGATTTATAACCCAACAGGGATATTTCGATTTTCTGCTCCGGGGCTATCCCGTCAAGAGACCATTGACCGTCCAGATCCGTCAGGGTTCCTTTCGATGTCCCTTCCACTATGACCGCAGCTCCGACAACCGGCGATCCTCCGGTTTCCCTTACGACGCCTGAATAACTCTGGGCAAATGAACTTGCCTGCGAAAGAACAGCGAATAGAAAAATAAAAAGAACAGACCTATAAAAATGTTTTTTCATTTTTAAAAATTAGTCAAAAAGTGTTATAAAAGTTTAATTATGTGTGAATGCAAATTTAATCAAATAGGCACCCCATAATCCAGCGTAAAAAACGGACAAAATAAAAAAGTAGACATTTAAATAATTAAACGTCTACCAATCAAATATATAAGAGTCTAAAAAAGTGGACTATTTGTGGAGCCCTATCTTCATTACCTGCTCGTCAAACGGTGTATTTTGGTCAATTGCGCAGAACTTCATCTGTGTTTTGTAGTTATAAATCGTGTTTACTGAATAACGCAGAAGAGACGCGATATGGGTCGATTTGTTCACGCCGAAACGGATAAGCGCATAAATTCTGAGTTCCGTATTCAGAATCTCCCCGCTTTTCAGCGTGATTCTTTTCTCCGGCAGCAGAAGAGCGTTGAATTCCTTCACAAAGTCAGGATAAAGCTGAAGAACCGCGGTGTCGAAAGAGGTATAAAAATTCTTCAGCTCAGACTCCATCTGGGCACGGCTGATGAACGGACGCAACTTGTCCAGATAGGCGGAACTCGTGGAAAGGGAAAGGGCGAGGAACTCCTGTGTGGATTCCTTGGCATCGTAAAGAGCCGCCACCGTCTTTTTCAGTTTATTGTGGTTATATGTGTGAAGAATTACGAATATCAATAAACACAAAGATATGGCTATCAGTACGATAAGGCCTATCTTGAACGACCTTTCCGAAGCGTCGCGCTCCGAGGTGTACGCCTGTTCTATCGCAGGGAGAGAACGCACTATCTGCATCAGACGAAGATTGGAGTTATAATAAACGGCATCTTCCAATGCCTTCTGGGTATACGTAAAGGCCCTGTCCACCTGTATCTTCTTGCCTATCAGATTGAGAGCTATGCTGTACAGCGCGGCATTGTCCATCACGGCGCTGTAGATGTCGGCTTTGGCAGATTCGCTGTACCAATGTATCATCCCATCATAGTCTCCCTCCTTATCCGCCAGCACACCAAGATAATACGCAGCCATAGCATACTCGTGCGAAGATGCGCTGTATCCGTACACTATCCTCCGGGCCGAACTTTTAGCCTTGTCGAACTGCTGAGTCCCCATATTCTCCAGAAGAAGCATATATTCATAATCAAATGTATCTTTCTTACATAGTTCCAGATACTTGCCTCTATAATAACTCGCCTGGTTGAGCAGTCCGGCCTTAGGGCGCCCGTTCCCGTAGGTGTAATCATTGCAGAAGCGCTGTCTGAGCTCGTACCAGAGCAGAAGCGACTCCCGGGAGAAAGACAAAGTATCCAGAGTGGAGAAAATGGCTTCGCATTCTTTATAAAATCCCCCTACGCAGTAGATCGACGCCTTACGGAGACGGCATTGGTCATAAAGGTCCTTGTTTTTCAAAGACTTTGCCGCCTCTTCCTGTATATCCAAAGTCTCCAGGCATTTGTCGAACTGGAAAGAGTAATACTCCCCATAAAGCTCGCTGCACATTTCATAACGCCTGGCAGGGTCATTTATGCCGTGAAGTTCCAGTTCCAGCCTCTGCAGACGGTTCTCCTTCATATGGAAATAGTTCTGACTCTCGCCCATCACCTTGTCGAGCCTGCCCAGTTCTTCCCTGATGTCATAAGCCTGTGCACCCCACGTCACACACAGAAGCGCCAAAATGCACGCTACCAACTTCTTATCTGCGAATCCATCCATTCCAACCTTTTATTATAATTTTCAAGAAGCCAATCGATCTCGCCCTTATACGAGCCCGTCACCTTGGCATTAGGCCACACATACTGAGACAAGATATCCCAACGCTCGAAATTCCTGTCGGGAGCTTCACCCAACAGGGACACCTGCTCCTCGATATACTGCGGGATACTCTGCAGCGAAGGATACACTTCCTGCCAACGCGCCTTCACGTCAGCGGTGAATCCCTCATCCATAAAGAGCCTGTAATACCATCCGTGATAACGGCCAATAGCCCCCTGGTCCTTCACCCACCAGCCTTTCCACGTCGGAAGACCGTCTCCGTAATAATCACAGTTGCCGAGAGTTATGTCGAAATCCCACACGTGATACATCTCCAGTTTCCCGCCCAGGGGCAAAGTAAGGAAAGAACTTTTGCGCAGATTGCCATCCACGTTCTTCGTCAACTCCTGTATTATGAAATTGTTTATGAACGAAGGCTTGTCAATATACCGGGAATACACGGTACTGAAGTCCTTGTTCCACAGCGCATCTTCAAAAGACTTGAAGAATGCCTTGGCGTAGCTTATCTGCTCCTGCGTAGGCTCATCAGGGTCTGAAAACATCATCGGGGCCCCGTGCTCTGTGGTCCAGCAGACATTTTCATCCTGGGACTGATCGATTTCAAAAAGAATGTCCCCCGCATCAGTATCGATATTGACCCTCTCCTTGGACACCTTCTTGTGCTCCGAGAACAGATACACTCCGTCATAACGGCCGTTGAAATAGACCTCCACCGGGCACATCTTCGGGGTCCAACTGAATGAAAGTCTGCGGGATATCTCCATAGCCACGACATTTCGCAGAAGAGATTTGTCGCAATAATTGGCAAGCAGGCACCATTCTTTGTCATTAGACATATCGAAAAGACGCTGCTTGTCATCCAATTTGACCTTATACGACTTCTTGGGCATACCCCAAGTCGAATTGCCGCGACCACGTATACGCATCACCCCCTCGAATTCCGTCACATCCCAGAACAGACGGGATGGATTCTTTATCGTGATGGTGCCCGTCTTGTATTCCTCCTTGCTTGTCACCTCGCCACGATCTGAAGTATTGAGATATATTACCGGCAGTTGCAGGGAAGCCTTCCTTATTACCAGATGGTTACCGTTGCTTATCCTGATATGCAGGGATTTGTCCGTGGTGAAATATAGATAAAAAGGTATGGCCTCGCCGTCTTTAAGCGCCTCGTTCCGGTATATGTCCGTACTCTCGCCTCCCACCATCCAGCATCCGTCCGCACCTACGGCCACCACACGGCCGGAAGACACAGCCTCCCTTTCCACCACGACGTGACTCAAGGACATAACTATCGTCTCACCTTCAGAAGTGACCAGCACGATGGCGGCGTCTTCCAGGAGAGCATCCGAATATTTTTGAGAAGATTTGTAGAAATCATACATACGGGCGTACCCGTCAGGCTGTTCTACCCATCTTTGAGTTGCGGGGTCTTTCTTACACGAGAACACCAGCAGAATGCTCCCCAAGAGTAAGGCCAGACGCCCTATTTTAAATTCCATTAATCAGGTTATTGTTTTAAAAAATCTTCTATGTGGATGAATCTTATGCCTATCTTTTCGCTTCCTCCGTCCTTGACAACATTGTCCCCTATCATAAGACAATCCTCCGCCTGCGCTCCCGCTATCTCCAAAGCAGTGCGGAACACACAGGAAGATGGTTTATAACCCCCAAGTGAAGGAGAATCAAGGAAAAAGCTGAAATATGACTCGTCTATCCCTATGGCCTGCAATTTCTCCTTGATGCAGCCATAATCAGAAAGGATAAGCATCCTGTCGCCTTCTTTCCTTATTTTTTCCAGACGTTCCCTGATTCCCGGCCTCAAGGCGCAATGCAGGTGAATCTGAGAAACCATACTTGGCATATACCACTGTTCATACCATTGGCAGGCCTTTTCCACACTACACCCGGCGTGCCTTGCAATATGCTCATAAAGAGTCGCATAGTCTATGGTTCCCGTGTCCTGCAGACATAATTCCTCCCGGCTTTTTTTCTCGGCAATGAACATCCGCAGCGGACGGCGGTCCCTGAGGGCGCGCAAAACCATCCACTTCTTAAGCCCTTTCTTGTCGTAAAGGGTACCGTCAAGATCAAAAATGTATACCACGGCCTTCTAACTGCGGATTCCGCCGAATTTGTCCGTCAATATCTCACTTACCTCCTCTATACGGCGGTCAAGCTCCTCACGCGTGGTAGCCTCGCATATGAAACGCAGATAAGGTTCCGTATTCGAAGGACGTATGTTGAACCACCAGGTAGGATATTCAAGTCGGAATCCGTCGAAATCCATAAATTTCTGCGGTTCACCCTCACTTTCACGGAAATGCTCGCACACGGCCTTCATAGCTCCCGCCTTGTCTTCGAGACGGAAATTAATCTCTCCCGAATTCTGATATTTCGCGATACGGCCAATCTGCTCGCTGAGCGTCACTCCCTTCTTCTTCAGAGCGGAAACTATACGCAGCACAATCAGCGAGGACAGAAGCCCGCTGTCCGAATAGAAGAAATCCTTGAAATAGTAATGTCCTGCCAATTCACCTCCCCACAAGCCGTCTATCTCCCTGAGCTTCGGAGCGGCATAAGCCCGGCCAACTCTCCAGGTGTGCACATCCGCACCATACGAGCCAAGATATTCGGCCACGGCCTTCGAACTTCTTATCTCCTGAAGCACGACAGGATTCTTGGCTCCTCTCTCATCACAGAAATAAAGAGCCATAAGCGCTATCACCAGATCGGGAGCCACGAACTCGCCTTTCTCGTCGACAAACATCACTCGGTCCGCATCGCCGTCATAGATGACACCTATATCGGCACCTGCCTTTTTCACAGCATTCTTGAGCGGTTCCACATTCTTGGCCACCAACGGATTAGGCTCGTGATTAGGGAAGCGGCCGTCTATCTCGTCGAAAAGATACTGCGGGCCGTCTCCGAAAACTTCCTTGGCAAAAAGATTCGCCATACCGTTGGACAGGTCGAAAACTATGTTGAGATTAGAGTAATCCCCCTTGAATTTCAACATAAAGTCGAGATAATCCTTATGGATATCGAAAGGATGAACTTCCCCTCTTGCCTCGGCGACAGGAGTAGGACGATCCTCGTCTATCCATTCCTTTATCTGTCCCAATCCGCTGTCAAAACCCACCGGAAGAGCCTGACTGCGTGACACCTTCATACCGTTATACTTGGCGGCGTTATGCGAAGCCGTAATCTGGACAGAAGCGTCGAAGCCATAATTGGCCGTGGCGAAATAAACCATAGGGGTGCTCGTGAGGCCAAGATCATAGACATCGGCCCCGGCATCGCAGATTCCCTGCAGCAGAGCGTCGTGAATTTCCGGTGAAGACACGCGACAGTCCCTGCCCACCGCGATTTTACGGGTTTTCAAAAGTTCAGGCAGAAAATAACCTACCTTATATGCTGTATTCCTGTCAAAATCCTCTCCGTATATTCCACGGATATCATAAGCGTGAAATGCTCCCATAGTTGTAATTATTTGATTATAGTTTTATATTGTGTCCTCACTTTTCCCTTTGATATGTTCTGAAGTTTGCCCTGTATCATCTTTCGGCGTATGGGCGCTATCAGATCCGTGAAAAGGTGTCCGTCCAGGTGGCTCATCTCGTGCTGTATCATACGGCAGCCGAATTTGTCGAATTCCTCCACCTTCTTCTCGAAATTCTCGTCGTAATACTCCACCTTCATCGATTCCGGACGCGTAACCTCATAATAGAGGTTGGGCACGCTGAGACATCCTTCCTGGTAATCGCACATCCGGGACGATTCCTCCAGGACTACAGGATTGATCATAACCCTTCTGAAACCTTTCAGATAAGGCATTTCCTCCGAAAGGCCGTCTCCGTCCACTACGAGCACCCTGGTGGAAACCCCTATCTGAGGGGCGGCAAGTCCACAACCGTCCGCCACCTTCAGCGTATCCCACAAATCATTTATCAGAGAGGCCAATGTCTCCTTGTCAGCAAGATCGGCCTCTGCGGCCACCTTACGCAGCACTTCGCTGCCATATAAATAAATAGGTCGTATCATTTTATTCTATCCAAATAGCTCTGCAATATGATGGCAGCGCTGATTTTATCCACTTCCTTCTTATCACGTCTGCGCGAATATTTCATCCCTCCGTCTATCATCGCCTTATGGGCAAGAACGGAAGTGAACCTCTCGTCTTCAAGCGTTACCGGCACCTGGGGAAAAGCCTTCTGGAGCTTCTCTATAAAGGAATCCACCTGCGGAGCCGTCTGAGCCGGAGCGCCGTTGAGATTCAACGGATAGCCCACCACAAAACGGACAATATGCTCTCCGGCTTCTTCGTATTTTTTAAGATAATCTATTATCTTTGCAGACGGTAGCGTATCCAGGGCAGAGGCGAAAATCTGCAGGGGATCACTGACAGAAAGTCCCGTCCGTGCACTCCCGAAGTCTATGCCTATAATTCTGTCCATAAATATGCTGCAAATTTAGTAAAAGTATGAAAAGTAAAAAAGAGGAGCACAAGCTATATAGACTGTCATTGGTCGAAGATGCCACACACGAGAAAATCTACGCCATAAGATTCAGCAAACTGAGTTTTTTCTCTCTGCTCACCCTCTTCATATGCGTGCTCATCGGCGGAATATATTCCCTTCTGGTATTCACTCCCCTGCATTACTCCATCCCGGGCTACCCTGATGCCAATTTCCGCAACCAGGCCCTCTACAACGCCGTAAAAATCGACTCTCTGGAAAGCGCGATGATACGCTGGGAACTCTACGCGGCCAACATCAACCGCACGCTCAGCGGAGAACAGAGCCTGACCCTGGAAGAAGTCACAAACAACTCCCACGTCATACCATACCTCGAGCAGAAAAGCGCCCAATACCTTCAACAGCAAGATTCCATTCTGCGGGCCAAGGTCAAAGAAGAAGAACAGTTCGGACTTTCATCCGGGGCCAAGCGCAACCTTCCCATCGAAGGCGTGCACTTCTTCAGTCCTCTGGTGGGAGTCATCTCCAACGGTTTCGATATGTCCACACACCCTGCCGTGGACATCACGGCACCTGCCAACAGCGTAGTCAAAGCGTGCCTGGACGGCACGGTGATCTATTCCGGATGGAGCAACGAATACGGTTATACCATCTCGATTCAGCACTCCGGAGACATAGTGTCCACATACAAGCATAACCGCAGCCTGCTCAAAAAGCAGGGAGACAAGGTCAAGGCCGGCACTCCTATCGCATACGTGGGGAACACGGGAAGCACATCCAACGGAGACCACCTTCATTTCGAACTATGGTATAAAGGCACAGCCGTCAACCCTACCTTATATATATCATTCTGATGGACAAAAGGAAAGTAGCCATTCTGGGATCGACAGGCTCCATTGGCACACAGACTCTTGACGTAATCCGCAGACATCGCGACCTGTTCGAGGTGCAGTTGATAAGCGCCAACAGAAACATAGACCTGCTCGCTTCACAGGCCCGTGAATTCGACGCGGCTAATGTCGTGATATGCGACGAATCCCTCTACCACGAGTTGGCGGAAAGACTGAAAGACACTGACTGCAAAGTCTTTACCGGAACTGACAGTCTGTGCGCACTCGCAGCCGCATCGGATGTGGACATAGTCGTAGGTGCAATGGTGGGATTCAGCGGTCTGAGGCCTACCCTCGCAGCACTGGAAGCGGGGAAGATAGTAGCCCTTGCCAATAAAGAAACGCTTGTGGCGGCAGGAAACATAGTGACACGCACGATGCGCAGTCACGGTGCGGTGATCCTTCCTGTGGACAGCGAACATTCGGCCATCTTCCAATGCCTTCTCGCAGCCCAAGGAAACGAACTGAAAAGAGTGCATCTCACTGCCTCGGGCGGACCTTTCCGCAGTTGGGACAAGGAGCGCATCTGCAGGGCCAAGGCGAGCGACGCCCTCAAACACCCCAATTGGAATATGGGGGCGAAGGTCACCATAGACTCCGCTACTATGATGAACAAAGGATTCGAGATGATAGAGGCCTGCCATCTTTTCGACCTGACTCCAGATATGGTGAACATAGTCGTGCATCCGGAGTCCATAATACACTCTATGGTGGAATTCGAAGACGGAGCTGTGATAGCGCAGATGGGTTGGCCCGATATGCGGGAGCCTATAGGATTGGCATTAAGCTTCCCCAAGCGTCTGGACGTGGGGAACAAGCATCTGGATTTCGCGGAATTGGGATGTCTTCACTTCGAGGCTCCGGACGAGGATAAATTCCCTAACCTCAGCCTCGCCAGAGCGGCATTTTTCAGAGGAGGCAACATCCCGTGCGTCCTGAATGCAGCCAATGAAGTGGCAGTCAAGGCATTCCTGGAAGGCCGGATAGGTTTTTACGGCATAACCGATCTGGTGGATCGTTGTCTTGCTGGTGCAGACTTTGTAGCGGATCCTACTCTTGAAGATATTTTCTTCACCAATAACGAAACTGCCCTAAAAGCACAGGAACTTATTTAAATGGTTGTTCTTTTTAAAATCATACAGGTCATTCTGGCCTTGTCCCTGCTCATAATCGTACACGAGTTCGGGCATTTCCTTTTCGCCAGACTTTTTCACATCAGAGTTGAAAAATTCTATCTTTTTTTCGATGTCGGCGGCAAGTCGCTTCTGAAATTCAAGAAAGGAGAAACGGAGTTCGGCATAGGCTGGCTGCCTTTCGGCGGATATTGCAAAATCGCCGGAATGATAGACGAGTCTATGGATCTGGAGAGTATGAAGAAAGAACCGCAGAGCTGGGAGTTCAGAACACACCCTGCATGGCAGAGGCTTTTCGTGATGGCCGGCGGAGTGCTTTTCAATTTCATATTCGCCATAATAACGTACAGTGCCATCTGCGGCATCTGGGGAACGGCCTACATCCCGAATCAGGATTCACAGATATATCCTAATGAATTGGCCCGGGATATGGGATTTATGCCGGGGGACAAGATTCTCAGTATGGACGATTATGTCCCGCAGGATTTCTCTTCCCTGCAGGCCGACCTCATCAGACGCGAAGTACGGTGCGTGAAGGTACAGCGCGGAGATGACACGCTCTCGCTGTATATGGACCTGTCGAGAACATCGGAGTGTCTGTCTTCCCCTATGATGTTTGACTTGGCTCTGCCTTTCGTGGTGGATTCAGTCGCCTCGCCGGCGAACAGCGGTATTCTGCACAAAGGAGACCGCATCATCAGCATAGAGGGACAGGACGCGCAGTTTTTCCAGGACGGACTGTCTCTTCTCAGAGCGAATGCAGGCAAAGACGTATCTGTGCGGCTGGAAAGGCAAGGCGCGCTTGAAAACGTTACCCTTCAAGTAGATACAGCTGGAAGAATTGGCGTATACATTATGCCTGTCCACGTCGAGAGAAAACATTACGGAGCAGCGGGAAGTGTCGCGCAGGGATTCAAACAGACCGGCAGCACGATAAGCGGATACCTTAAGGACCTGAAGCTTGTAGCCACTCCTTCCACCGGAGCATACAAGTCTGTGGGCAGTTTCATCGCCATCGGCCAAGTATTTCCAAACACTTGGGACTGGTATCAGTTCCTGTCCATCATCGCACTGCTTTCAATTATGCTGGGCGTGATGAACCTTATCCCTATCCCCGGACTCGACGGAGGACACATCGTATTCACCCTGTATGAGATGATAAGCGGAAAGAAACCTTCCGACAAATTCCTGATAGTGATGCAGATGTTAGGAATGGTCCTTCTCATAATGCTTATGTTCCTGGCTTTCGGCAACGACATTTCAAGACTTATACACTGATATGAAAAAGACTCTTTTTATACTGATCTCAGCGCTGCTCGCCTTCTCCGGGTGCAAGAACACCGGCACCATCCTTCCTTCCATCAGCGGCAAGGCGGGAGAAGTGCTTCTGGTGATAGAAAAACAGGATCTGGACGGAGCTTTGGGGGACACGCTCCGGGAAAGCCTTGAAGCGGAATACCCGTACCTGCCTCTGGTGGAGCCTACATATACTCTTATCAATGTGACGCACTCTTCTTTCATAGAGATGTTTCACGTGCACAGGAACATCATTTTTTTTGACATCAACCCTCAGGTTCAGAATCCGGGGGTCACTTTCGTCAGAGACAAGTGGGCCGCCCCGCAGATAGTCATAAACATAGCGGCACACACCTCCGAGGATGCCATAGCGCTATATAAGGCCAATGAGAAAAAGATCATAACCGCCATCGAACAGGCGGAGCGTGACAGGATAGTACGCAATTCCATCAAATACGAGAACACCGAGGTGTCTGCCAGGGTCACACCTGTATTCGGCGGCTCCGTACACGTGCCTTCCGGATATAAACTCAGGAAGATAAGCAATGATTTCGCGTGGATAGAGTACAGCACCAGAGAATACAGCGAGGGCATATTCCTTTATCGGTATCCTGCCGGCAAGAACGCACTTGAGACAAGTACCATCATCGCTCAAAGGGACAGAATCTTGAAAGAAAACGTTCCCGGCCCGGACGAGGGCTCGTATATGAAAACGGCGTCTTACTGGAAGCCTTCCACCGAGTATATCAAATACCGGGGAAGAGAGTTCGCACAGACTTACGGCCAATGGGATCTCGAGGGAGCATTTATGGGCGGACCTTTCGTGGACCACAGTTTCTATTCTCCGGACGGAAGTGAAGTGATCGTGGCTGAAGCTTGGGTATACGCACCTAAAAAGAACAAGAGACAGCTTTTCAGAAAGGCTGAATCCATACTCTACACCTGGACTTGGGAAAAAGAAGCAGAAAGAAAATAATAATTTTGGAGAATCAAAATTAATACGTATATTTGCAATCCTTTTGGTCGGTTCGTATAACGGCTAGTACTCAAGATTTTCATTCTTGCAATAGGAGTTCGATTCTCCTACCGACTACGAAAAAATAAAAAAGTAATAATATGGCAAATACAGCTTCAGCAGACAAGGCAGCTCGTCAGGGCGAAAGGCGCAGATTGCATAATAGATATTATGCAAAAACGACCAGAAATGCGATTCGTGACATCAGAAATACTACAGATAAAGCAGCAGCAGAAGCAGCAGCACCTGCAGTTTTCGCAAAGATAGACAAGCTTGCTAAAATCGGTGTTATTCACAAGAATAAAGCCGCAAACCTCAAGAGTGGAATTCAGGTTTACATCAACAAACTCGGTAAATAATCCCCCTCTGGAACACAAATTCAACCCCGACCGTAATGGCCGGGGTTTTTGTTTTTCAAACTGCCTGAAAGAAACTTTTTTGCCCCCTCGAAACCTGCACTTCGAGAAGGAACTCCGCCGCATTTTTCGGTGACACGGCTTCGAAAGAAGCCTCCGGATAGGAACTCATGAACTGAGTCGGAGTTTTCACCTTCTTTTCGGGATCCCACTTGAACTCGAATGCGGCCACCGCCCCGTCAATGACCTCGATAAGATCGACCTCCTTCTGCTGTTCAGTTCTCCAGAAATAGCTTGACACATATCTGTTCGAGTACTCATTGCACTTCCTCCGCTCCGCTATCATAAAATTCTCCCACATATGTCCCACCTCCTCCTTCGGCCTCAAATCCAGAGGAGTGAAGTTACCGAGGACTGCATTCCTTATCCCGAGATCATAGAAATATACCTTTCGGCTGAATTTCAACTCGTTGCGAAGATTCTTCGCATAGGACGGCAGCCTGAAGACTATATAGCATTTCTCCAGGATATCTATATACTTCTCGACGGTCTTGTCGTCAATTCCGACAATCTGGGCAAGTTCGTGGTATGATACCTGAGATCCTATCTGAAGAGCGAGGGCCTGAACCAACCTGACCAGCTTCTCCCCTTTCGCTATCCTTTCCAGAGAGAGAATATCCTTGTACAGATAGCTGTCGGACAATTCCTTGAGGATCTCACGCTCCTTTCCCGGATTCATGACCACCTCAGGGTAGTACCCGTAAATCATCCTGTCTGAAATCGTGCGCTCCTCCTCTATCAGACCGGAATGCGACACCATCTCCGAGAAGGATATCGGGAACAGATGGAACTCGCGTTTTCTGCCCGCGAGCGAGTCGCCCAAAGAAGACTCCAGCTGGAAAGAAGAACTTCCGGTGGCAATCAGCCGGATTTCGGGAAGGTGGTCAGTTATAAGCTTCATAGTATCCCCTATCCCGGTAATTTTCTGCGCCTCGTCGATGACCACGACCTTGAAATTTCCCAGGATAAGCTTCAGTCTGGTAAGCGAAATGTCAGTTAATGCCTCCCTGTCTGCAGGATCATCGCCGGTAAACCATTTGACGGAGTCATTGCCGGGAAAAATCATATTCATCAGGGTGGACTTGCCTACCTGTCTCGGGCCAAGAAGGACAACGGCTTTCCTGTCAAAAAGTGTTGCCTTGACGCTGTTTTCTATTTGCCTTTTTATCATACTGCAAATATAGCACTTTCCGAATATCTCACAAAATATTAGGAATTCAATCCTGATATCTTGTGAGATTTTAGGATTTCCGATTCTTCAGAATCCCAGGCAGGAGTTCATTTTTTTACTATCTTGCAGAGATAAACAGTATGGACTATTACTTTTTACCAACCAGTTTCTGATACCATTTGATTGATGAAACCCTCTGGACTTCGGCTTCGAGGGCCGCGATTTTTTGTTGCTGACGATGGCTCTCTTCGGCAAGACGCTGAATTTCAATTTCTTTTTCCGAAATGATCTGAACATCCTTAGAATGTTTGTCATCAGCCTTTCGAATGGACTTCTGAGCAGTCTTCAAATCGCTGGAGAGAGATTCTGCTTTCTGTTGCATATCGGAAAGGTCGGATTTCAGTTGTTGCATTTGTCCCTTGCTCTCTTCAATCTGCTTTTGCAGTTTGGAAATTGTCGAAGCCTGGTCCTCAACTTCTTTGGTTTTAGCCCCCAGTTTTTTTTGGAGTTCCGGGACATTATCGGCCATACGGAACAGGCGCAACAGCCATGTCGTGGCGTAACGGCGGAATGTGTCGCTGGTAATGTCGTTGCGGTACTTGAGGGCCGTGAGGAAGCTCTCGACGGTGCCCTTTGCATCGTGAAACCGCAATGCTTTTCTGGCTTCGTTATAATAGAAGTCAGCTTTGCTCCCGGCGAGTTGCTCGGTGAGAAGGGTTTCCGGAGTCTCGTTCTTGGCGAACTCCAGCACACGGCGGTCTGTCTTTACGCTCCACTGGTTAATGGGAGACGTAAGAACAAGGCCGTTCATAGATGTGCAGCGGCTAAGGGCAACGTATGCCTGACCTGAGGCAAAGGTGCTTCCGATGTCGGCAATCACCTTCTCAAATGTAAGTCCCTGGCTCTTATGGACTGTAATAGCCCAGGCAAGCCTGAGCGGAAACTGGGTAAATGTGCCGATAACCTTTTCGACAATCTTCTTCTCTTCTTCGTCCCAACTGTAGGTCTTGTTCTGCCACTGCTCACATTGCGCCGTGATAATCCTGCGCTCACCGTGACCGGCATCCACCTCGACCTTCACTTCATCCTCTTTCAGTTCGGTAATGGTACCTATCTTCCCGTTGTAGTACCGTTTCTCCCAATTATTCTTCACGAACATAACCTGAGAACCGATCTTCAAGCGGAGTTCTGTATCGGTGGGACGGGAACTGAGCGGGAACTCGCCACTCACGACCGCTA